>JAJDNI010000252.1 GCA_022340755.1 Gemmatimonadota bacterium
CGCTGGCCCTCACGACGGCCACCGTGCTCCGGCGGACCCCCGGGCTCGTGGTCACCAATCTGTCGACCAGCCAGGTGGTGGACGACGTCGCGCGGGCATTCGGCTCCCGGGTCATCCGGGCTCCGGTGGGTGAGGTCAACGTCGCCAGGAGAATGCAGAAGGAAGGAGCTGTGGTCGGAGGGGAGGGAAACGGCGGCGTGATCCTGCCGGCACTCCACTACACCCGGGACGCCCCTCTGGCCGCGGCCCTGGTCTTGCAGCACCTGGCGGACGAAGGGCTCACTCCATCCCTGGCGGCGGCGAAGTGGCCGGAGTATACAATTGTGAAGGAGAAGGTGTCGTTCCCGAGGGAGTCGCTCGCGGAGGCGTACGTCGCTCTGGCGGAGGACCTCGACGGCAAGGAGCGTGACGAGACCGATGGCCTACGCCTGGCGTGGCCCGGGCGGCGAGCCTGGCTGCACGTGAGGCCTTCGGGAACCGAGCCGGTGGTCCGCCTCATCGCCGAAGCCCCGACCGGGGCAGAGGCGGAGGCTCTCGTGAGAAGGGCCGCCGCAGTGCTCGAAGGAGTTGCCTGAGGCGGGACGGTATCGCCGAAGGACGTTGACGTGAAGACGTGAGGCAGGAGGCCATCCGCAGATGTGCGGCATCGTGGGATACGTGGGGGCGAAGGAAGCCGCGCCCATTCTGATCCAGAGCCTGAAGCGCCTGGAGTACCGGGGATACGACTCCGCCGGCATGGCGCTCGTGAACGGGAGCGGCCGGATCGACGTCGTCAAGAGAACCGGAAAGATCGCGGCGCTGGAGTCGGCCCTGTCGGAGATCCATCCGAAGGGAACGTGCGGCATCGCGCACACGCGCTGGGCCACCCACGGGGCACCCACCGAGCCCAACGCCCACCCCCACACGTCCTCGGGCGGAGACATCGCGCTGGTCCACAACGGCATCATCGAGAATGCGGAGGCGCTGCGCAGCCGTCTCGCTGGCCATGGGTACACCTTCGCCTCGGACACCGACACGGAGACGGTGGTCCACCTCATCGACCGCGTGTGGGCCGACGGAATGAGCCTCGAGGAGGCGGTGGCGGCGGCACTGGCGCGGGTGGAAGGCACATACGGCATCGCCGTGGTCTCCGTGCGTGATCCCCAGAAGATCGTGGTCGCTCGGCGGGGCAGCCCGCTCCTCATCGGCGTGGGTCAGGGCGGCGAGATGCTCGCCGGCTCCGACGCGGCGGCGGTGGTCGCGCTCACCCGGGACGTCGTCTACCTGAACGACGAGGACTACGCGGTCCTGACGCCGGACGGGTACAAGACGTTCCACCTCGACCATGGTGAGGTGCGCCGGTCGGTGGAGCATGTCACGTGGGATGTGGGCGCCATAGAGAAGGGCGGATATCCGCACTTCATGCTGAAGGAGATCTTCGAGCAGCCGTCCAGCCTCCGCGATGTCACGCGGGGCCGTCTGTTGGAGGAGTCCGGCGACGCCCGCCTCGGAGGAATCGCGGCTCATCAATTCAATCTGGGTCGCGTGCGGCGCATCATCGTCACCGCGTGCGGCACGAGCTGGCACGCCGGCCTCGTCGGGGAGTACATGCTCGAGGACCTGGCGCGCATCCCCGTCGACGTCGAGTACGCCTCGGAATTCCGGTACCGGAACCCCGTGGTTGAGGACGGGACGCTGACGCTGGCGGTGAGTCAGTCCGGTGAGACCGCCGACACCCTGGCCGCGCTGAGAGAAGCGAGACAGCGCGGCGCGGCCACCATGGGAATCGTGAACTCGGTGGGCTCAACCATCGCCCGCGACACCGATTTCGGCATCTACCTCCACGCGGGTCCCGAGATCGGCGTCGCCTCGACCAAGGCGTTCACCAGCCAGCTCGTGGCCCTCGCCCTCTTCACCCTGCACATGGGCCGACGCCGCCACCTGTCCGTGGTCCAGGGGAAGGAAGTCGTGGAAGCGCTCCGCCGGCTCCCGGATCAGGTCGAGGAGGTGCTGGCGCTGAACGACCAGGTGCGGGCCCTGGCCGAGGAGTACATGGATTGCGGCAACTTCCTGTATCTCGGGCGCGGCTACCAGTTTCCGGTGGCGCTGGAGGGAGCCCTCAAGCTCAAGGAGGTCAGCTACATCCACGCCGAGGGGTATCCGGCGGCCGAGATGAAGCACGGTCCCATCGCCCTCATCGACGACGACATGCCGGTGGTCTTCCTGGCTCCGCGTGACCCTGTGTATCCCAAGGTCGTGTCGAACATCGAGGAGGTGAAAGCAAGGGGAGGCCGCATCATCGCGGTGGTCAGCGACGGCGGCAGCGAGCTCGAGTCGAAGGTGAACCACATCATCAAGGTGCCGCAGACGATCCCGTGTCTGCTCCCGGTGCTCACGTCGGTTCCCCTGCAGCTCCTGGCCTACCACATGGCCGTGCTGCGAGGTCACGACGTGGATCAGCCACGCAATCTGGCGAAGGCCGTCACCGTCGAGTGACCTCCGTCTACGCTGCGGGAGCGCGTCGGACGTGAGGGTGGTTCTGCAGCGCGTGGCTCGCGCGCGGGTGACGGTGTCAGGCGAGCCTACCGGGGAGATCGGGCGCGGGCATCTGCTGCTGGTCGGCTTCCGGGATGGCGACGGAGACACCCAGATCGAGTGGATGGCGGACAAGGTGCTCGGACTGCGCGTGTTCGGTGACGCGGACGGCAAGATGAACCTCGCCCTCGACGAAGTCGGGGGCGATCTGCTGGTGGTCAGCCAGTTCACGCTGTACGGCGACACCCGCAAGGGACGGCGACCGAGCTTTGTCGAGGCCGCTCCTCCGGAGGTGGCCATCCCATTGTACGAGCGGTTCGTGGGTCTCCTCCGGGAGCGCGCGCCCGGGAGGGTGGAGACCGGGGAGTTCGGGGCCATGATGCAGGTGGAGCTCGTCAACGACGGTCCCGTCACTCTGGTGCTGGAGCGGAACTGAGGGCGATGGGCTCGCCGCGGCTCGTGTTGGCGTCGGCATCACCCAGACGTGCCGAGCTCCTGCGGCGCATGGGGCTCAACGCGGAAGTGGCGCCGGCCGACGTGGATGAGCGGTACCTCGAGGGCGAGACTCCCGAGGCGCACGTCGAGCGACTGGCGAGAGCCAAAGCCGAAAGCGTGGCGACTGGCGATCCCGGGGTGTTGGTGGTCGGCGGGGACACGGTCGTGGTGGATGGAGACAGGGTGCTGGGCAAGCCCGCCGACGCCGACGAGGCCGTGACGATGTTGCGGGGCCTTTCCGGCCGCGAGCACAGGGTCCTCAGCGGGATCGCGCTCCGCGGGCCGGCCGGAACCGTGAGCGCGGTGGGGCAGGCCGTCGTTCGCTTCCGTCTCTTCGACGAAGCGGACGCCGTCGCCTATGTCGCCACGGGCGAGCCCATGGACAAGGCCGGCGCCTATGGGATTCAGGGCATGGGAGGGGCTCTGGTGGAGGAGATTCGGGGCGACTATTACACGGTCGTCGGCTTTCCCGTGGGTCGCTTCATCGAGCTCCTGGCGCGGGTGGGTTGGCGGTATGCGTTCGGCCGGCTCGAGCCGATGGGGAAGTAGCCCAGGCACATCGGAGCTCGTGTGAGCGCGGCGGGAGACGTTTGCTTGCAGCGCCCGCCGTCCAATGCATACGATGACGGGTCCCCGGGACGCTCCCGCCGACCGGCAATCGCGGATGCCGGCGCGGGGAAGCCCGGGATCTCCGGACCCACCGACCAGACCCCACAGACCGGAAGCCTTCGATCATGCCCAGTCCAGCCATCCTCGCCATCGACGAGGGAACGACCGGG
>JAJDNI010000270.1 GCA_022340755.1 Gemmatimonadota bacterium
GCCGGTCCAGATGACGTTGATGTTCTTCTTGCCCGGTCCCACCGAGAAGATCGTAGCGTACACCTCCGGGCCGTTCATGTCGTGGGTGATGGGTCCACCCGAGTCGCCCATGGTGTTGGGGTCGTGGCGGGTCAGGTCACCCGAGAGCGCCTTCCACGTCTTTCCCCCGTCTGCCGAGGCCCAGAGCCGCTGAGAGGACGTGTACAGCGTCTTGTGGTCCACCGGAGAGAAGATGATGGGGAAGGTCCACTGCCACCGCTCCCTGATGTCCTTCGAAGGCTCGCCGGAATAGAACCACGGGTACGGATCGACTTCGCGGTTCGTGTCCAGTCTCTTGTCGTACTTGTCGATGTAGCTGCCGTTGTTCGCCCCGGAGTAGAAGAGCTCGAAGTCGTTCGGGTCCGGTGCGATGTACCCGGGCTCACCGCCGCCTACGGAGTAAGCGACGTCCATGCCGCCCGCCGTGACGTCACGGTTGCCACCGCGTCCGCCGCCACCGCCTCCGTAGGAGCGCCGCCCACCCATGTTCCAGTTGTAGGGCAGGCACAGGGTGCTGTTGTCCTGCTGTGCGCCGCACACGTCGAAGGGGATCTTCGTGGTGGTGACGACGTGGTAGAACTGCCCCGTGGGGAAGTCCTCGTCCGTCCATTGGCCGCCCGTGTTCTTCGAGACCGCGCCGCCCCCGTCGTTGCCCACTACCAGGTGCGCCGGGTCATCGGGATCGATCCACAGATCGTGGAAGTCGCCGTGCGTGCCCCCCACCGTCCTGAGCGTCTTGCCCGCGTCGGTGGACCGGAAGAGCGACGTGTTCTCCATGTAGACCACGTCCTGGTTCTTCGGATCAGCGAAGACGTTGGTGTAGTAGAACGACCGCTGCCGGATGTTGCGGCTGTCGTTCATCTGCTCCCAGGTGGCACCGCCGTCGTCGCTCTTGAACAGCCCGCCTTCGTCGTTTTCCACCAGGGCATAGACGCGATTGGAGTTCGCCCGCGACACCGCCACCCCGATGCGCCCCACCAGGCCCTTCTGGGGTAGACCCGGATTGCGTGTGATCTCCTTCCAGGTCTCTCCGCCGTCGGTGCTCTTGAAGAGTCCGCTGCCGACGCCGCCGGACGACATCTTGTACTCCTTCCGGTACGCCTGCCACAGAGCCGCATACATGACGTCGGGGTTGGTGCGGTCGATGGAGATGTCGATGGCTCCGGTGCTGTCGTTGCGGAAGAGCACCTTGCGCCACGTCTGGCCGCCGTCGGTGCTTTTGTATACGCCGCGATCCGGGCTGGGCACGCTGTACTGTCCGAAGACCGCGGCGAACACGATGTCGGGGTTGGTGGGGTGGACGCGGATCTTGGAGATGGCGTCGACCTTGTCGAAGCCGATGTGCTTCCAGGTCTTGCCGGCGTCGGTCGATTTGTAGATGCCGTCGCCCGGCATGATGTTGCCGCGGATCGCCGACTCACCCGTACCGATGTAGACCACGTTGGGGTCGGATTCGCTCACGGCTACCGCGCCCACCGAGGCGCTGGTGATCTGGTGGTCCGTCACGGGCGTCCAATTCTCGCCGCCGTCCGTGGTCTTCCAGAGGCCACCGCCCACCGCGCCGAAGTAGGCCACGTCGTCCTGGCCACGGACGCCGCTCACCGCGATGGACCGGCCACCTCGATCGGGGCCGATGTTGCGCCAGTTATAGGAGCTGAGCACGGCAGAATCGAGAACGACGTCCCCGCCCGACATCTGTTGGGCGGAAAGCGTCTGCGCGCCCGCCACGAAGGCGGCGAGAGCGACCGATACCGAAGGCGAGGTCAAACGTCGCATCGTGAACATGGTCCGGTCCGGGATTTCGGGGACGTGAGTGCGGGCGGAAAGTAGGGGGTGACGCCCGAGAACGCACAAGGGGGGTGGCCGTCCGCGGGCGCCGGTCAGCGCCCCTCGCCGCCCACGTCCTTAGCCGTCACGTAGAAGTTCCGGTCCACCTCGAAGGCCGCCGCGTCAGGGAGCATCGTGGGCATGCTCTGCCACGACTCCGTGGGGTGCAGAAGCGTCCACGCGTCCGGAGCGGTCTTTGCCCGCACCGCCATGTCGAAGCCCGTTACGACGTCCGCCCATCGGTACGACAGCGTGCCCGCGTCGACCTTGTACTCCAGCTCCGGGATCATCGTCGTGCGCAGATACTCGTCGAAGACCTTGTCCAGCTTCAGTCCCGAATGCCGAGCCATGTACTCTTCGATCTGCTTCGTCGTCACCGTCTGGTGCCGGAACGTGCTGTTGAGTCCCCGGAGGATCATCCGCCACTTCTCGTCGTCGTTCACGAGCTGGCGAATCGTGTGCAGCATGTTGCCGCCCTTGTAGTACATGTCGCCGGAGCCCTCGGAGTTGACTCCGTAGGTGCCGATGATGGGACGATCGTTCCGGACGAGCCTTCGGGTGCCGATGACGTAGTCGGCCCCCGCCTCCTTGGAGCCCGTCTGGCACTCGGTGAACAGGTTCTCCGCGTAGTTGGCGAAGGCCTCGTGGATCCACATGTCCGCCGGGTCCTTGTCGGTGATGCTGTTGCCCCACCACTCGTGGGCGCTCTCGTGCACCACGATGAAGTCCCATTTGAGCCCCCACCCGGTGCGGGACAGGTCGCGGCCCAGATAGCCGTTCTGAAAGCCGTTCCCGTAGGCGATCCCGCTCTGGTGCTCCATGCCCAGGTGTGGAGCCTCGACGAGCTTGTAGCCGTCCTTATACCACGGATATGGCCCGAACCAATGCTCGAAGCACCGCATCATGGGAACGGCCTGGGCCCACTGCCTCCGCGCAGCATCCATGTGGTAGCGCAGGGGCCAGAAATCCATGGTGAGCGGCCCGCCTTCGCCCTGGTACATCTCGGTCCAGTGGGCATAGGTGCCCGCGTTCACTTCGATGTCGTAGTTGTTGATCGGGTCGGCCACGAACCACTCGTACGTGGTGGTGCCGTCCTCGTTGGCCGTGACGCTGCGGAGCCGCCCGTTGGAGACGTCCTCCATCGGATCCGGCACCGTGATGGCGATCCTCTGGCTGTCGGGCTCGTCCGCAAGGTAGTCCTTGTTCGGCCACCACACGCTGGCCCCGAGACCCTCGTTGGCGGTAGCCACCCACCGATTGCCCAGGCTGTCCCGTTGCCAGATATAGCCACCGTCCCACGGCGGGCGCCTGGCCACCTTCGGCTTGCCGTGGAAGTAGACCCTCACGGTGTTCACGTCCCCTTCGCGCTGGGGGTCGGTGAGCGCGGCGAAGAAGGCGTTGCCGTCCCGTCGATACGAGAGCCGCCCACCGTCACCGTACACCATGCTGTCCACCCTCATGGGCGTCTGCAGGTCGATCTGCATCTCCTGGCGTGGCTGCAGCACCCGGTAACTGATGCCGTTCCAGCCGCTGATGCTCGAATCGGCGGGGGAGACGCGCACGTGCAGGTCGTAGAAGGCGACGTCCCACCAGGCGCGGCCGGGCCCGTTGGAGCCCCGCAGGGTGTCGGCGTGGGTGAACGTGCGGCCCTGGGCGCTCAGGGCGACGGGCACGAGAAGGGACAGGACAAGTACCGCGAATCTGGCTCTCATAGGCACGAAGTTGACCCGTCATGCGGGACACGCAAGGTTTCAGATGCCCCCGCCCTTCCTCGAGGGAAGTGCCATGCGGACCCCGTCGCTTGCTTGGTCTGTCATCGGGGCGGCGTGCCTCGCGATCCTCCTGCCCGAAGGGCTCGCCGCGCAGGCGTCCTATACCGCCACCGCGACCTATCAGGTCAGCCTGACACGCTGGGACTCGAGCCCCCAGGCTCTCGGCGCGGACTACCGGAGCTGGGGCGTGATGCTGGGTATGGTCCGGCCTCACGCGTTGTTCTCTCCCCACGTGTGGTTCCAGCGATACAAACAGGCGGCGTTGTGTCCGACCTCGAGCCCTGGGGTCGGCGGCTGCGACAACACCGGCTGGGTGCTCTCCGTCGGCCCCGCGCTCCGACTCGTGAGCCACGGGCCGTGGCACGTGGAAGCGTTGGCGGACGTGGATCTGGGGCCGCGGACGGGCCCGAACCTGGACGGAGGCGCCGCCTTGAGCGTAGGTGTGCATCTGGGAGGCTTCCGCCCCCAGGCGTTCACTCGCGTGATGCGACTCCATGGCTGGTACTACAGCAGCATCGGCGTTGGGCTGAGGTTCGAGCTCCGGTAGGCTGCAGAGGAGCCGGGTGCGGCGCGATCCCGCCCTCTCCCCAAGTGCCCTCTCTCGGTAGGGGCGCTCACCTCCGGGCACCGCCGAGCCCGGGCTGCGCGAAGGGCTTTCCGGGGCGAGATTCCGATGTCCCTCCGCCCTCTCACATCGGACGATCATGACATCCCCCGACGCGTACATCGACGCTCATCTGCAGCACTTCGTCAGTGACTTCGCAGAGCTGATCGCCATTCCCAGCATCTCCACGGACCCTTCGCATCGACATGACGTCCGGGCAGCCGCGTCCTGGGTCGCGGAGCGCATGCGCCGGGCCGGACTGAAACCTTCGGTGGTGGGCACCGACGGTCATCCCCTGGTGGTGGGTCGATACCATGCAGGGCCCGGGGCGCCTACGCTTCTGGTGTACGCTCACTACGACGTCCAGCCTCCTGATCCCGTCGACGAGTGGCGCTCTCCCCCGTTCGTGCTGACCCGTGAGGGGGACAACTTTCTCGCCCGCGGCGCCGCCGACGACAAAGCGCAGGTCATCCTCCAGATCTCCGCGGCGGAAGCGGCCCTCCAGACCACCGGCCTTCCGGTGAACCTCATCCTGCTCTTCGAGGGCGAAGAAGAGGTGGGCTCCACCCATCTGACGCCGTACGTGAAGGCTCATGTCGAGGAGCTGGCGGCCGACCACGTGGTCATCGGTGACTCCATGATGTTCGCCCCCGGGCAGCCATCGCTCATCTTCGGGACCCGCGGCTTGGCGTACACCGAGATCGAGGTCCGCACGGGCACCCACGATCTGCACTCCGGACAGTACGGCGGTGCGGTGCCCAACCCCGCCCACGTGCTGTCGCGAATCATCACGTCATTCCACGACGCCGACGGCAGGGTGGCCGTGGACGGCTTCTACGACGACGTCCGGGACGCGTCTCCGGAGCTTCGCCGTTCCTGGGCCGCCCTCGGGTACGACGAGGCGGCGTTCCAGCGCTCCGCCGGGGGTGCGGCGCTTCGGGGAGAGCCGGGCTTCTCCACGCCCGAGCGGCTCTGGATCCGGCCCTGCCTGGACGTGAACGGCATGGTCTCCGGCTATACAGGCCCCGGGAAGAAGACGGTGCTGCCCGCACGGGCCAGCGCGAAGGTGAGCTGCAGGCTGGTCCCGGATCAGGATCCCGACCGAATCGCCGAGCTCCTCCGCCGGCACGTGGAGCGCCAGGCGCCGGAGGGCGTGGAGGTGGTGGTCACCGGTTTCCAGGAGAACCGGCCGTGGCGCGCAGAGCCCGAGGGGGAGCTGTACAGGGCGGCGGCCGCAGCCTTCTCGGAAGTCTACGG
>JAJDNI010000278.1 GCA_022340755.1 Gemmatimonadota bacterium
CCGCGCCTCTTCCTCGAGACTCTCTGCCTGGTCGTCCTCCACCTCCGCCGTGGTCCGGTACCCGGGTAGATAAGACCCGTAATACCGGTAGTACGAGCCTTTCGGCTCGATGTCGTTGAGGACCGCGCCCAGGATCCGGATGGGGAGCCTGGAGATGGAGTCCAGCTTGGCGACGGCCAGGCGCTTGTCGGTGGATCCGGTGCGGAGGACCACCGCCATGTTGCCCGCCAGGCCCGCGAGCACCAGCGCGTCGGCGCCGGCCGCCAGCGGGGGCGAGTCGATGATGATGACGTCGTACAGGCGTTTGAGCGTGCCCAGGAAGCTGGCCATGCGGTTTGACGCGAGCATCTCCGGCGAGGTGGCCCCACGGGCCCCACATCCGATGAACTCCAGGTGCTCGTATGTGGTCTTCTGGATGATGTCGCCCCCCGTGCGCGCACGAAGGTAGTCCGTCAAGCCGGGCTTACGCTCCACCCCCAGGAGGCGATGGGCGTCTCCTCGACGCGTGTCTGCGTCGATGAGCAGGGTCCTGCGGCCCATCTCCGCGAACGCGACCGCAAGGTAGGTGGCAGTGAGCGTCTTTCCCTCCTCCGCGGCGGGACTGCTGATCGTCAAGGTGAGAGGCCCGGCGGTTCCATACGCGAAGGAAAGGGTCACGCGGAGCTCGCGGAACGCTTCCACCACCTGGGCGGCGTTGTCCTCAGCCCTGGCTCCGGCCACGGACTCGATGCGCGGGATGAAGCCCAGGATCTCGAGCCCGAAGTCCTCGCCCACCTCGTCGGCGTCCTGGATCGTCCGACTGGTGCGGTCCAGAAGGATGGACAGGCCCACCGCCGCCCCGAGACTCCCGAACAGGATCATGAGACCGAACCGCAGGCGGTCGTCTTTTGAGGGGACTCGGGGCACGGAGGCACGATCCAGGATCTGCACGTCAGGGATGGAGCCCGCCGACGCCAGCTGAGCCGTCTCCACCCGGCTGCGGAGGTCGTTGTAGAGGCCCTCCTGGATGGTCACCTGGCGCCGGAGTCTGGCCTCTTCGATGGTCCGGGGCGGGATGGCGGACAGCTCGGTCGACGCCGCGGCCACCGTTCCGGAGAGCTGGTTCTCCTGGGCCCTGAGCTCGGTGATCAGGGCGTTCGTCATGCGCGGAATTGTCTGGTGCTCGAGGGTCGCGATCTGCCTCAGCAGGTCCTGGACGGGCGGGTAGTCGTCCGTGTAATCGTTGCGGAGCGTGCGCAGCTGAGCCCGGAGTGTCACCAGCTCGGCGAGGGCCTGCTTCAGCTCCGACGAGTTGTTCACTTCGGGTATCATCTCCAGCGCCTCGATACGGACATTCCCCTGCGGCAGGGAATCCACAGCCCGCTGGAGCTGTTGCCGGTCTTGCTGCATCTGCGCGAGGTCCACCTTCATCTGGAAGAACCGATCGAAGACGGGGCCCCCCTGCGCCGTCCCGCCCGCGGACGTGCTGGCAGCGTCGGAGGGTAGCGTGATGGTCCGGACCCGGAAGTCCTCGAGATTCCGCTCGGCCGTACGGAGGGCAGCTCCGGTGCTCTGGAGCTGGTGCTGGAGGATATTCAGCTGCTCGTCGAGCTGTCCACGCTTCAGCCGCGCGGCCACCTGCACGTACTGGTCCATGACCGCGTTGAGGATGTTCGTGATCTTCTCGGGCTGAGAGCCGGTCAGAGAGAGCCCGATGAAGTTCCCGTTCCCCGTCATGTTGGTCATGAGGCGCTGCTGGAGGTTCCGGGACGCGTCCCTGGGGTTCATGACACTGAACGGGACTTCCGAGCCCGCCGGAAACGTCGAGGCCTCCGGCTGCCAGAGGAAGCCGACGGCAATTCCGATGGAGTCCCCCAGCGTCCCAGACTGGATCTTCGTGCCGGTCGCGGTGCTCAGGGTGAAGTGCCGCCCGTCGTGGCTGACGTCCAGGGTGTACTGATCCGGAGTGTAGTGGGCCCCCAAGCGGAACGATGCGAAGGCGGACGAGAACTCCGGCGGGGTGCTCAGATACAGTCGCTGTGCGATGACGACGGGATCGAGAACCGCGAAGGAGTTGAGCAGGTCGATCCAGGCGACCGGTTGGAGGAGCTCACCCTGCTGGATGGGTCCGACGTTCCTCGCCCCTCCCCCCCGCTGCTCGACCTGGATCCAGAGGTTGCCCTCGGCCGTGTACTGCACCCCAAGGACCATGTAGGAGCCCACAGCCCCCACCATGCCCACCAGGAGGGCCAAGGCCAGCATCCACTTCCTGCGCATGACCGCCGACAGGGCTCGCTGGAGCTCGGAGCGCCCCGAACCCGGCCTGCGAAAGTCGTCGTCCTCGTGGAAGGCGACTTCACCACCCCCGGCCGGAGACGGGACGATTCGGCGGCCGATCGAGCCGTCGTCCGGGGGAAGGATGGGAGGGATCAAGTTGTCGTGTGGCATCGACGAGTCCAGTGTTCGGTCATCACGAACCAATAACCTTGCGTTCGGCCAGGATCGGAGGAACGTTTGAAATTAGAGTGCATTTTCGGTGCACAACCTTAAATCGCTCGTGTCGGACCGCTGACACAATGCACGTCGTGACTTTCCAACATTGACACCACCGGGACGTCTCGCACAAGCAAATCCGAGGCCAAGGCCACCACTCATGCCTTCCCCTTCGCCAGTCGCCCACTCACCCGACGGGACTCCTACCCGGCCCTCCAGTCCAGGGTTCGGGCACCCTACGCAACCCGCGTACGATCTGGTTGCGCTCACACATGACCAGCGGGCCACGATCGAAGTACTGATCGTTGACGACGAGCATTCTCTCGGCGAGAGCTGCGCCTCCCTTCTCCGCACCGAAGGCTTCGAGGTCACGGTCTCAGGGAGGGGAAACGAAGCCCTGGATCTCGTTCGGCGGCACCGGTACGACATTCTGTTGGTGGACCTCTACATGACGCAGGTGTCGGGCCAGGAAATCATGCGGGCCGCCCTGGAGAACCACCCCGACTCCCTTGTCATCGTCATGACGGGCAACCCCAGCGTGGAGTCCAGCGTCTCCGTCCTCCGGGAGGGAGCCTGGGACTACCTGCCCAAGCCATTCTCGGCCACGCATTTCCAAGTGCTCATCGGTCGGGCATCGCACGCCGTCATGGTGGCCAGGGAAAGCAGGAAGGAAAGAGAGAAGGTCGACAAGGACCTCGTTCAGTACGCGGCAGGGGCCCATTTCCTGCTCGGCAAGAGCGAGGCGTTCCGGCGGCTGGTGGAGACGGCGGAGATGGTAGCGGGCACCGACGCTTCGGTATTCCTAACCGGTGAGAGCGGCTCGGGCAAGGACGTCATCGCCCACTACATCCACGCCCACAGCCGACGCAGGAGCCGGCCCCTCATTTCCCTGAACTGCGCGGCCATCCCCGAGCACCTTCTCGAGTCCGAGATGTTCGGCCACGTAGAGGGCGCGTTCACGGGCGCCGTGCGCGAGAAGCCGGGCCTGTTGGAGGTGGCGAACGGAGGCGCGCTTTTCCTGGACGAGCTCACAGAGATGCCGGTACCCATCCAGGCCAAGCTCCTCCGGGTCATCCAGGACGGTGTCGTGAGGCGGGTCGGGTCCACGAAGACCGACGCTGTGGTCAACGTGCGCTTCATCGCCGCCACCAACCGGGACCCCGTGGCGGCCATCCGGGCGGGTGAGCTGCGCAAGGATCTGTTCTACCGACTGCGGGTGGTTCCCCTGCACGTTCCTCCGTTGCGGGAGCGACGCGAGGACATCGCGGTCCTGGCCCAACACTTCCTCGAGCGGTTCTGGAAGCAGCATCGCGAGCAGGGAATGGATATCCCGGTCTTCTCCGAAGCGGCCATGAAGACCCTGGTGAGCGCCCGTTGGCAGGGGAACGTCCGGGAGCTGCGCAACGTCATCGAGCACATGGTCGTCCTCGCCCGGCCGGGCTCGGAGATCCAGGCCAGCGAGATCCCCTTCTTCGACGACATGGCCCTCGATGACGCCGGGGAGACGGTGATCGCTCCGGCACTTTTGTCGTTAGATTACCACACGGCACGGGAGCGTGTCCTGGCCGAGTTCGAGAAGGCCTACATCCGGCAGGTCGTGAACGCGTCTGGAGGCAACATCTCGGTCGCGGCCCGGATGGCCCAGGTGGATCGCACTACCCTTTACCGGCTCATGGAGAAGCACGGTACCCGGCGTATCGAGCTATTGCGCGAAGGCGACTCGCACGCGTCGCCGGTCAACTAGGAGGTCTATTGCTCCCGGTACGCGCCGGGGTCGATTCCCCAATTCCTTCACTCCTCGGGGGCGCCGCCGTTCGGGTCTCGGCGCGGGCCGACGAGCTGGTTGAGACCGGGTTGGTGCAGAGGGAAGATCTCGACGCGAAGCTGGACGCGGTTTCCAGCGCCGTCGGGGCCATTCTCGAGGGGGTAGAGCCCGACGAGTCGGCACTCGACCTCCTCTCCAGTCGCAGCGACGTCAGGCTCATCCACGCCGTGCGCGCGGAGCTCCTGAGGATGGAGATTCCGCCGTCCTCGACGCCGGAGCTTCTCGCCGTGCTCAGGGCCGTCGAGGCGCTCTTCACGAAGGTCACCAGGGAGGACCCCGATGACCTCGAGACGCTGATGCTGCAACCCGACGCGTTCGAGGTCCTCTTGGAGATCGCCCATGACCTCCGTTCGCCGCTCACCTCGATCCTGTTCCTCGCGGAGACCCTCCGGGGCAAGCACAGCGGCGAGCTCAACGACGTTCAGCAAAGCCAGCTCAGCCTGATCTACAGCGCCGCTCTCGGACTCGCATCCATCACTTCCGACGTAGTGGATCTGGCGCGGCACGAACAGTGGTGGGTGGACCAGGGAGCGGAAGCCTACTCCATCGAAGAGCTCCTGAGAGGGGTCGAAGAGATGGTCCGCCCCATGGCCGAGGAGAAGAAGATCGACCTCTTCCTTTCGCTTCCACCCTACGACCGGGCCTTCGGTCATCCCATCGCATTGAGCCGGGTCCTGCTCAACCTCACAACCAACGCCATCAAGTTCACCGACAAGGGGTTCGTGGAGTTGGGCGCGAAGCGGAACGGACGCCGGCACATGGAGTTCTTCGTGCGCGACACCGGGCGGGGCATCGCGCCGGGGATGCAGGAGCAGCTCTTCCGCCCCATGAAGAAGAGACAGGGAGGGCAGGGCCAGTTCTTCTCCGGAGCGGGCCTGGGGCTCTCCATCGCCCGTCGGATCCTACGGTCCCTCGGTGCGGATCTTCAGCTGGAGAGCAAGCCGGAGTGGGGGTCGCGCTTCTACTTCTTGGTGGACATCCTTCCTCTTGCCTGAGTTGGGGGGCTCGGCAGACGATCTGCGTCGAGGGTGTAGCACCGATCCAACAAACGTCGACCGACAGCCACATTCGCGGCGTCTCTTCGGGAACGTTTTTCACGGCACAAATCACCTCAAATCGTTGTAAACAAATAACTTGCGTGAGCTACGCGGTGGAAGATCACCCATAGGAACGACCTTTGCGATAGGCTGGACCCCGAAGGCGACCGTATTCCTCCTCCTCCCTCAGGAAGAAGGCCGTGACGCCTCCTGCTCAAATGAGCGCCGGCTACGCCGATCCCGGATACCCGATTGCTTCGGTGATACCCGGCGCTCCGCCGCGGCGACTTCTGGATCTGGTCAATCAGGCCCAGCGCGCCCGCGATGCAAGGCACTCTGTCTTTCACGACCAGACATCGAGGGCCTTGAACGTCGCCGTCGCGCTCCTCGGGCTCATCCTCACAGCGCCCCTCCTCATCATCATTGCGGTGCTGGTGAAGCTGACGTCACCCGGCCCGGTCATCTACAAGCAACCCCGCGTCGGGCTGGATCGACGCCGCTGGGGCAGCGAGCGCCGGCGCGCCGGCCGCCATGGTGGCCAGCTGCGGAGGGGGGTGGACCAGGGCGGCCGGGTGTTCACCATCTACAAGTTCCGGACGATGCGCTCCGACCGGGACGCTTCGCAGGTATGGGCGTGCAGCGACGACCCCCGCATCACCCCCGTGGGCCGGATCCTGCGCGCTACGCGGCTGGATGAGATTCCGCAGCTCATCAACGTCCTGAAGGGCGACATGAACATCGTGGGCCCGCGTCCGGAGCAGCCCGATATTTTCCTG
The DNA here is from genome assembly GCA_022340755.1 of Gemmatimonadota bacterium. GTDB lineage: Bacteria > Gemmatimonadota > Gemmatimonadetes > Longimicrobiales > Gaopeijiaceae > SZUA-318. The sequence continues at coordinate 6,111 of JAJDNI010000278.1, forward strand.
GAGCTCAGTAAGAGCGTCGCGAACTACCGAGATCGCCAGCGCGTGCTTCCGGGCATCACCGGTCTCGCGCAGGTGAGTATGGGCTACGATCAGTCGTTGGAGGATGTCCGGAGGAAGGTCGGGTTCGACATCAAGTACATCCGTGGCCGGTCCGCGGCGACGGACCTCGCCATCATGGCCAAGACCATGCCGGTCATGGTCTTCCGGAGGGGGGCGATGTAGTGTTGAATGTATGAGCGATATCGAAGTCGGATCCGGAGAGGCACGCCTCCCCCTGCAAGCCCCCCTCGTCCTGGGGGCTTTGCTTTTGTCGTGGCTCCTCTGGGTACCGGCGGTCTTCCAGGGCCTTTCTTCTTGATGGACCAACCCGGGACGCCATCATGACCGACGTCGGCGCTGTACGACATCACTTCACCGTCGACGTGGAGGAGTACTTCCATCCCACGGCGATGGCACCGCACTACCCCATGAGCTCGTGGGACGCGCTCCCCCGCCGGTCCCGGGAAGTAGTCCCCCGCATCCTGGACTTCCTCGCGGAACGAGGCGTCCACGGGACGTTCTTCGTCGTGGGTTGGCTCGCCGAGCGGGAGCCGGGGGTCGTGCGAGCCATCGCCCGCGGGGGACACGAGCTGGCGTCCCACGGCTGGGAGCACGAGATGGTGCCCCGCTTGGGGCCTGACGGATTCCGATCGTCGGTGCGCAGGAGCAAGGATCTCATCGAGGAGATCACCGGCGGCCCGATCATGGGATACCGGGCCCCGAG
>JAJDNI010000018.1 GCA_022340755.1 Gemmatimonadota bacterium
TCGCGTCAAACCGCATGGCCAGCTTCCTGGGCACGCTCAAGCGCCTCTACGACGTCATCATCATCGATTCTCCGCCGCTGGCAGCCGGCGCCGACGCGCTCGTGCTCGCAGGATTGGCGGGCAACCTGGCGGTAGTCCTCAGGACCGGCTCTACCGACAAGCGCCTCGCCGTCGCCAGGCTGGAGTCTATCGGCAAGCTCCCCATCCGGATCCTGGGCGTGATCCTCAACGACGTCGAGCCAAGGGGATCGTTCTACCGGTACTACGCGTCGTATCTGCCCGGGTACCGTACCCAGCCGGAGGTGGACGACCAGATAGAGAGTGCCGAGGAAGACGCGAGGCTCCTGTCTACGCTGGCCGGATCGGATGCGGCTGACGGCGACTAGCGCGGTGAACCGACCGGTCGAGGGACACCGCGGGGGCCGAAGCGCCTCCGGGGTGGGGCGCACCGACGTTTGGTCAGGCCTCGAAGGATCTGACCTTGAAATTGCCGTTGGTGCCCTGTGCTTTGCGGAGGGCGATGGTCGCCCTCGACAAGAGGTGCTCGGCGTCCACGGCGTCCTCTCGGGGGGTCACGTAGACTCCGGCTCGCAACGGCAGCTCCGCGTGACCACCGAAGCCGGCGACATCAGTCCTCGGCGTGCGCTCGAGGTTCTGGAGGATCCGATCGGCGAGTCGCGTGGCACTGACCTGATCGAGGCCCGAAGCGACGATGACGAACTCCAGCGGTCCCATCTGACCGACGGCATCGGACTCGCGAACCGCGGCCCGCAAAGCATGTGCGGCCGCGGGAATGAAGTCTGCGAGGGGAAGCTCGGCGTGGCCGCCGGACTCGGCCCCGGGACCTTCTCCGGCCCAGGCAGGCCCCACAGCGATACACGCCACCGTGCGCCCGAACCGAACCGAGTCCGCTCCGATCTCCTTGGCGCGCCTCAGCACCCCACGCAGGTTGTAGAGCCCCGTCTCCATGTCCGTCATGATCTCACGTCGCAGCCGGTCCGCCACGTGCTTGGCCTGCACCAGATTCTCGATCCGGAGGATCAGCTCGCCGGGGTCGAGGGGGTGGCGGAAGGTATCCCAGGCTCCGGCACCGAGGGCCTCCATTCGCTCGGCCCGGCCGATGCCCGAGCTGCTCATCATGAGCAGGGGCGTCGTGGGGTCTACGATTCCCCGGCTCCGCAACTCGCGCACCACCTCGATTCCGTGCATGTCGGGGAGGTGGAAGTCCACGATGGCCAGGTCCGGCGTGACACGCCCGGCGACCTCCAGGGCTTGCTGTCCGGTGTACGCCTTGAGAACTGCGTAGCCCCGGGGGCGGAGGATGCTCTCCACCGAGCGGGACGTCCATTCCTGGTCATCCACGATCAGTACTGTCGTGACCAGGTCGGCACGGGGCTGGGTCATGATCTGACGTCCCGGGGCTTTCTCGAAGATGGGGGGCTCGAACCTTGCGGCGGACGGCAGACCGTCCTGGCATACGACCGGGTATCTAGCGTCAACTATCGCGCGGTGCAAGAACAATGCTACTGGCAGGGGGGGCACTCGACTATGCTCCCGGGACCCGCTGCGAGAGACCGGAAACGCCGGAAACGTAGGTGTGGCAAGGAAAAACCGACGGGCGGGGGGCTGTGGCATCGATGCCTCTTCTTGTTGCGCGCACGCACCACGTCTGCGGGGGCGATTCGGCAGAGAACTATTCTGCTTTACGGTCAGAAGACCACCGACTACCTTCGATTCGACCATGAAAATTGAGCAATCCAGGCGTGCGGCGGCGCTCGTGCTCTGCCTCCTCGCCGTCATCGTCGGCCCTTCCGGTGCCCGCTCCCAGGTCTGGGACTCCTCCATCTCGGGTGGGGCCATGCTGTCCCGGGAGGATCTCAACAATCTGCTTCAGCAGTACGAGCTCTCCCTTCAGTCTCCGGCATACTCCGGCCGTATCAAGGAAGAGCTGAAGGCGGCCATCGAGCGGGTGCAGGATCGACTCCAGCACGGGGATTTCGAACCTGGAGACCGGGTGGTTCTCAGTGTCCAGGGGCAGCCCGATCTGCCCGACACGGTCCCGGTCGAACTCGGTCCGAAGATCACGCTTCCCCTGTTCGGAGATATCTCCCTCGATGGCGTCCTGCGCTCGGAGATCACGGATCACCTGACGAAAGAGCTCGGAAAGATGATCCGAGACCCGGTGGTGCACGCCCAGGGGCTCATGCGTCTCTCGGTCCAGGGCGCGGTGGTGAGGCCGGGCTTCTACGTGGTTCCCACGGACATCCTCGTCTCCGAAGCCCTCATGCTTGCCGGAGGCCCCGCCCAGAACGCGAACCTGACGGGTCTTCGTATCGAGCGGGGCACCAGGGAGATCTATCAGGGTCAGGAGCTCCAGACCGCCATGAGGCAGGGTCGGACGCTGGATCAGTTGAGCCTACAGGCGGGCGATCAGATCGTCCTCCCCGTGCAGAACCCTGGGATCTGGGGAACCGTGCTCCGATATGGCCTCATCATCACATCCACGCTCCTGCTCGGTGTGCGTATCGTCGGCTAACAACATGAAAAAACTTCCCATAGATCATTTCAGCGCCGGGGACATCACCCTCGGTGTCATCGGCCTCGGCTACGTAGGGCTTCCCTTGTGCGTCGAAGCGGCCGACGCCGAAAAGGGCGGGGTGAAGGTCCTGGGCTTCGACCTGAAGCAGACCGTGGTCGACGGCGTCAACGCGGGGCACTCGCACATTCAGGACGTCCCGTCGAAGGACGTGGCACGGCTCAGGGAGAAGGGCCTGCTGGAGGCCACTTCGGATATGGCGCGCCTGGCCGAATGCGACGCCATCTCCATCTGCGTGCCGACGCCCCTGTCCAAGACGCGCGACCCGGACGTCTCCTTCGTCCTCGGCGCCACCGAATCCGTGGCTGGCGCCCTCCAGCCCGGGCAACTCGTCGTGCTCGAGTCCACGACGTATCCCGGAACGACGCGGGAGCTCATGCTCCCCGCGCTGGAGCGGACGGGGCTGGAGGCTGGCAAGGACTTCTTCCTCTGCTTCAGCCCCGAGCGTGTGGACCCGGGGAACCCGACGTGGCACACGAAGAATACGCCGAAGGTGATCGGGGGCGTCACTCCGGGGTGCTCGGAGGTGGGAGCGGCCTTCTACCGGCGCTTCATCGACACGATGGTGCCCGTGTCCTCCGCGGAGGCCGCCGAGTTGACGAAGATCCTGGAGAACACGTTTCGGGCCGTGAACATCGGACTCGTGAACGAGACCGCGATCATCGCCGATCGGTTGGGCGTGGACGTGTGGGAGGTGATCGAGGCGGCGTCGACGAAGCCCTTCGGGTTCATGAAGTTCCTGCCCGGTCCGGGATTGGGTGGACACTGCATCCCGGTGGATCCGCACTACCTGTCGTGGAAGATGCGGACCCTGAACTATAAGACGCGCTTCATCGAGCTGGCGTCCGAGATCAACGCAGAGATGCCGCTCTTCGTGGTGGGTAAGGTGCGCGAGGCCCTTAACCGGGGTCGCAAAGCCGTGAACGGGTCGCGGGTGCTGCTGCTGGGCGTGGCGTACAAGCGGGACATTGACGACGTCCGGGAGTCGCCCGCGCTGGACATCATGAAGCTACTGGAGGCCGGTGGGGCCGAGGTGGCCTATCACGACCCGTTCGTGCCGGCGCTCCAGGAGGAGGGCAAGGAGCTGGCGTCCGTGGCGCTCACAGACGAGGCCCTCGCGGCCGCCGACGTGGCGGTCATCGTGACGGATCACACCGACGTCGATTACGCACGCGTGGTGCGTCTTTCGAAGGCCGTCGTAGACGCCCGCCACACCATCGCCGACGCCGAAGTCGAAGGTGCGTCCGCCGGGCCGGACCGCTGGATCGTGAAAGGCTGACCCGGACAGGTCAGCGGCAGCGGAGGACGGTGCCCCGCGGGCGAAGACCTCGCGGGGCTACAGCTTGGGACGGCGGCGATCCGTCCCGGAGCGGCGGTCCTCCCCCCGCCGCACCCACATACGACGCTCGATGTGGAGACGCCGATCACCCTGGCGACGATTCGGTACGGTTCGTCGCTCGGGGGTCATGGTGACGTTCCATACGCGGCGCTCGTGCTGCCGGCGCTCGCCGAGGCGGCGGACAACGACCCGGCGCTCTTGAACCCGTCGGTCGCCTGTTGTACGGCGATCGCCTCGGGCTTGGATCATGGAGGGCTCCGTCGGGGACGGGATGGCATATGTCGGGGCACACCTGGACTCCGCCCTGAATCTGTACACGTCCGCCAGTCGCTGTCAAAGACTCCCTCGCGACCGCCGAAGTCCCGCCGGTTTCCCTATATTAACGGGCCACGTGGCGAATCCCTTCCGCGCCACTCCCGAGCCACAAACGCCATCGATCTCCATGAGCAAGTCACCTTCGATCATCTATACGTGGACCGACGAGGCCCCCGCCCTCGCTACCCATGCCTTCCTCCCCGTCATCCGGGCTTTCGCAGGTGCGGCGGGGGTGCCCGTGGAGACCCGCGACATCTCCCTGGCTGGCAGGATCCTCGCGCTCTTTCCCGACGTGCTGACCGAAGCCCAGAGGGTCTCCGACGACTTGGCCGAGCTGGGCCGTCTGGTGGACACGCCCGAGGCGAACGTCATCAAGCTGCCCAACATCAGCGCGTCACTTCCGCAGCTGAAGGCCTGCATCGCGGAGCTGCAAGCTCGCGGGTACGCCCTGCCGAACTATCCGGACGAGCCCGCCAGCGACGAGCAGCGCGCGATCAAGGCACGCTACGACAAGGTGAAGGGGAGCGCAGTGAACCCGGTGCTGCGCCAAGGCAACTCGGACCGCCGCGCCGCGAAGGCCGTGAAGGACTTCGCCCGGAAGAACCCCCCGCGCATGCGGCCCTGGCCGGAGGACTCGAAGACGCACGTCTCCACCATGAGCGCAGGTGACTTCCGCCACAACGAAGTCGCGGTGACGCTTCCCGCCGCCACCGAGGTCCGCATCGAGCATGTGGACAAGGGCGGGAAGGTCACCGTCCTCATGGAGTCTCTTCCACTCCTGGCCGGCGAAGTGCTCGACGGCACCTTCATGAGCAAGCGGGCGCTGGTCGCGTTCCTTCGTGAGCAGGTCAAGGATGCCAAGGGAAAGGGCGTGCTCTTCTCGCTGCACCTGAAGGCGACCATGATGAAGGTCTCCGACCCCATCATGTTCGGGCACGCGGTGCGGGTCTTCTTCGAGAAGGTGTTCACGAAGCACGCCGCGACGTTCGAGAAGCTCGGAGTGGATCCGAACAACGGCTTCGGTGACGTCCTGGCCAAGATCGCCGAGTTACCGGAAGCCGAGCGCTCCGCCATCGAGGCGGACATCCAGGCCGCCTACGAAGAGGGGCCCGCCCTGGCCATGGTGGATTCGGATCGGGGCATCACCAACCTGCACGTGCCGAGCGACATCATCATCGACGCTTCCATGCCGCCGATGATCCGCGACTCCGGGCGGATGTGGAACGCCAAGGGCGAGCTCCAGGACTGCAAGGCCGTCATTCCCGACTCGAGCTACGCGGGCATCTACGACGCGGTGGTCCGCGATTGCCAGAAGAACGGGCAGTTCGATCCCGCCACCATGGGCACCGTGCCCAACGTGGGCCTCATGGCCCAGAAAGCCGAGGAGTACGGGTCCCACGACAAGACATTCCTGGTCCCTGCGGACGGTACGGTGCGCGTGGTGGACGCGCAGGGGCAGGTGGTCATCGAGCAGGCCGTGGAGGCGGGCGACATCTGGCGCGGCTGCCAGGCCAAGGACGCGCCTATCCGCGACTGGGTCAAGCTGGCGGTGAGCCGCGCCCGGGCCACGGGCGCTCCCGCGGTCTTCTGGCTGGACTCAACGCGGGCCCACGACGCGGAGCTGATCCGGAAGGTGAAGGCGTACCTGACGGAGCACGACACCGAAGGGCTTCGGATCGAGATCATGGCTCCCGTGGACGCGATGCGATTCTCGCTCGAGCGGATCCGTCGCGGAGAGGATACGATCTCGGTCACCGGGAACGTGCTGCGCGACTTCCTGACCGATCTCTTCCCCATTCTGGAGATCGGCACCAGCGCCCGGATGCTCTCCATCGTTCCGCTCTTGAACGGTGGTGGCCTCTTCGAGACCGGGGCCGGCGGCTCGGCGCCGAAGCACGTGCAACAGTTCATGAAGGAAGGGCACCTGCGCTGGGACTCCCTGGGCGAGTACCTCGCGCTGGCGGCTTCGCTGGAGCACCTCGGAGAGAGCTTCGGCAACTCCGGTGCGCTCGTGCTCGGCGACGCCCTGGACGCCGCCACCGCACGCTATCTCGAGGCGGCACGCTCACCGTCCCGCAAGGTGAACGAGATCGACAACCGAGGAAGCACCTTTTACCTGACTCTCTATTGGGCGCAGGCCCTGGCGGAGCAGGCGACCGACGCCGGGCTGGCGGAGCGCTTCGCCCCGGTGGTGGCGGCCTTGAAGGAGAGCGAAGCACGTATCGTCGAGGAGCTGGATGCCGCTCAGGGCTCTGCACAGGACCTCGGCGGGTATTACATGCCGGACAAGGAGAAGGCCGACGCCGCCATGCGGCCCAGCGCCACCCTGAACGCCGTCATCGACGGGATCTAACGCCCGTTCCAGGGTGGTGAAGCGGTGAGCGGGGGCTCCCGAGGTCCGGGAGCCCCCGGACCGCCTCCGCGAGATAGCGTCGGCATTGGGGTCCGCCGGCTTCGGTCCGATCTGGCAAGATGTTTGCGGCTGAATTGCGTGGATAGCAGATTTGAGGAAACCCACATACGTCACGAACAGGGTGAGCCGAGTCGCCCCGGGGCCGGTCGCGACGTCGACTCACGGCGACTGCCGCCGTAGCGGGTGACCTTCCTCCAGGTGAGTGGGGCTATGAGCGATCCATCGACGGCATCCGGACACGGACCGGGATCACGCCCTCCGGTGGTCTTCTTCGTGGATGACGAGGAAGGCATCCGCAGCATCTGGTCCCTGGTCATGCGGGAGCACGGGTACGAGGTCATCGAGGCGGGGTTCGCGGAGGAGGCAGCCTCCCGCATCGAGACGGTGAGGGGGCCCATCGACGTTCTACTCATGGACATCAATCTCCCGGATGGATGGGGCGCGTCCGTAGCCCAGCGACTTCGGGAATCCCATCCGGAGATGACGGTGGTCTACACCACCGGGTACGCCGCGACGGATCCGATCCTGTCCGGCGGATTGGGCGACGCACAGTTCGTGATTCGCAAGCCCTCTCCCACGGAGGAGCTCCTGCGGGTCGTCGCGGCGGCCGTCGCCGTCACGCGTTCGGGGAGTGAGGGCGAGTAGGGTCACCGCGACCCGCGATCGTTCCCCGCCGGGAGCGTCCCGGACCACAGATCGAAGACAGTCCGCAGCGAGGCCACCCTCCGCCATCTTGTCGGATTGCTCTTTGCCCCTCATCATGGCGCTCGGCCCTCCTCTTCCCGTCCTCTCGGTACGGTACACGGAGCTCCACCATGCGTCGCTTCGCTTCTTCGACGATCCTCGTCCCGCTGCTCCTGGCGTCCGTCCTCACGACGCCGTCCTTCGTCGCTTCCCAGAATCCTCGCCGGGGGCGTCCGGCCCCGACCGCCGCCCCGGACACGACCCCTCCCGGGTCGAAAGTCCTCAACGTGGACGAGTACGGACGCTGGAAGCGCATCGCATCCACGGGCCTGTCCAACGACGGCAATTGGATGACCTACGCCTACAACCCCAACGACGGCGACGACACGCTTTTCGTGAAGGCCTTGGACACCGACAAGCTCTACACGATTCCGTTGGGCTCGTCGCCGTCCTTCTCCGACGACTCGAGGTGGGTGGGCTACTACGTCAGCGAGCCCGCCGGCAACGGCCGCGGTGCGCGCGGTGGGCCGAGCACCACGCCGCCTCCGGGCCCTCCGGGACGTGGTGGCCGGGGTGGCACGGCCGCAGGGCCGCGGCACTTCGAGCTCCTCGAGCTGGCCACCGGCGACAAGTGGTCGGCACCCAACGCGCGGGAGTTCAAGTTCTCACAGGGGTCGAAGTACGTGGCGGTGCACATGAACAAGCAATCACGCCAAGACACGACCCACGACGGTACGGACCTGCTGATACGACAGTTGAACGGGGGGGTCACGCGCAACATCGGGAACGTCTCCCAGTACGACTTCGACGACGCCGGCGATATGCTGGCCTACACCGTCGATGCTGTCGACAATCTCGGGAACGGCATCTACCTGCTCGATCTGGGCAGCGGCGCCACCCGGACCCTCGACGCGGCGGCCGACGAGTTCGACGGCCTGGCCTGGAGTGACGAAGGGACCGACCTGGCAGTCCTCCGCGGCACCAAGGCCGAGGGCAAGCGACAGCGGTCCAACGTGCTGCTGGCGTGGACCGACCTGAGCGCCACGGCAGGAAGAGAGACACTCTACGATCCGTCCAAGGCTTCGGACTTCCCCGAGGGATACGTCCTCAGCGAGTACGCCACGCCCCAGTGGGGCCGGGACGGCTCCCGCGTCTTCGTCGGCATCAAGCAGCAGGAAGACGAGTTGCCCAGGATCGGCAACGACCAGGCCAACGTGGACATCTGGCACTGGAAGGACGCCGACGTGCAGTCGGTCCAGATCGTGCGGCTCCAGCAGGAGCTGCGCGCCACGCTGTCCTCGGTGGTGTTGGTGCCGTCGGGCAAGTTCGTCCAGCTCGCCGACAGCGCCATGACGAACGTCCAGCTGGCCCGGGACGGGACGTGGGGCGTGGGACGTAATGACACGACCTATCGCGGAGAGGTGGCATGGGGCGGTACCCACGCCGACTACTATCGGGTGAACACCACCACGGGCGAGCGATCGCTCATCGCCGGCAAGCTCATGCGTACTCAGGGCATCTCGCCCGACAGCAAGTGGTTCCTGTATCAGAAGGACGGACACCTGTTCGCGTACAACGCCGCGGCGGGCAAGAGCACGCAGGTGGACGGCGGCATGGACTTCGTGAACACCGACGACGACCACGACTACGAGAAGCCTATCTGGGGATTCGGAGGGTGGTCCAAGGACGGCCGCTCCGCCCTCGTGTACGACAAGTACGACGTGTGGCAGCTTCCGCTGACGGGCTCCGGCAAGCCGCTGGACCTCACGAAGGGCGTGGGTGCGGCCCAGCAGATCCAGTTCCGCGTGGTGCGGCTGGATCTGCCCGGCCGGGGAGGTCGGGGCGGCTTCCGGGGTCGCTTCGGCGGAGGCCCGTCGACGGAGGACAACGGCGTGGACCTGACCAAGCCGCTCACGTTGTCCGCGTACGGCGAATGGACCAAGAAGTCGGGTTATTGGGGGCTGACGGTCGGGCAGGAGCCCAAGCCCCTCATCTACGAGGACAAGCGCGTCGACGGCGTGTCCAAGGCAGAAGACGCCGACCGCGTGATCTTCACCGAGCAGACCTTCCAGGAGTTCCCGGACTTCTGGGTGACCAACACGTCTTTCGCGTCACCGAAGAAGGTCACGGACGCCAACCCCTTCATCATCGACTACAAGTGGGGGAGCAAGGCGCCCCTCATCGACTACACGAACTCCAATGGGCAGCACCTGCAGGCGACACTCACCCTGCCCGCGGGTTACGAGCCGGGCAAGAAGTACCCCATGATCGTGTACTTCTACGAGATCATGTCGAACACGCAGCACCAGTTCTCCATGCCGTCGTTCGACGACCGCCCGCAGATGTCCACCTACGCCTCCAACGGCTACCTGGTGCTCCAGCCCGACGTCGTGTACGAGATCGGGAAGCCGGGCACGTCGGCGGTGGACTGCGTGACCAGCGCGGTGCAAAAGGTCATCGACATGGGATACGCCGACCCGGCGCACATCGGGCTCCAAGGCCACAGCTGGGGCGGGTACCAGTCGTCGTATATCCTGACGCAGACCAACATGTTCGCGGCGATCGTCACCGGCGCGCCGCCTACGGACCTCATCAGCTTCTACGACGAGACGTATCCGGGCTCGGGGACGCTCCAGCAGGGGATCACCGAGGTGGGCCAGGTGCGCATGGGTGACAACGTCACCCCGTGGAACCACACGCAACTCTATGAGGACCAATCGGCGATCTTCAACGTCACGAAGATCACGACGCCGTTCATGATCCTGCACGGCACAGCCGACAACGCTGTGGACTGGCACCAGGGGCTGGAGCTGTACGGTGCCGCGCGTCGGAACGGGAAGAAGGTCATCCTGCTGTCGTACCCGGGCGAGCCCCATCACCTGTCCAAGAAGCCGAACCAGATCGACTTCCAGATC
>JAJDNI010000009.1 GCA_022340755.1 Gemmatimonadota bacterium
CCCTCGATGGCGTGGATGAGGGCCTGCGGCTCGCCTTCACGGGGGATGAGGAAGAAGCCACGCCTCGTCGTGTGGCCCGGCTTCAGCATGGCGGCGGCTATAGGGTTCGCGCCCCGGAACTCGTACAGGAACCACCCATCCAGCTCCTGGGCCTCGAGCGCCTGTTGAACCTGACGGATGCCGTCTTCAGTGCATAGCAGCGAATCGCTCACGTCGTGCCTCTCATCGTTCGGTGGTGTCATCCGGTATTATCGTCGTCCCGGCGGTCGACTTCTTCCTCACGCCCGAACAGGGGGAGACCGGCGGTCTGCGTGCCGCTCTCGCTATTTCCGTCCGCCGATCCCGGGACATCCGCGGGGTCCCTGGGTGAGGCTTGGGGCCCGACCCTAACCTCGCCGGGCGTTTCGGCGGAGGCTTGCTCGGGGTCTTCTGCGTGCTCGAGGACCCGCCTTCGTCCCTTGAGAAGGTCGAGGCGGAGCAGTCGCTCCCGCTTCAGGAGCCGGTGGACCTCACGCTCCCGTCCGAATACCGTGCGCACGCCCTTCAGGCCCCAACGTTGCCAAGCCCGTCGCAAGATGCCGGCTTTCTCCGACAACGAGAAGATCTCGGTGAAATCGAAGAATGGCTTGGCCCCGGGCCCCGCGGTCTCCTCGTCCGACCAATCCTCCGTGAAGATGTCCTCCACCTCGGCGGACTTGAGGAGCCGCTTCCACTCCACTGCCATCATCGGCCGGGCTCCGAGGTGCTCCGCCAGGACCTGTCGTCGGGATTCGTCCACGGGCCCCTTGCACGAGAGCTGCACTAGCACGACCGAACCCCCGGGTCGGGTCACCCGCGCGAGCTCCCGCACCGCCTCCCCGGGGTCAACGAACGCCGCCATGCCCAACTCACCCACCGCCACGTCGAAGATCCCGTCGCGGTACGGCAGAGCATCGGCGCTACCGGTCTGGAACTGGAGGCTCATCCCCAATCCGGCCTCTCGCGCCCGCGCCTCGGCGATGTCCACCAGGTCGGGATCCGCATCGACGCCAGATCCGTGCACCTGGTGCTCGCGCACGAGATACTCGAGTGTCACCCCCTTCCCGCAGCCGACGACCAGCACCTCGTCGCCCGCCTTCATGTCCGTGAGCAGGGCGATGTGCCGATAGAGATCGACCCCTCCGGGGGGGAAGAGGAGCCTCGGGCTGAGCCGGACGAGGTCTAGCATGGACGGGGCGGAAGCGGTCACGCCCGTCCCGGAGCTATTCTGCGGCATGGGAGTAAGGTAGGCGCCCACGGAGGCGCCCGCGACCGGGGTGTGGCCCGGTCCCGGTCGGACAGGTCGGCCGCATCGAGCGCTTCCCCGCCGGGTGAGCGGGTGGAGGCGTCGTGATCGGCCTAGCGGAGCTCCCGCATCAGAAGACCGGCTCCTCCGCTTCGTCGAGCTCCTTCATGGCCGCCCGGAGCTTCGCCTCGTCCTCGGGGGCCACGGGCTCCACCGTGGCTGCCGCTTCCTGAAGGCCTCGGCGCCGATGCGCCAGAACCACTCCGACGATGCCCAGTCCACCCAGAAGCACCACGGGCGGGAATACCCAGGCCCACAAGCCCATCCCCGAGACCTTCGGCTGGGCGCGGTATTGCTCGCCGTACTCGCGCACGACGATCTCGACGATGGAGTCCGCCGTGAGGCCCCTTTCCGCCATGCGCTGGATGGAGTCCCGCAGCATGGCGCCCCCGGACGACGGACAGACTTCCAGCATCTCCCCGGGACAATAGGGGGATTTGATCCGGTCGATGGCCTTCTTCGCCTCCGGATGCACACGGAGTGTCTCGCCGGTGGGCGGGGGCGTCTGTGCGGCGGCGAAAGGCGCCGCCACCGCGAGGAAGCCCAGGGACGCGATGAGCGATAGCGCGAGCACCAATACCGGCGCGATGCGTCTTTTCGTCATGATACGTGCATTCGGAAGTGCCGGCTCTCGGCACCGGCAGCATCCCGCTGAATGAACCTCTTCCCCCGCCGGAAAGGTAACGCCCGGGACGCCGCATGTGTTCCCCGAAACACCGTCTATCGCCCCTCCAGGCCTGCGAGCGCACGGATCACCTCCACCGTCGCCTGCCCGAGTCGCGCAGGCTCGTATCCGCCCTCCAGGACACAGACGACCCTTCCGCCGCAGACGGAGTCCGCCACTTCCACGGTCCTCTTCGCCATTTGGTGAAAGTCCTCGGGCTCCAGCAGCTGGCCTCCGAGGGGATCGCCCGCCAGCGCATCGAAACCCGAAGACACCAGCATGAAGTCCGGCGTAAAGTCACTCAGAGCGCGGTCCAGGGATCGATGGAACACATCCATGTACGCGTCCCGCGGGGTACCCGCTGGGAGCGGCACGTTCAGCGTCGTGCCCGTGCCGGATCCCCTGCCCGTCTCGGAGACCTTCCCTGTTCCTGGAAACCACGGAGACTGGTGGAGAGAGAGGTAGAACACGGTGGGGTCGTCGTAGAACGCGTCCTGCGTGCCGTTGCCGTGGTGCACGTCCCAGTCGACGATGAGAATCCGCCTCGCCCTCCCTGTCGCCTGGAGGTGGCGGGCGGTGACGGCCACGTTGTTGAAGAGACAGAAGCCCATGGGGCGATGCGGAGTCGCGTGGTGACCCGGGGGACGCGCCGCGACGAAGGCCGATCGCAGCCGTCCGTCGGCCACGGCCCGAGCGGCCTCCATGGTGGCGCCCGCTGAACCGAGGGCCGCCTGCCACGAGGCGGGCGACACCCGTGTGTCGGGGTCCAGGGGCAGGACCTTCTGCTGCACGTCGGCCGAGTGACACATGTCCCGGACGTACGCCACGTGCTCCTGGGTGTGCACTAGGAGCAGGTCGTCCGGGGTCGCGTCGGGGCACTCCCGCTGCTCCACCTTGCCGACCAGCGCCAGCATGTCCTTCCCCACCGTGGACGAGAGCGCCCGCAAGCGACCCTGATGCTCGGGATGCGCCCACCCCGTGTCGTGCAGCGGTGACGCGGGGTGCATGTAGAACCCGGTGGAAGCGCTCACGGTCGTCGTCGCGGAGGCGGCCTGCGTGGCGAGGTTGCCGAGGCCTTCGTCAGAGGCCGGGGGTCAGGGATGCGATCCGCTCCTGCAGGGAGCGCACCGCGTGGGTCCGGGAGCGTAGCGCGATGAGCGCGTCGCACGCCGCCGAAGTAGCCGACATGGTGGTGAGATACGGTGTCCGATACATGATGGCGGCACGCCGCATCGCATAGTCGTCGTACTGCGACTTCTTGCCGAGAGGCGTGTTGATGAGCAGGCGCGTCTCGCCGCTGACGATGAAGTCGACGATATCCGGCCGCCCTTCGTTCACCTTGTACACCCGTTCCGCCGGCACCCCCAGTCGTCTGAGATACTCCTGGGTGCCCTTGGTGGCCAGGATGCGGAATCCCAGGTCGTGGAAGCGCCGCAGGATCGGGGTTACCGTGGCCTTGTCGGCATCGTTCACCGTGACGATCAGCTTGCCCGGATCCTCCGGAAGCACGTTGCCGGCGGACACCTGGGCCTTCGCGAAGGCCATGCCGAAGGAGTCGTCGAAGCCCATCACCTCGCCGGTGGAGCGCATCTCCGGTCCCAGGAGGGTGTCGACGTCGAAGCGGTTGAAAGGGAAGGCGGCCTCCTTGACCGCCACCCCGGGCACTCCGGGCTCTTCGGGGATGTCCAGATCCGCCACGCGCTCTCCCGCCATGACCCGCGCCGCCAGGCGCGCAAGGGGCACACCGGTGGCTTTGCTCACGAACGGCACCGTCCGGCTCGCCCTCGGGTTGACCTCGAGGACATACACCAGTCCGTCCCTGATGGCGTACTGGACGTTCATGAGCCCCACGACGCCGAGCTCCAGGGCGAACTTGCGTGTCAGCTCCCGCATCTCCTCCAGGACGCCACCGGACAGGAGGTACGGGGGCAGCACGCACGCGGAGTCTCCGGAGTGCACGCCGGCGTCCTCGATGTGCTGCATGATGCCGCCGATGACCACGTCGGTGCCGTCGGCGAGAGAGTCCACGTCCGCCTCGAACGCGTCCTCGAGAAAGCGGTCCACGAGCACCGGATGGTCTTCCGATGCCTGGAACGCCTCGTCGAAGTAGCGGCTGAGCGACTCCTCGTCGTAGATGATGCGCATCGCGCGCCCCCCGAGGACATAAGAGGGACGCACGAGCACGGGGAAGCCGATGTTCCTGGCCACCTCCAGGGCTTCCTCTTCGCTGGTGGCGATGCCGTTCTCCGGCACCCGCGCGCCGATCTTCCGACACACCTCCGCGAAGCGGTCGCGGTCCTCGGCCCGGTCGATGGCGTCCACCGACGTTCCCAGGATCGGAGCCCCGTAGCGCTCGAGTCCCTCCGCCAGCTTGAGCGGGGTCTGGCCGCCCAGCTGTACGATCACCCCCTTCGGCTTCTCGAGATGGAGGATCTCCAGCACGTCCTCGAGGGTGAGAGGCTCGAAGTACAACTTGTCGCTCACGTCGAAGTCCGTGGACACCGTCTCGGGGTTCGAGTTCACCATGATGGCCTCGAAGCCCGCTTCCTTGAGGGCGAGCACCGCCTGGACGCAGCAGTAGTCGAACTCGATGCCCTGGCCGATGCGGTTCGGGCCACTCCCCAGGATGACCACCTTCTCCCGGTCGCTGGGGACGCTCTCGGTCTCGTTCTCGTAGGACGAGTAGTAGTACGGCGTCTCGGCGGGGAACTCGCCGGCGCACGTGTCCACCACGTTGAAGGTGGGGCGGATGTCCCATTCCCAACGACGCAGACGGACGTCTGATTCGGACTCCCCGCGCAGACTCGCCAGCTGGGCGTCGCTGAAGCCTTCGCGCTTCATGAAGCGGGTGAGCTCCGCCGTGACTTCAGGCGCCGCGGTATACGCGCGCTCGTTCTCGAGGATCTGCACCAGTTGGTCGATAAACCACGGGTCGATCTTGGTGGCCTCGAAGATCTCCTCCGGCATGACGCCCGCCTGCAGCGCCCGCTTGATCTGGAAGGAACGGTTGGGCGTGGGCCGCCGCATGGCCGCGAGGAGCGTCTCGTGATCCTCGTCGTCCAGCCCGTCGTCCTTGAGGCGGGAGCCCACCACCCACCCCGAGCGCCCGGTCTCCAGCCCCCGGAAGCCTTTCTGCCACGCAGATCGAAACGTGCGCCCGATGGCCATGGTCTCCCCCACGGACTTCATCTGGACGCCCAGGGTGTCATCCACCTCGGGGAACTTCTCGAACGCGAAGCGAGGGATCTTCACCACCACGTAGTCGAGGACGGGCTCGAACGAGGCCGGCGTCGTCTTGGTGATGTCGTTGGGGAGCTCGTGAAGATGGTAGCCCACCGCCAGCTTCGCCCCCACCCGTGCAATGGGGAAACCCGTGGCCTTGGAGGCCAGCGCCGAGGAGCGTGATACCCGCGGGTTCATCTCCACCACGAGCATCTCCCCGTCTTCGGGGTTCACCGCGAACTGGATATTGCACCCGCCTGCTTCGACGCCGATCTCGCGGATGATGGCGATGGCGGCGTCCCGCATCTTCTGGTACTCGACGTCGGTGAGCGTCTGCGCCGGTGCGACGGTGATGGAGTCGCCGGTGTGCACGCCCATGGGGTCGAAGTTCTCGATGGAGCAGACGATGATGACGTTGTCCGAGCCGTCACGGACGACCTCCAGCTCGTACTCCTTCCACCCCATCACCGAGCGGTCGATGAGCACCTCGTTGATGGGCGAGGCGTCGATCCCCTTGCGCACCGCAACCTCGAACTCCGCTCGGTTGTATGCGATGCCGCCACCGGTCCCGCCTAGCGTGTAGGACGGGCGGATGATGGCGGGGTACCGTGTGTCCTCCACGATGGTGAGGGCCTCGTCCAGCGTGCGCGCGAAGCCCCCGTGGGGGACCTGGAGGCCGATCCGCTGCATGGCCTCGGTGAACTGCTCCCGGTCCTCGGCCATCTCGATGGAGCGATCGTTCGCCCCGATGAGCTCGACGCCGTGCTTGGCCAACACCCCGTTCCTGTGGAGCTCCATGGCCAGGTTCAGGGCCGTCTGTCCACCCATGGTGGGCAGGAGCGCATCGGGCTTCTCGCGCTCGATGACCTTCTCCACCCACTCGGCGGTGAGAGGCTCGATGTAGGTCCGGTCCGCCAGATCGGGGTCCGTCATGATCGTGGCGGGGTTGGAGTTCACCAGGACGACGCGGTACCCCTCCTCGCGGAGGGCACGCACGGCCTGGGTGCCGGAGTAGTCGAACTCGCAGGCCTGGCCGATGATGATAGGGCCTGAGCCCAGGATCAGGATGCTTTCGAGGTCGTCGCGTCGGGGCACGTCAGTCGTGGTGCGAGCCGAAGCACGGCTCGGGTCGGGAGGGCCTGTGCCGGAGAGGCCGGCGCCGCTGGGGCGTCTGCCTAGGAGTCACGACTCTTGCTGGACTCCTTGCGGACGGCGATGAGGAGGGCAAGGGCGAAGCCGCCCCAAACGAACGCCATCACCACGATCATGGTGATCCAGCTCGATGAGGTCATGCAGATCCCTCAGCCCCTTTCTCGTGCAGTTCTTGGCCAGCTTCCGGTTGTGTGGCGGGGGCCGTCCGCCCGTGCGGCCGGCCTCATCCCGGCCGACCCGGTGAACGAGCCGAACAAAGGTGGCGGAAGGGACGGAGGCAATCAAGCGGGGTCGAGGGTCGGCGGGGTCGCGGGATCATCCAGGGCAATCGGCCCCCTACCAGGCCTCAGAAGCTGACCCGCATTCCGGAGATCGACATGGCGGTGTTGTCGGCGTCCACGGCGGACACGACCTCGATGGTGGGCTTCGGTCCCCCGATGTCGTCCACCTTCACGCCGAAGCCGAGCTGCCCGGTGCCCACGACGACGACCCGGTATCGTTTGTTCGCGGCGGATACCATCGCTCCGTAGGCCCGGCTGCCGGCCTGGCCTTCAAAGCCCTCGATACCGCTGCCCGTAACCTCCAGGACCACTGCCCCGAGGGTTTGGGGAGGAGCCGCAGACACCGTCCCTGGCAGGACTCCGGGCCCGCTGGGCCCCGTTTCGCACGCGGCAATCGCCAAAGCCGCGCTCACCAGCAGCCCGTGGATGAGGCGCTTCCTCATCGCGTCCCTCCGTGGTTTCCGCCGTCCCTCGCGGCGGCACCGCTCCCCTGTCCTACGTGGATGACGCGCGGTGATGCGATGAGCGCCCTCGCCGGCGCCGTCAGCGGCAGGCTGGGGTGGGACAACACCCAGGACCGGAAGTCCCCGAGGTCGTACAGGCCGTTGTCGTTGCCGACCCTGTCCAGGTAGATCCTCTGGTTGTTCGTCATGACCGGGCCGACCATGAGGAACTTCGAGGCCAGAGCGTCCAGCGAGATCACCGGCTCGGAGATCACCAGCGACACGGACGCGCTAGCGGTCAGCCCGAGGGCGTCCGTCGCCTGCACCACCAAGGGAAAGGTGCCGGTGACCAATGCCGCTCCCAGGATGCGCCCGGCCTGGTCCATGACCAGCCCGTCCGGCAGCTGGCCCGACGCGAGGCTCCAGGTCACCGGGTCGTTGGCGTTGTCCGCCTGCAGGTCGATCTCCTGCGCTTCGGCGGCCACCATCTCCACCGTGCGGGCGGCCACTCCGTACGTCAGCTCGAAGTCGGCACCCGCCTGCGTGGGCCCGTCCAGCATGAGGGTGGCGGGGTTGGGCTGACCCGCGAGGGCCCCCGTCCACTGGAGGAAGCGGAACCCCGTGTGCGGCACGGCCTCGATCTTCACGGTGGTTCCGGGAACGAACCAGAGACCGGACGACGGCGGCTCCGTGGAGAACGTCGCGGGGGTGACACCGTTCACACCGCCGGTCTGGGTCACGGCGAGCTCCGCCTGCCGCGGCTCCCCGTAGCGCGCCAGCACCGTGACGTCTTCCATCGGGGTCGGGTACGCGCGGAGACGTGGTGCGCTGTCGTCGTCGGCCCACCCCTGGAACGGAAGACGCACGCCGTCACCGATCGACTCTCCCGCCGCCGCCTCGAGGCTGTGGAGAACGAAGGGCGCCGATGCATAGGTGTACGTGGACGTGGCGACGGGAGCTCCATCCACGGTGAAGAGACCACTCCCTCCCTCACCCCCTTCCGAGGCGACGGTCACCTGCGTGAAGCGCGTAGACAGGTGGAGCGAGACATCCTCACCCGCCGTCGAGATGTCCACCAGGGTGAGGCCCGTGACCGTTCCCGGCCAGGAGCGGGACGACGGGTTCGATTCAGCGTGAAACACCCGGTTCGCGGTGGTGCTCGGCACGTATGGGAAGGGGTCACCGCGGTCCCCTCTGTTGCCCCCCACCCTGCCCAGGTCGTCGCGCCCGTCGGCCTGGCGGACCCGAACGCCCATGTGGGCCCACCCGTTGACCTGATTGGCGATCCACCTGGTCGCCACCACCGCCGGGTCGATCTGCCAGACCAGCATGCCCGTGCCCGGGAGGTAGGCGTCGAAGCCCAGAGCCTGCCGGTTCTCCAGCAGGAAATACTCGCCGGAGCCGTCCTCCGCATTCACCCGGTACACCGAGTGTGACGTCTCCACCGGGGGGAGCGTGACCGATCCGAGGTCCGTGCCGTCGGGAACCGTGGTCACCGTGACCCAGCCGAGCATGGCCTTGCTCCAGGCGCCCAGATGGCATGGGCTCTGCGCCGTGGAGCCGTTGCACCCCCAGGCGCCGGTCGCCATCAGGTCCCAGTTGCCGTCGCCCTGGGTCTTACCGTCACCGTCGTAGGTGTCGTAAAGGTCCGGGAGTCCGAAAGCGTGGCCCGTCTCGTGGGTGAGCACGCCGATCTCGTTGAGGTGGCTTTCCCCTCCGACTCCCGGACAGGAGAGCGTGGGCTCGATCAGGTAGTCGTCGATCTTGATGAATCCGCCGTTCGCCGCCGGCGTCGCCGTCGTGTAGGGGTGGTTGTCCGGGGCGACGTTCGCGGAGCTCAGGTTCCATTTGTGCGACCAGATGTGGCTCGCGTCGTTGTCGTTGCCGTTGCACTCCGCCCCGTAGGTCGGTTGGAGCACCACCAGGAAGTCGACATAGCCGTCGTCGTCTCCGGAGTTGGGGATGTCGTCGGGCCCGTCGTTGTCGAAGACACCCCAATCGATGTCCGTCGGCAGCTGCTCCAGCAGTGACAGGATGAAGGGCCCCACCGTGCCCGGGACGAGACCGGCGGCTCCCCCCGCGGCGTCGGACTGGGTGACCACGGCGCGCTCCCAGTCCTGCACGTTTCCCACCAGGTTCACCATGCCGCCGGACACTTCCTTGTAGTAGGCGCTCACGGTGCCCGGGCTGTCACCGAAGTAGGCGAGCGAGATTGCGTCCCGTGAATAGGGGCCGTCTCCGGTGGGCGAGTCGCTGAAGAGGCCGAGCAGCACCGGAACGTGGAAGCTTCCCTTCACGATCCCGCCTTCGGGCCCGATCACCGCAGAGGGGCCGCCGGAGATGGTCTGCTGAGCCAGCCGAAGCATCCGCTGGCGCATGCGTACCGAACGTCCGTGGGCGAACTGGAAGGCCGTCGGGTCCCGGGCCATGAGCTCGTAGTACGCGTCCGGTGGACGCGTGCCGTGCATCGCGCCGAGGAGCTCCACGTCCTGGGCGGCGAGGGAAGCGGCCGACAAGGCCGTGAGGGTCAGGCAGACACCGAGTGCGGCGGAGACGCGCATGTCGGGGCGGGAGGCCTCCGGGGTGAGAGAGGAACGCATTCGGTACACGGACCGCGAAAAACGGGTTCCGGAGCCGAGCACGCCGCTGCTCAGCCCCTGGCCAGGTCCTCCGCGCGGATGCCGAGCTCGGCGCCGATGGAGCGCAGCCCCTCGATGACGTTCCTGATGTGGTCGGCCCGCTCCAGACCGATGAGCTCGATGCCCCGCTGGACGTCCTCGCGACTCACTCCGGCGGCGAACGTCTTGTCCTTGAGCTTCTTAACCACCGACTTGGGCTGCAGGTCGTCGATGCCGTTGGGACGCACCAGGCAACACGCGAACACCAGCCCGGAGATCTCGTCGCACGCATAGAGCGTCTTGTCCAGCTCGGTCTCCGGCTCGACACCGGTGAACTCCGAACGGTGGGCCAGGATGGCGTGAATGACCTCCTCGGGGTATCCGAGCTCTTCCAGGCGCTCCACCCCCTTCAACGGATGGTGCTCCGGATACTTCTCCCAATCGAGGTCGTGGAGCAGCCCCGCGAGGCCCCAGAGATCCTCGTCGGCGCCCTTCTGGCGGGCGTAGTGCCGCACCGCGGCCTCGACGGCGAGCATGTGCTTTCTCAAGGCCTCGTTGTCGACC
The DNA here is from genome assembly GCA_022340755.1 of Gemmatimonadota bacterium. Classification (GTDB taxonomy): domain Bacteria; phylum Gemmatimonadota; class Gemmatimonadetes; order Longimicrobiales; family Gaopeijiaceae; genus SZUA-318. The sequence continues at coordinate 10,269 of JAJDNI010000009.1, forward strand.
CACTCCTCCAGGAGTTTGACGGCGTCGCTACGGTCCGGCATGGCTCCCCCAGACGATGAGATGGCAGTCGGGACACAACCTTCGCTCGGGTCACTGGCCAGGGCAAGGGACCGCCCCCGGGACGGCACCCGGGCAATCAGGAGGTGGCGGGAGCGGTGCCCACGGCGCCAACCGAGCCGTCGGTGGCACCGGGGGTCCCGAGCACGCCTCCACCGTCTCCCGGCTCCCGAGCGGACGAAGGGCCGGCGAAGGCCGAGCGCCACGGTCCCACCACGCGCATGGCGAGCACGAGGAGTCCCAGGGCCGTGGCCAGGGTCAGCACGCCGGAGCCACGCTCGACCCAGGTGACGGAGTGGGTGGCGCTCCACAGCCCCGAGAGGCCCGCATCGACGATGGCGGCCACGACCCACGACCACCCCGAGTAGGGGGCCCACCAACGCACCGCGAGAACCACCGCGACCATGCCGACCACGGTCGGCACGACGGCTCTTACGGCGGGGTTCGCCGCCGCCGGAGCCATCGTCCAGAGCAGGACCATCATCGGGGCGACCAGAAGCGCCGCTGCGAGAGCACGGAGCGACCATCGCCTCGCGATGCCCGCTACCGCCAGCAACGGAATGCCCAGAATCGTCACGGTCATGACCACGTCGAGCGGGACGGCGATGGCCCCAGTGAGGAGCGGAACACCCTGGCTCAAAATGGTACCCGGAGGCTGCGCCACGTCGCCTCGGTTGGCGAGCCGCAGTCCCAGACCGGCGACGACAACCAGCGCTCCCAGGCCGATCCCGGCCAGGAGCACGTCGCGCCGCACCTCTCTCCCGTCGCCGGGAGGAAGAAGCCGGATGCCGACGCGTCGGCGCAGGGCGCTCAACAGGAGCCAGAGCCCATAGGCCACCAGGGCAAGGATCCCCGACAGGAGCACGGCGACGGCGTTGCCCCCGAGCCAGATGGACCAGGGCTGGGACGTCGGGTACGCGAAGAGGCGCGCCGGGACGTCGTTCAGCGACGCGGCCATGGCGAACAGAGTGAGCACGCCCACCACGGCCACGGCCGGCTTGCGCTTCAGGGCGCCGTCGTCCAACGCCAGCGGCCGTCTGCGGATCACCCACACGACACCCACGGCGAGCAGGGTCAGCATCCACGCGCCACTCAGGATGAGCCACACGACGTCGGTGCTGCCCCTCTTCCGCTGCTCGCGCCGGAACGCCTCCGGGAGTTCCACGCTTCGCCGCACGACCAGCGGTTGGCCCCCGGCGAGCGTCACCTCCACCCGGGCGGCGGCATCGCCGGGCAGCTTCATCGTCGTGTCGGTATAGGTGACCGTGGCGTCTCTTCGCGCAGGACGCTCGACGGTCTCGAGATTGGATTCCTGGAGCGCGAGGGTGTCCACGCCGGCACTCGCGATGGCGGCCCTGGCCAGACGTCGGGCCTCGGCGTCGCTCACGGTGTCACCCGGCAGCGAGTCGGGCACGATATGATGCGTGTCCAGCCGTGAGCCGTCGGGCCAGAGCCTGATGCGCCACTCCTCCGCCCGGTCCGCGACCGTGCCGCCCGTGTCCACGTAGCGCACCACCCACCATGCCGGAGGCTCGTAGCCGGTCGCCAGCTCTGGAGCCAGGGCCTGGGCATGCTCCTGCTCCAGGTACCTCGTCAGCGCGCCGGCGCCGGGGTCCTGCGCGGTGTTGGCGAGTCGCGTCCACTGCGTGGGATTCAGGCCAAGCTCCTCGGCCACCGAATCCGCCGTGGCGAGCGCCTGAGCCCGACCGACGGTGAAGGGCTTGCCGAGCCAGCCCCCGCCCGGCAGGAAGATCACCAACAGGACGGCGAGCCCTCCCACCACCAACGCCGCCTTCCGTGCCTCTCCGGTGAGCGCGCCGGATTGCGTCCGTGCAACGGGAGCCGACACGGCGGAAGGTGGAAGCGGGCGCCACGTTCCAAACCGCCCCTCGTCGGGCAGAGCCTCCAGCCCGCGCCGGCGCAGCCATCGCCAGGCCACGGCCAGCGCGGGGGCCAGCACTATCAGGAAGACCACGGCCGCGGTGACACGGTAGGCGAGCGCGCTCCCCGATGCCGCGAAGAGTCCGATGAGGACCAGGTCGTACGTGAAGTGTGCGATTACCGTCACGACCAGGCCGAGCCACACGAAGAGGACCGCCCAGAAGCAGGCGTCCAGGAAGATCTCGACGCCTCGGGAATAGGGGGGCCACGACGCGTAGTTCGAGTGGGCGAAACCGAAGATCAGCGCGGTGCCCACGACGCCCGCGACCATCCATCCCTTGTAGTGGGGTCTGTTGCGCGCCCAGAGCGCGAGCAGGGAGAGCGGCAGAGCCCGGAAGAGCGCTTCCTCCCACACTCCTGCCTGAAGAGCCGTCGCGACCGCCGACAGCCAGGGCATGGGGGTGGCGATGAGGTTCGGGTCGTCGAGGAGCTCCGAGGGGACCCACCACCCCAGCACGCTGCGCGTTACCAGATAGAAGAGGGAGACGTACGCGAAGGCCACCAGCGCTACCACGTAGCCGGACGCCACCCGCCCCGCCACCTCCCGGGTACCGCGGTACCTCCAGAGCTTCCACCAGTCGAGGTGGCGCGGGAACGCGTGCCGGGCCGCGGCTTCGGCGGCTGCGAGGGTCAATCCCACCAGGAGCGCCACGCCCGCCCCTGAGAGCACCGCGAGCGCGATCCCCATAGCGCGGAACGTTCCCGGAGACGTCGCGGTGTCGTATGAGAACCAGCTCCCGGGAAGCCCGTTGAGCCCCGCGGCGACGATCAGCGTCCCGATGACGCCGCCCAGGAGGAGCGCGGGCAGCCACCGGACTGAGCGCTCGGGGGCGTACTGCCGCAGAACCACGGCGCCGAGGATGAGGAACAACACCATGCCGATCTGGGCGACCATGGCGATAAGGTCGTTCGAAGAGCGCATCTCGCCGTAGCGCCGCCGGAACGACTCGGGGATCACCACGTACGGCACGGCCGCGGCGGGGAGGTCGCCGGCGACCACGACATCCATGCGGATGGGCGCGTCGGCGATGCGCCGGTCCTTGCGCTCGAAGGTGTAGGTGCGATCGACGCGTCCGCTCGCGTGTTGCGTCTTGTACGACGACGTCACGAGCCGCCATTGGGTCGTGTCCTCGCGGAGCCACGTCCCGATGACGTCCTGCGCCATGGCTTGTCCGACCTCCGCGGTGACCTCGGGCCTCGCCTCCGTCTCGGGCAGCACCCTGTGGAACGCGACGACCCTGCCGTCGAGGGCGAAGCTCACCCGCGCCTCGTGGATGTCGCCGGGAACGAAGGCCCGCACCCTCCAGGTGAAGAGCGCGACGTCCTTGCCGCTCGCCAGCGCGTTGAGCGTGTCGCGGCCACCCCCTGCCAGATCCACGAACGTCTGCAGCGAGTCGTATCCCTGGAAGCGCACCGCCCGTCGCGCGCTGTCCGGGGCGAGCTCGTGTGCGGTGAAGAAGGAGTCGGCGCGCGCGAGGGCGGCCTGGCGGCTCATGTGCTGCCCCAGGGACAGCGTGGGCATGGCGCGGGGGAAGAGCCAGACGGCGGCGCTCGCGGCCACCGCCCCCACCAACGCCAGCCACAGCCCCGGGCGACGGATCTGCGGAGAAGTGCTCATCCAGCCATGATCGGGCGGGCGCCCCGCGTAGCGCAACAGGGAACAGCACAGCAGGGAGATGGCGAACGGCGCTGCCTGTGTCGCCCCGAGCGGGGGGCCTCGGGCCTCACACCCTCGACGACGGGCACAGGTGCGACACGGCACAGGCCTCGCACCTGGGCTTGCGTGCGACGCAGACCCTACGCCCGTGCCAGATGAGGAGATGCGAGAGCATGGTCCAACGGTCCCTCGGGAAGAGGGCCATGAGATCCTTCTCGATCTTCTCCGGAGTCTGCTCTCCGGTGAAGGAAAGCAGAACGGAGAGGCGCTTGACGTGGGTGTCCACGACCACGCCCTCGTCCACGCCGAATGCGTTCCCGAGGATGACGTTGGCGGTCTTGCGGCCCACGCCGGGCAGCACGGACAGCTCCGCCATGGTACGGGGCACAACGCCGTCGTGCTCTTCCACCACCCCCCGGGCGAAGCCGATGATGTTCTTCGCCTTGTTGCGGAAGAAGCCGGTGGAGCGGACGATGTCCTCGATGTCCTCCTGACGGGCGGCGGCCAGTGCCCGAGCGTCGGGGTAGCGACGGAAGAGGTGCGGCGTGACCATGTTGACGCGCTCGTCCGTCGTCTGGGCCGAGAGGACGGTGGCCACCGCGAGCTGGAAGGCGTCCACGAAGTCCAGCTCGCAATGAGCCGCCGGATACTCCTCGGAGAGCAGGTCGTACACCTCGGCCGCCCGAGCCGAGCGGGCCTTCTTCGACTCCCTGGGCATTCGTTCAGATCCTCTGGTAGGGGAGCGCGGACGGGATCGGGCCGACGCGTTCCTCCTGCGTCGATCCGGAGATCCCTTCCGCCACCGTATCGGGGCGCGCCTGGACACGAGCGAAGAGACGCGCGGTCAGCTTGAGCACCTCTCCGGCGGCGAGGAAGGAATACAGCACGTCCAGCTCCCCTCCCGGCAGAGTGGTTGCGAAGTCCTTTCCCTCCGGGCGGATGCGCGCCTCCAGCCAGCTTGGCGCGTCGCCCCACGGAGCCTCGGGGACGGGCACCACCACGAGGCCGGGACGGTCGTCGCGCATGCCCGCCACCACCAGGATGTGGAGCAGCCCCTCTTCGCCGAGGCTCCAGAAGAGGCCATCGACGGGCTCCGCCACGTCCGTAGGCGTGGGCTGGATCCAGAAGAGGTTCCTGGGAAGCTGCGCGTACCCGGCGGGCGCCGGCGCCTCCACGGAACCGACGCGCTCGCCCTCGTCCACGAGCGCACGCGCGGTCGTCTCGGTCACGAGCAAGGGGCGAGCACCGGTGCGGGCGAATCGGAATGCGTGGTACAGGAGCATGGCGTAGTCGTACATGGCCTCCGGGCGCCTCCCCTCCGGCTGCAGACGGCGCAGGAAGGCGCCGACCGCACCCAGAACCACGAAGGACCGACGGTCGGCGGGGTCCACGCCGGCTTCCTGAGCCTCGGAGATCACGGCGGCGACCAGATCGTCCGCCGTCCGCGGGTCGGGAAACGTCAGCTCGTAGGGAGTGCGTCTGAGGTACGCGTCGTGGACGGCCATGTCAGCTCACCGCATCATCCAGCCGTTTCGCCGTGGCCGCGCTCTCCAACACCACCGGCCTGTATGTGCCGAAGAGCCGCTTCGCATCCCCCCACCAGCTCCGTTTGCGCACCAGGACCAGCTCCAGGGAGTCCTGCTCACCCTCCACGCCGTCGACCCACACGAAGTGGATGTCGCCGAGCTCTTCGGGACGTGGAATCCGGTAGCGCGTACCATACCACGTGAAGTCCAGATGCTCGGCGGCATCGAAGGCCTCGGCCGTCCAGGCCTGCTCCAGGTAGTAGCTCTTCTCCACCCTGAAGACCTCGCCCCCCAGGTCGTCACCGTGCTGCCAGTACCAGGGATCGAATTCCTGGCCTTCGTCGCGCTTGAACGTCTCGTCGAGCGCGTAGTCCACGCCCTCCAGGGCATCCTGCCGAGCCAGGGACTCGAGGTGGTGACGGAGCTCGTGGGTGAGGGTCTCCCACAGCTCCTCTTCCCAATCGAACTCCGGGTCTTTGACCGCCAGACTGCGAAACGAGCCCCAGTACAGGACCACGACGGAGCGCGTCGTATCGGGACCACCGTAGTCCGATGCGTACGACTCGGTCTGGCAGTACCCCATGGTGAAGATGTCCGGAAGCGTCGGGTGGGGTACCGACTCACGGCTGACAACGACACCGTCGACGCCCTCCTTGAACTCCTCGGGAATGGCGTCGTAGGCCTCGGTGGCCGCGCGCTGGAAGTCCTTGAACTTCACGTCGGGCGTCCCGGCTTCGGTCCGTCGGATCCGTCCCTACCGCCTACACGTCCTCCGGCTGGCCCACGCCCTCCTTGAGAGAACGGCCCATCCATTTGTTGGCCAGGAGCAGGATGATCAACACGACCCCCCATTGGATGAGCACGGTACCGACGTTCTCCGGACGGAAGAGCGACCACGTCGCCTTGAAGTCCGCACCCCGAGCGCTCCACAGCCACCAGGCCATGAGAACGATGGACTCCACGACGATGAAGCGGATCACCCAATCCCACCACGCTCCGATGCGCAGGTCGGAATGCGCATGGTTGATGAACGTCTCACGCCACTTCGTCACACCGTAGCGGAGCACCGCGAAGGCGAAGAAGAAGCCCGAGAGCATGAGCCCCACGCCCCACACCCAATCCTGGTTGTGGAAGATGTCCAGGTTGAGCGCCGAGGGCATGCCGAAAAGGATGCCCGCCGTGCCCACCAGAGCGATGGCGCGCCCACGGGTCAGGCCCAGGTCCATGAGCACCCGCGACGCCAGCTCGATCATGGACACCAGGCTGGTCCAGGCGGCGAAAAGGAGCGCCAGGAAGAAGAGGGCCATGAAGAAGCGCCCCGCGGGAATCCGCGCGAAGAGCTGAGGAATCCAGATGAAGGTGAGCCCCTCGTTGCCCGCGCCGACGATCTGGCCTGCGGCGTCCGGCATCACCGAGAACACGGTGCACAGCACCAGGATCCCGGACAGCAACGAGATGGAGTTGTTGCCGAAGCCGATGACGAACGCGTTCAGCGACGTGTCTTCCTTCGCCCGCATGTAGATGGCGTAGGTCGTCACCAGTCCCCATCCGGCGCCGGTGTCCCACGCATTCTGAGTGAGGGCCTGCAGCCAGATGTGGTAGTCGCCCAGCTGACTCAGGTGCGGCGTGAAGAGGAACGCCAGACCCTTCTCCGCCCCGGGCAGCATGAGCGCCCGGATCGCCAGGACGATGACCAGGACGATGAGGCTCGGCATGAGGATCTTGGCCGCCGTCTCGATCCCCTTCACGCCCTTGGACACCACCCACAGTCCCAGGGCCATGGCGACCACGTGGGTGATCAGGGCCTGGGGATGGGAGTTGAACCCGTTCCAGAAGGCATCGGGAACGGCGCCCGGGATCTCCCCGCTCACGCTGGCCACGAAGAACCGGATGGTCCACCCCATCACCACCGAGTAGTAGAACATGATGGCGGTGGCTACGAAGGCCACCCAGGCCCCCATCCACGCGAACTTCGGTCCCAACGTCTTGATGAAGGCGCCTACCGGCCCGTAGCGCGTACCCTTGCCGATGGCGAATTCGACGATGAGCAGCGGGACCGACCAGGCCATGAGGAAGACGGCCCACGCCACCAGGAAGGAGCCTCCTCCGTTGGTGGCGGCGATCCGGGGGAAGCGCCAGATGTTGCCGGTGCCCACCGCCATGCCGAGCATGGCCAGGAGCATGCCCCACCGTGAGCTGAAGACCTCGGACTGCGAAGACTTGGAAGACAAGGCGCTCTCCCGGTCGTCGGAACGCTGAATGGACCGCCGCGGAGCCGGGCTCCGGAGGGGGGAGAGTATACGAGAGGGCGGGCGGACGGGCTACCGAAAGCGGCAGTGGGGCTCCGGCGACGGCAGATGGAGGCGTGCCCAGAGAGTGACGGGGCTCCCTCAGAGGAGCCCCGTCACGGCTGGAGGGTTACGCCGGTGCCACCTCGGACGTGCAGTGGGGGCAGCGTGTGGCCTTCAGCGGAATCGACGACATGCAGAAAGGGCAGTCCCGCATGGTCGGCGCCGGCGCCGGGGCCTCCTCCTGGCGCTTCAACCGATTCAGGCCGCGGACGAGGAGGAAGACGGCGAAGGCCACGATGGCGAAGCTCACCATCGCGTTGACGAACATGCCGAGGTTCAGCGTGACCGCCCCGGCCTCCTTGGCGGCGGCCAGCGTGTCGTAGGGTCCCGCCGGTGTCCCCTGCCGGAGCACCACGAGGATGTTCTGGAAGTCGATGTTGCCCACGAGCATGCCCAGGGGCGGCATCAGCACGTCGTCGACGAAGCTCTTCACCACCGTACCGAAAGCTCCGCCGATGATGATGCCCACGGCCATGTCCACGACGTTCCCGCGGACCGCGAACTCCTTGAACTCCTTCATCATGCCCATGAATGCCTCCTTCGCCAGAGTGAGTCGTATCGGAGTTCTGCCCTCGCTCTTCAGCGAGCCGCGAGGCGCTCCTGCAACCACCCCACCACCCGGTCCATCCCGACGCGCACCTGCTCCAGGGTATCGCGGTCGCGGATGGTAACCGTACCGTCTTCGCTGGTCTGGCCGTCCACCGTGAGGCACCAAGGCGTGCCCGCTTCGTCCTGCCGACGGTAGCGCCGGCCGATGGAGCCGGCCTCGTCGTAGAACGAGGGGATCGCCGCCTTGCGCAACGCCTCGTGCAGCTTCGTGGCCAACTCGGGGAGACCGTCCTTCTTCACCAGCGGGAAAACCGCCGCCTTCAGCGGAGCGAGCTTCGGATTCAACGCCAGCACGACGCGCTCCTCGCCTTCCACGGTCTCCTCGCGGTAGGCGTCCGCCAGCACCACCAGAAGCGTGCGGTCCACCCCCATGGACGTCTCGATGACGTAGGGGATGTAGCGCTCGTTGGTCGCGGCGTCGATGTACTCGAGGCGCTTTCCCGAGTGCTCCTGATGCCGGGACAAGTCGAAGTCCGTCCGATTGTGGATCCCCTCGAACTCCTTCCATCCGAAGGGAAACTCGTACTCGATGTCGAAAGCCAGCTTCGCGTAGTGCGCCAGCTCGTCGGGCGTGTGCTGGTGGAAGCGGAGCTTCTCCGGGCGAATGCCGAGGCCCCGGTGCCATTCCATGCGCTCGGCCTTCCACCGCTCGAACCACTCGTCGTCTGTGCCGGGCTTGACGAAGAACTGCATCTCCGCCTGCTCGAACTCACGCGTCCGGAAGATGAAGTTCCCCGGCGTGATCTCGTTCCTGAAGGCCTTGCCGATCTGGGCGATGCCGAACGGCACCTTCTGTCGGGCGGTGCCCTGGATGTTCAGGAAGTTGACGTAGATCCCCTGGGCGGTCTCCGGCCTCATGTAGATGGTCGCCGCCGCATCCTCCACGGGCCCCATGAAGGTCTTGAACATGAGGTTGAACGATCGGGGCGGGCCGAAGGCGTCCCGAGTGCCGCAGGTCGGGCATTGGCCTCCTTCCACCTCCGGGAGATCCGCGCGGAACCGCCGGTGGCAGTTTGAGCACTCCACGAGAGGATCCGTGAACCCCTCTACGTGTCCCGAGGCCTCCCAGACCTTCGGGTGCATGAGAATGGCGGCGTCGAGCCCTTCGATGTCGTCACGCTGGTGGACCATGGTGCTCCACCACGCCGTCTTGAGGTTGTTCTTCAGCTCCACGCCGAGAGGGCCGTAGTCCCACACCGAGCCCGTGCCGCCGTAGATTTCCGATGATTGGAAGACATAGCCCCGCCGCTTGGTGAGCGACACGAGCTTGTCCATGAGGTCGCCGTTGGCCATACGCCCCTTGCCGTGCCGGGGATATTCCCCTTGAGTGAGTGGTCCGGTTCACGATCCCCGAGGAGGCCGAGCGGGGCCGACATCCCGCTCCGGCGCGGAGAGACGGAGAAGGAGTCGAAGCCCGACCTGGCGCCGCGCGACACAGCCGGAGCGGTTGCAGCGGCGGCAGAACCCCATGGTGTTCGCGGATCGGACCACCTGGAAGGCGCCAAAGCTATCGGGCGGCGGGGACAGGGACAACGCCCGGTTCACCGAACCCTCCGGGCCGGCCACGGGTACCAGCTGTAAACCTTCATCGCGCCGAAGCCTCCGAAGGCCTCGGCCGAGATTGCGAGCGATTGAATGATGAACTTCACCGAGCGCGCGCAAGACGTGGTGCGCTCTTTCCTGGATCAGGGAGCGGGAGAGCTGGAGGCTCTCCGCATCTCGATACAAGCCGGAAGCCCCGTCGCTCCGCGGTACGAGCTCACTCTCGTGGGCCTGGCGGAGCGCGAGGAGGACGAGAAGGAGGTCGAAGGGCCCGGCTTCCCCATCTTCGTAAAGGAAGCCGACGCCTCCCGTCTGGAGGGGGCGACCGTGGACTTCGTCGAGCGGGTCAATGAGAGCGGCTTCGAGGTGCGACCTGCCCCCGGAGCGACCAACGGTAGCCGGCCGGCCCCCGCCGCTCCCACCGGCGCCATAGCCGACCGCGTGAGGGAGGTCCTGAACACGCAGGTGAACCCGGCCATCGCGTCGCACGGAGGCATGATCTCTCTGGTGGACGTCCAGGATACCGAGGTGTACGTCGAGATGAGCGGCGGCTGCCAGGGGTGCGCGCTCTCCCGGATGACCCTGAGACAGGGCGTGGAGCGCATGCTCAAGCAGGCCGTGCCGGAGCTGACGGAGGTCCACGACGTCACGGACCACGCATCGGGCGTCAGCCCCTACTTCCAGAACCAGTGAGCTGAAGACGGCCATCCGGCGGGGACGCATCGCACTGCTCGCCGCACTGGCACTGGCCGGGGCCGCAGGACACGCCGTCGGCCAGGCGTGCCCGCGGCCGTGTGTCGGGCCGAAGCGGGGGGCCATTCTCGCGGCGGGCGGGGGAGAGCTCGGCCCGGTGATCTACGAGCGCTTCCTCCAGTTGGCGGGTGGCCCCACCAAGGCGCACATCGTCCTCATCCCCACCGCTGGGGCCGAGGACGGCTCCCACGACGCGTGGACGGCGCTGGACGCTCTGCGGGCGGCCGGCGCCCAGCATATCGAGGTCCTCCACACGCGAAACCGGAACATCGCGGACCTCGAGGGTTTCGTGGGGCCGCTCCGCGAAGCCACGGCCGTGTGGATCTCCGGCGGCAGGCAGTGGCGCCTCATCGACGTGTATCTCAACACCCGCACCCACCGTGAGCTTCAGGGCGTACTGGACCGGGGCGGGATCATTGGAGGCAATTCCGCCGGAGCCTCGGTGTTGGCGTCTTTTCTTGTGAGAGGCTCCCAGGAGGGAAACGACGTCATGATCGACCCGGACCGTGAAGCCGGGTTCGGCTTCCTGCGGGGCGTGGCCATCGACCAGCACCTGCACCAGCGTGGTCGCGAGCAGGACCTCATGCACGTGCTGCAGGCTCATCCTGAGCTTCTCGGGATCGGCATCGACGAGGGTACGGCACTCGTGGTGACCGGGGATCAGGCGTCCGTCATCGGTCGGGGTCGCGTCGCCATCTACGACTACACCGATCCGCTGTCCCTCATCCCGCTGCGCTACCTGTCGCCCGGAGACGTCTACGACCTGGGAGCCCGGCAGGTAGTCCTCACCGACCTGGGCGGCGGAGCACGCTGACGCGCTGGTTTCCCGACAGGGTGGGCGCGACGAGACGCCGCACCTCGACGACGCCGGCGTGTCCCTTATCCGCCTCTCGTCAGCCGATGATGATCATGCCGCTGTTGCTCCCTCCGAAGCGGGTGTTCACCACGTTGTTGAAGATGGACCCGAAGTGGTAGGAGAGGCCGACGGAGGTGTAGTACGACTTCGTCGTGTAGAGTTGCCTCAGGTGCAGGAGCGTCTGCTCGTCGGTCACGCCTCCGGCGGACAGATAGAGCTGGTCGTGGATCCAGGTGTAGTACGCTGACGCGTTGACGGAAAAACCCTTGAATAGGCGCACGTTGACGAACCCGTCGAGGCTGACGTGGTATTTGGATGTCTGCGACGGGTAGTGGGCGCCGGTGAGAGAGGTGGACCACTGGCCCCACGGCTGCACCAGCGAGAGCCTCGCTGTCAGGGACTCCTGGACGAGCGTCTCCTTGTCCTTCTCGTAGATCGTGCGCTCCTGGTAATCGAAGTGCTGCGCCCCGACGAGGTACTGGAACGTCAGTGACCGCCGGCTCGATTCGGAGTACGGGAAGACGTTGAACTCCAGGCCCGGCTGCAGGGACCACTTGGTGCGCTGGTTGTAGAAGTCCGAGTGGCCCAGGTTGGCCTTCGCCCCGACAGCCCACTGCTTTCCGACGCTCCGGACCGCAAATGGGCTCAGGTCCCAGCTCCGTTGCCTTTCGTCCAGCACACCGCTGGTGAGGTCGTAGTGATCCTTCTCCAAGGTGTAGCCCAACCTGACGCTGAGCTTCCAGGCCTCGGTGGTCCGATTGGCGCTCACGGAGGTGGAGTAGTACGAGGTGTTGTACGACGACTGGCCGTTGACGCTGAGCCGTCCGCTCAGGGAGAACACCCAGTAGTGCCACGGATCATCCTGGGGCGACGCTGCCGGGTATCCGCCCCTACCCAGCCCCGGACCACCCGGGCGGGGACGGCCTTCCGGCCCCCCCGGAGGACCGTAGACCACGCGTAGCATCTCGGCGGCGGACGTCTGCGACAGGTACCGCACCAACCCGAGCTTGAGCTTCTCGACGATGGCTGTCCGCCGCTCGTCCTGCGTGGACGCTCCGGGTGTGTTGACCACGAGGGTATCGTCCTGCCCGTCGAACGCGCCGACGCCGAGGAACGTGAGCTGGTACTGCTGGCCCCCTCCCCCCGTGGTCTGGCCGGTGACGAGGACGTGAACGTCGGCGACCGTGCGATCCGTCACCCAGTTGACGTAGGGGATCTCACGATGAAAGAAGTCCGTGTCGTAGCACCCGCCGGCGTTGCAGTCGAAGAAGACCCTGATGGTCGCATGCGACGACGGACCGTTCCCGTTCTCCGTCTGTGCCGCCAGCGGTCCCGCCAACCCAACCGTGAACGCGATCGTGCAGACCAAACGTCCCAGCGACATCGCACCACCTCCACCCGAAGATCGGTCCGCGCCACGCGCAGAGGGACGCGCGACGTCCGTCATATGTGGGACGCCGGAGAGGGAAGGAAGCGTTGCGTCCCGAGGTGCGGGTATGACACCCGTCGATGATGAATGTTCCCCAATCGCGCCTACTTTGCCGGCAGGGTACACGCGTCCGCATGGACTCACGCGGCTGACGATGTTGTCCGGGCTCTCCTGATGGCGCAACAGTGGGATGTCGCCCGACGACTATCGGAAACCCGCTCGCCGGATGCGGTCGAAGAGAGCGGCGGTGAGACGCTCGGTGGTGACCCTGTCGAGGGCCCCCAACGCGTCGAGCGCCGCCGTGATCCGATCCACGCGGCTCCACATCTCCGTGCCCAGCTCCTTCGTCTTGGGCACCGCCTCGAGAACCGGATCACGAGACACGCCACCAGCCGCGGGCTCGTACTCGATCTCGGATTCGTTGTCGATGAGGAACTGATGCAGATCCAGAGCCGCTGTCACGAGGTCGTCCATGAGGGAATAAGCGGCCTCCCGGTCCTGTCGCGTGGCCAGGAAGCCCGAGTCCGCACGCTCAAGAAGGATACGCGCGGTGTCCGTAGGCAAGGATGCGGCGGCGACCTGCTTTCGATATTCGTCGTGGAACAGGCGGGCATCGTCTGCCCGCAGGGAGTCCACCAACGCTCGCAGCTCCATCCAGTAGTCGTGGACGTCTCCGTATCGGCTGGCGTTCGCCATGTAGATACCGGCCAACCACTCGTTGTCCGGAGCGGCGGCTATATGAAGCCTATCCGCTATCTCTTGCATGCGATCGATAGTACCCCCGAGCGCGGCGTCTCCCAGGTCCCGCATCTCGGGGAGGAGCTCCGGGGGGATCTCGGGGATGGTGACCGCGGCAGCGGTGCCGGCAGCGGCGGCCTCGGGCCCGCTGGCACCCCGGTCCCGGTACCAATGCCACCCCAGCCACCCTCCCCCGCCCACGAAGATGACCACCACGATCCCGACGATCAGGCCCATGGGGGAGCGTCTCTTCACCCTGCGGGGTGGTGACGGGCGATTGCGCGGCGTGGGGCGCTCCCGGCGTCCCCTCTCGGGTGTCACCGGCGATGGGGATTCAACCCTCCGATCGCTCTCTTCGGGAGGCTTGGGCTGGCCGGAGCCGAAGACCATGGCTCCGCTGTCGTCCGCCTCCTGCTGCTGCCCGCTAGGGGGCGGGGTCGCCGGGGGAGTGAATTCCGATAAAGGCGGCTCGAGGTCCAGGCCCTCGGCCAGGTCCAGGGAACCGGAGAAGTCCAGGGCTTCTTCAGACAAGTCCGGCACCGGCGGCAGTTGCGTCGACCCGTCCGAGGGGGTGTCGCGGTCCGAGGGGGTGTCGCCTTCCGATAGCGTGACGTCTAGCGTGGCGTCGACTCCCGGATCCGGGGGACTGTCGCTGTCGAGGAGATCCTCCGGTGGAGCCCCTGGTGCTGCATCGTAACCCTCCGCCGGCTCCCCCATGTCGATCAGGGTGAGGTCGAGCGGCAGGTCGTCGTCGGCCGTGACCCTGGGCTCGG
>JAJDNI010000010.1 GCA_022340755.1 Gemmatimonadota bacterium
GGCTCGGGTGCGCACGATACGTCGGAGTGCCAGAGTTGACCGGCCACGCGCTTCGAGGTCGCGTCGGCGTGGATGATCATCACCTCGGGATGGCCCTCCAGCCCCGGATCGTTGGGATGGACGTCCAAGGTGCCGAACCGAGCACCCAGCGCCTTCTGCGCTTCCACGGAGATGTCCTGGTCGCGAAAGAAGACCACGAGATGCGCGGTGAGGGCGTCGTGGACGAGGTCGACGATGGCATCGTCCACGTGCTCCAGATCCACACCCAGGATCTCGGCGCCCAGGGTTGGCGTGAGCGGATGGACGCTCGGGGCGGGCGGACTCACGTGATCCTCCCGTGACCGGGAAAGGACGGACTGTAGCGGCGCATCCTGCTACTGCTCCTTCAGCAACGGCCGAAGCTCGGTGAACCAGTGACGGACCAGAATCAACCTGCTGCCGACAACCCCTCCCCCGCTCTGCTGTCCAAACAAGAATCGGCCGTCCATGGACACCGCGTACGCGGCGTGACCTCCCCCGGTGAGATAATCTGCTGCGGAAAAGAGGGGTTCGGGTTGGCCTGCGTGGAACGAAGACGACGCATTCACGTGGACGGCCATGAGCTCCTGATCCGGACTTCGGTAGTACAACTCCCGCCCGTCGGGATTCCACACCGGCTCCGTCCCGCCGCCGTGGGAGATCTGCCACTTTCCGCCATTCACGTCGGGCCATGGACGTACGTAGACATCGTAGGTTCCGCCTTCGTCGGAGACGTAGGCCAGCCACCGTCCGTCGGGCGAGATCGCCGGCTCACCTTCGAACGCCGGTGTCGGCATCAAGGGCACCGTCGTGGTGTCACCGGAGATGCGACGTGCCAGAAGGTCCCCTCCCCCAGGTGCGCTCACATCGGTTCCATACACCAGCCACTTGCCGTCCGGCGACATGAGGACTTCCGCCACGGAGCGGGCTTCCTCCACGATCGCCACCGCAGTGTCCGCTCCATCGGCGCGTTGTCGGGCGGCGATGCTCGGCGCATCGACTCGGTACCTGACGTAGACAACATCGCGTCCGTCCGGACGCCACTCCGGTCGCACGCTCACACCCCCGAACGTGAGGCGCGTGATGGGCCCGTCGGGCAGCCGCTGGACGAAGACCTGCTGCCCGTCCTCGGTGTTCTGCACGAAGGCCAGGCGACTCCCATCGGGAGAGATTCGTACGTCGAACTGCTGTTGCTGGCTCCCGGGCAACCAAAGCGCCGTGTCCGCGACGCTCACCGTGCCGTGGCGGTCCACCCAAACGAGACGCGAATCAGGCCCAGGCGCGTCGGCATCGTTCCTCAACGCGTATAGGATCGTACCCTCGGGCGACACGACCGCCGACGGCAGGCCTCCGGTGGTCGCCAATCCTTCCATGACCGGGATGGCGGCGCCCGTCAGCGTCCCACGGTCGAGATCGAATCCCTGGGCGAAAAGCGTACCGTCCGGCCTGCCGTACAGGACGTGCCCGGTCCGGAGGTACCACCCTGATGAGACGCCATCCAGGAGCCGTGTGAACCCACCGCTCCGGAGGTTCAGCAGGGATACGCTTCCCGGAGAGCACGGCTCGGCGCCGCAGGTGGTGACGAGAACTCCCCGTCCTTGAGGTAGCGCCTCCAGGCGCACGATGGCCCACGGGCGTGCAGGAAGCACAACCCGTAGGTGGCCGCCGTCCGCGTCGATCTGGAACAGTCGTCGATAGGTTCGGTCGGGAAAGACGATCGTCCCGTCGTCGAGCCACACGCCGCTCGCCAGCACGCTCTGCACGGTGGAGTCGGAAAGCTCGACGGGAGCCCCCCCGTTCCGTGGAATCTTGAACAGGCCGCGTCCGGTGGTGAAACCGATCCACTCCCCGTCGGGCGAGAAGAAGGGGCTCGCCCCTCCATCCGTTCCGGGAATGGCCACTGCCGTGTCGCTCCCCGCCTCCTTGAGGAACAGCTGCCACGCCCCTCGTGCCCTCGTCGAGTCGCCGAAGACGATGGCGGATCCATCCGGGGCGACGGCCAGATTCTGCGACCATCCGCCGTAGAGGGCGCCCCCCCGACGTATCAGACTCAGACCGATCCACTCGCGCGTCGTGGGAGGGGCGGGCCCGGGGCGGAGCCATCCCCAGGCGGCGAGTCCGGCGGCTACGAGGAGCATCGCCACCAGGAGGACCGTGGTGGAGCGCCGGCGCGTCGCCGGACCGCCAGCCGCGACGCCCATGTCCGTGGTGAAGGTCGGGTCGTGCAGGGCGGCTGCGAACGCGCTTGCGGTGCCGAAGCGATCCGCCGGCAACTTCGCCAGCGACCTGGCCACCGCCGCCGCCACGTGCGGTGGGACCGACTTGCGCAGATCGGTGACCGGTCGGGCCTGCTCGATCACGATCTTGGAGATGATCGCCTGGGCCGACGACGCGGTGTACGGTGGATCTCCGGTGAGCATCTCGTACAGCACGCATCCCAGCGAGTAGACGTCCGACCGGTTGGTGATGTTCTGATCCGCCGTCGCCTGTTCGGGCGACATGTAGTGCGGCGTGCCGAGGCTCAGACCCGTCTCGGTCATCCGTCCGCCGGCGGCAGCGCTCAAGGCCAGGGCGATTCCGAAGTCCACCACCATGGCGCGCCCGTTGTGCAGCAGGATGTTCTCGGGCTTGATGTCGCGATGGATGATGCCCTGCTCGTGCGCGTACTGCAGCGCATCAGCCACTTCGGAAGCGATCCGCACAGCATCCTCGATGGGGAGCTGGGTCTCCCGGCTCAGCTTCTGGCGGAGCGTCTCGCCCTCGACATAGGGCATGACGTAGTAGAGGAACCCGTCCGCCTCACCGGAGTCGAAGAGCGGGAGGATATGAGGATGCTGAAGCTGGGCGGTGGTCTTGATCTCCTGGACGAACCGGTCGCCGCCCAGCACGGCGGCCACTTCCGGCTGCAGGACCTTCAGCGCGACCTTGCGGTCGTGCTTCAGGTCGTTCGCCAGGTATACCGTCGCCATGCCCCCCCTGCCCAGCTCGCGATCGATCGCGTAGCGGTCGGCGAGGGTATCGGGCAGGCGAGGAGCAGGGTTGGCCATGGATCGAAGGTGGGGCCGAGACACCGTGCGTGCCAGGATGCCGGAGCAGGGGCACTAACGCACCCGACGAGCCGGCCAGAAGAACGCCCAGTTGTGGAGCGAGCTCCAGAGGTTTCCGTCCTCCAGTGCGGAGTAGCTGAAGATCGAGACGCCCTCCGCACCCGCCATCCGCGCGCGCTCCACCTCCTGGGCCATCCCCCTACCGTCCAGCTCCGGCGCGTAGATCCCGATGAACGTCGGAGCCTCGATGGACTGCGATTGCTCGTCGGCCAGATACGCGAAATCGAGGCGGTCCCCGTAGGAATCGGCGATGGGCCAGTACACCATGGGAACGAGCGCGTCCACCAGGCCTCCGCGATCCCACGCGCGGTCGTCCTGGAGCACCGATTCGTATCCGGTGGTCACGCCACCCCACCCCAGAACATCCCGATAGACGCCCCAGACGGCGGCGGACAGCTTCAGGTCGGGATCTACCGCCTTCAGGGAGTCGCGGGTCTCCTCCACCGCCCACGTCACGAAGCGACGCCGCATCTCGTCGAACCCCAGCCCGGGCTCCACCGCCGAGGCGGAGTCGAAAGCCTGGAGCGACGGTGTGTCGAAGGAGTAGTCCGGGCTCGGATACCGGATGAAATCCAGGTGAATCCCCCCGACCGAATAGTGTCGAGCGATGTCGGCCGTCACCGACGCGAGACGGGTCCGGACGCCCGGGTTGCCGGGCGTCATCCAGCGGCTCCCTGTGGTGTAGGGCATGTCGGTTCCGTCCGCTTCCACCATGACCCAGTCGGGGTGCTCCCGGAACACGTGGGGTGGATCGGAAAGCGGCGGCGTCGTCGTGCCCGCCCATCCCGTGAAAGCGTTGATCCATGGGTGGACCTCCAACCCCCATCGGTCCGCCTCGCGGATGGCGGTCTCCAGCGGATCCCAGCCGGGGTCCTGGCCGAGAACCCCCGTCAGATTTGCGGCCCAGGGCTCGTAGCTCGATCGATAGAAGGCGTCGGCCCGGCCTCGAACTTGGAGGTAGACCAGGTTGAAGCCGTTCTCCCCCGCGCGGGTCATAATTCGGGCCAGGTCCTCCGCCGAGGCGTACTCGAACCGACTCACCCAGAGGGCCCGGGTCTCGGAGAGCGAATCGCCCGTGGCGAGGGGCTCGACGGTGAAGGCCACGCTGTCTCGCCCGGCACTGTTCGACACCCTGATCCAGGCCGGGCCCGGAGGCCCTCCCGCGAGCCCGACCCGCAATCGGATCGATGATTCGCTTCGGTCGACCGGCTCGAGGAAGAGCCAGGGCGGACCGTCCACCGCGACGTCGGACAGGTTGCGGCCGGTGAGGGTGACCGTCACCGGGCTCTCCAACGGGCCGGCGGCGGCCGGGCTCAGCCCCTCCAGCGCCGGCGGTGACGTCGAGAGACCTGCGGGGCCGCCGTCTCCACAGGCGGAGAGGAAGCCCAGCAGCCCCACCAGAAGCAGGGCGGCCGCCGTTCTCGCTCGCGGTCTACGCGGACCGATGCACCCCACGATCAGGATCCGTCACGGGCCTCAGAGGGAGGCCGGACGCTCACCCGGGAGCCCCACCCGCTCCCACAGGGCCTGGAAGCGTCGGGTGCCCGCGAGGGCATCCCAGTCGGGACTCCGCAGGTAGTAGATCCCTCCTTCATCGGCGAAGCTCCGCTCCAGCCAGTCCAGGGCCGTGTCGACCTCGCCCAGCGCGGCGTACCCGGCCGCGATCCCCGACGCGGGCACGCTCCCCCCCGATTCCTTGAGAGCCACGGCGTTCGACAGGACTTCACGCGCTCTCTTCGCGTCCCCCGTCCTGGCCAGATGGACCGACATGGTCACAGGCAACGGCGAGGGCATCGCCTCGAGCACAGGCGCCAGCTCCTGCCGCGCCTCCTCCGTGCGACCGGCCAGGGCCAGGGAAGAGATCCGCATGAGCGCTGCGGACATGTTGGTGGGCTCCAACTCCAGCAGTCGCCGGCCCTCCTCCGCCGCCTCGTCGAAGCGTCGGCCGTTCATGAGGATCCAGATCCGCATGATCCGCACCTGGGCCGAGAACGGATCCAGTACGTCGACCCCGTGGAGGACCTCCAGGCCCCGGTCGGTGTTGCCGGCGATGACCCCATGCCACTCCGCCAGAGCCCAGATTGCGTCGATGTAGTCGGGGTCCAGCTCCAGCGTGGCTTCGATGTCCTCACGGGCCTCTTGCCACTTCCACTCGACGGGCCAGTCCACGGCCATTTGCGCCATGTGGCTCTCGGGATCGTTCGGGGCGAGGCGGATGGCCGCCGCCGCGTGCTCCTCGATACGCGGGAACAGCTCCCCTTGCGTCCGTCCTCCGTAGTTGTTCAGGGCCGCGAGCAGCAGAGCGAGCTGGGCGTGGGCGCGCCCGAACTTCTGGTCCAGGGCCAAGGCCCGCTCGAGCTCGTCAACGGCGCTCCACCAGTTGTCGATGTCCGACTGATTCCACTGGTGGAGGGCCCGGAGGTACGCGTTGTACGCCTCCAGGCTCGATGTGGGTGCCGTGCCCAGGTTGCGGCTCCGACCCTCGGTGAGGGTGCCGCCGAGGGAGCCCGCCACCCGCATGGCCAGAGTCCGCTGAAGGTCGAACAGTCCGTCGAGGGTGAGAAGCCTCGGATAGGATTCCGACCAGAGGTGCTCGTCGGCGGCCGCGTCGATGAGCTGCACCGTGATCTGCACGCTGTCGGCCGCCGTCCGCACGCTACCTTCCATGACGTATCGCGCACCGAGGGAATCGGCGATGGCGGCCACGGTCGCGGAACTTCCCTTGAAGTGGGACAGCGACGTGCGAGACGTGAGACGAATGCCGGGAATCTGAGCCAGTTGATGCAGGAGCTCCTCGTGCAGCCCATCCGCGAAGTAGGCCTGATCTCCACCCGGCGAGAAGTCGGCGAAGGGCAGCACCGCCAGCACGGGCGCATCCACCGGAACGGGGTCGTGATCCCCCGTCCCCGCCGGCTGCCAGAGCCTTGCTCCCAGCCAGATGACGGCCACGAAGGCGCCCCCGACGAGGGCGGCCTTGAGGCGGCCCCAACGATCCGGGGCCATGCCGTGCGACCCCTGGCCGACAGGCCCAGTCCGGCGGATGCCTTCCTTGGTGACGTCGAACGTCCACGCCAGCGCCACCACCAGAGGGAATCCGAGAAGGCTCGCGAGAACCAGACCGTTGAAGAGCCGGGACTCGAGCCCCAGCGCCGGAAAGACGAGGTCGGCCGCCTGGAGGAGGCCGAAAACGACCGCCAGGTAGGCCGCGCCTACCTTGTAGACCTTCCGACGCTTGAGCTCGGAAAAGAAATCGGGCGAGCGATCGGGTGCATCCCCGGAGGTCCCGGGGCGCGGGGGAGGGTCAGTGGGAACACCCTGCTGACCTTTCGTGGGACCACCTCATCCGAACGTGACGAGTGATATAGAAAAGGTGCGTCCGGCCGTGGGAGTCCGGCAACCCTGATACGATGCGCTCCGCTTGACGAAGCCGACGGTGCACCACGCCCCTCAGGCCCCCTGTCCTCTTGGCGACTCCACCCCCCACGTACTGGGACGCCATCCGCACGCACCTTAGCCAAAAGATCTTTGCGGATCATCGTCCACGACGGCGGATAGGACGTGACAGCTCCCCTGTCTATGAGTATCGTGACTGCATGCGCGGATAAGCCGGAGTCGATCACTCGGAGAGGTCACCATGCGTCCTTCCGCCGCCGTAGCGCTCTCATTCGCGGCCCTCGTCGTCGTGTCCTCCTGCACCCCGGGCGCGCCATCCCGCGAGGCCGGAGTCACCGTCATCCACGGCACCGTCCAACCCGCCGAAGGGGGGCACTTCGCGCTGGCGGAGGTGCGGCTCACAGGCCGCGTCTCGCCGACGCCGCTGGCGACGGTCAGGGTCGCGTCCGATGGGCGCTTCGCTATCGCCACGACGGAGACCGGCGTCCTGGAGCTCGACTTCACCGCCGTCGATCACTATGCGAAGGGCGTCCCACTCATGATTCCAGAGGCGGGGGACATTGCGGTGGACGTGCGCCTGGAGCACTACAAATACACACCCGACGAGGACCTGGGCCGCGTCACGGCCTTCGGTGACTTCACCGACTGGAAGAGAGCCGGCCGGCCACTGACGGAACAGAAGGACGGCACGTACAGCCTGGACGTCCAGACCACGGCCGATTCCGTCGCGTACCAACTGGTGGGACTGGAGGTCGGCGGGAGCCGGAGCATCAACGGGACGGAGTCCGACTCCTATGTCTACGACGGCGGAGGAGACTACCGCTCTGTGATCGCCGCGAAGGGCGGCCACGCGACCATCGTGTTCGACCCGAAGCTGCTCCAGCGCGACACCGGGACAGCGGTCGCGACCTTCCGGGACACGACGTCCCGCGCGGCGCGGCTGAGCGCCATGGTCGGTACGTGGCAGGCCGAACGCACCGAGTACTTCGACACGCTGCGGGCGGTGCGCGAGCGGAAGGACTCACTCCAATACGACTGGACCCCCATCGTAGCGCGCCGCACCGAGGCCTTTCGCACGACGACAGATCCTCTCGCGCGGCAGCTCTACGGGCTCGCCATCCTGGACGCATTGAGCATGAGGGCGAAGATCGACACGTCGCTCGCGAGGGATCTGACGCACGCTGTCCCCGCCGCGTCCCCCGCGTGGGATCTCTTCCTGGTCCAACCGACGGTGATGTTCCAGGCCTACCGCCTGGTCGCCGGCGACACGTCGTACGCCGCCGCAGCGGCAGACACCGTGGTGGTCCGCCCGACCCTCGCCTATCTCGACAGCGTGGTCGCGGCGCCACACGACAGCATGCTCGTCGCCCAGACGCTCATGTCGGAGATCTACATGGCCCGCGGGATGCACGACGACCAGCGCGCGAACGACTACTACAATCGACTGGTGACGGACTACGCCAGCTCGCCGTTGACGAGCGTGGTGAAGGCCCAGCTCGCGCCGAACCGGGCATTCCAGGTCGGGAAGACGGTGCCCGACTACTCGCTGGCGTCCCTTGGCGATTCGACGGTCAAGTACACGAACCGCTCGATGCTCGGGAAGACATACGTTCTCGACTTCTGGGCGACGTGGTGCGGCCCTTGTGTCGCCGAGCTGCCCAATCTCCAGGCTGCGTACGATTCACTCCATGCTCGAGGGCTGGAGATCCTGTCCGTCTCCCTCGACGAGTCGCCCAAGGACGTCGTCGACTTCCGCGCGGATCACAAGATGCCGTGGGCCCAGGCGTTCGTCTCCGGCGGCTTCGACAACGCGGAGATGAAGCGCCTCGAGATCCTCTTCCTGCCGCGCGAGGTGCTGGTGGGCAAGGACGGCACCATCCTCGCGGCGGACGACGAGATGCGGGGCAAGAGCCTCATGCCTGCCTTGAAGAAGGCACTCGGCGTGACAGACGGACCCTGATAGGCGCGGATCGGCCGTTGCGCCACCGTCCGGTGGGTGCATAGCTTCGCGCCCTTCATCGACCTCCCGCCACCCCCGGAAATCCATGCGCACGCACCGACTCGTCTTCGTGGCCCTGGCCACCGCCGTGGCAGCCGCGATCGCCCGCGCCCCTCTCACAGCCCAGGACTCCAGCGCCGACTACACCCAGCCCTACCAGAGGAAGGCCCTGGAGATCTACCGGCACATCGTCGGCATCCGCAGCGCCGAGGGGCAGGGAAAGGTCCCGGAGGTGGCGCAGTACCTGGCCGACCAGTTCCGGCAGGGAGGCTTCCCGGAGGAGGACATCCACGTCCTCCCCTTCACCAAGGGCAACGGCGAGGAGTCGGCGGGGCTGGTGGTGCGCTACCGGGGGGACGGCTCGTCGGGCAAGAAGCCCATCCTTCTCGTGGCCCACATGGATGTGGTGGACGCGCTCCGCAAAGACTGGGATCGGGATCCGTTCACGCTGGTGGAGGAGAACGGGTACTTCTTCGGGCGCGGAACCTTCGACGTGAAGGGTGGCGTCGCCGTGCTGACGACCACGTTCCTCCGCCTGAAGGCCGAGGGCTTCGTGCCTACCCGTGACCTGATCATCGGCTTCACCGGCGACGAGGAGACGGGGATGATCTCCGCCCGGGAGCTGGTGACGGCCCACCGCGACCTCACCGACGCCGAGTTCGCCCTCAACGCCGACGGCGGCGGTGGTACCATGGACCCGGACGGGAAGCCCCTCCTGTATGTGGTTCAAGCCTCCGAGAAGACCTACGCGACCTTCGAGCTCACGGTCACCAACCCGGGTGGCCACAGCTCCACGCCTCGGGACGACAACGCCATCTACGATCTGGCGACGGCCCTCAAGAACATCCAGGCGTACCGCTTCCCGGTGACGGTCAACGACGTCACGCGGGCATACCTCAAGGCGATGGCGAAGGTGCAACCGGGCGAAGTGGGGAAAGCCATGGCGGCCCTGGCCGACAACCCCGCCGACGCGCAGGCGGCAGAGGTCCTCTGGCATCAGCCCGAAGAGGTGGGCGTCACCCGCACGACGTGCGTGGCCACGATGCTCCGGGCAGGTCACGCGGAGAACGCCCTGCCCCAGTCGGCGACCGCCACGGTCAACTGCCGGATCTTCCCGGGGGTGGAGGTGGCCGCGGTCCAGAAGACCCTCGACTCCGTGGCGGCGGTGCCCAAGCTCCAGATCGAAGTCCTGGACGATCCGAAGGCGAGTCCGGCGTCACCTGTCCGCGGCGACATCATGAGCGCCGTGACAGCGGCGGTACACGCCCGCTTCGCCGACATCCGGGTCATCCCGGCACAGGCCTCCTACGGGACGGACGGGAAGGAGTACCGTGCGGCGGGCATTCCCACCTACGGTGTGTCCGGCGTCTTCATGAGGGACAAAGACCAGTTCGCCCACGGTCTCAACGAGCGTCTCGAGGTGCGCAACTTCTACGCAGCGCTGGAGCACTGGAAGACCCTCATCGACCGGCTGGCCGGAAGACCTACGACCTAGGGCGATGTAGAAGAAGTAGAGCGTCGCGCCCTGACGCCGCAGGGCCCATCTTGGGTACATGGACCCACAAGCGCGTCTTCAAGAGGCGCTACAAGGACACTACCGCCTCGTCCGAGAGCTCGGCGAAGGTGGCATGGCCATCGTCTTCCTGGCGGACGATCTGAAGCACCCCCGCCAGGTGGCGGTGAAAGTCCTTCGTCCCGAGGTGACGTGGGGATCGGCCTACGAGCGGTTCCGGCGTGAGATCGAGATCGCGTCGGGGCTGAACCACCCCAACGTCCTTCCGCTGCACGACTCCGGCGAGGTGGACGGTCTCCCTTACTTCGTCATGCCGTACGTCGACGGCGAGTCCCTCCGGGCGAGGCTCGACCGAGAGGGCGGCCTGCCGCTGGAAGAGGTTCTCCGGGTGGCCGACGAGGTGGGCGACGCGCTGACCTACGCCCACGGGCGGGGACTCGTTCACCGGGACATCAAGCCCGAGAACATACTCCTCCAGGCTGGACACGCGCTGGTGTCCGACTTCGGCATCGCGCAGCTCGCGCAGGGAGACGGCGGCCGGCTGACGGGCACGGGGCAGGCGGTGGGCACCCTCGCGTACATGAGCCCGGAGCAGTTCGAGGGCGAAAAGCCCGTCGATCAACGCGCGGATGTGTACGCCCTGGGATGCATGCTCCACGAGATGCTCTCCGGGGAGAGACCCTTCGCCGCCGGCAGCCCTCAGGCCACGCTCGCCCGGAAACTCACCGGGACCCTGACGGATCTCACCACCACCCGGGCCGACGTCCCTCCCACCGTCCAGTCGGAGATCGAGCGGGCCGTATCGGTGGACCCGGCGCTCCGTCACGCCACCGCGGGGGAGCTCGTCACGGCTCTCCGCGCGGCGGTAACCATCCGCGCCCAGGAAGCCTACCGGATCCGGAAGCGGAGGCGCACCCTGCTCCGGCGCGCGCTGGCCGGTACCGGCACCGTCGCCCTGGCCGCCGCCGCCTGGTGGGCCTTCCAGGGCTTGAACGCTCCCCGCATGGAGCGCATCGCCGTGCTCCCGTTCCGCAACGCGGAGGCCGACACCTCGCAGGACTTCTACGTTGCGGGCTTTCACCACGACATGGTGGTGGAGCTCGCCAAGGCGGTGCGGGTCATCAACCCGAGCTCCGTGGCGCGCTACGCAGGTACGACGCTTCCCACTCGGCAGATCGCCGACGAGCTGGGCGTAGACGGCGTCATGGATGGGAGCGTCGACCGCCGCCCCGACCTGGTTACCCTGAGCCTCCAGCTGGTGGATCCGGGAACCGAGGAGATCATCTGGTCGCGCACCTTCCGGTCTTCTCCGGGCAATGTCGTGGGGCTGTATCACGACGTCGCACGGGCCATCGCGGGCGAGATGGGGGTGCGGCTCACCCCGGATGTGCTGGCCAGGTTGCCCGTCTCCGCCGAGGTGGATCCCCAGGTCTACGACCTTCTCGTGCAGGCCCGCTTCCACCTGGAGAAGCTCACCCCGACCGGTTTCGACACCGCCGAGCGCTACTACCAACTGGCGTTGGAACGGGACTCCCTGTCGGCGGAGGCCTGGCAGGGTCTGGCGACCGTGTGGCTCGACCGAGCGCAACAGGGTCTCGTGTCCGGGGCGGAGGCCAAGGAGCGCGCCGCCCCATATTCGGATCGGGCCGCGCTCCTCGACCCGACCCTGCCCGCGGTGCAGGCCGACCGCGCGGTGCAGATGGCCTGGTCGGAGTGGCGGTTCCGCGACGCTCTCGACGCCTTCCGCACCGCCCTCGATGACGATCCCACCAACTCCCTCCTGCGCGTCGCGTACTCCCAGGTGCTCCTGTACCTGGACCGGGACGACGAAGCCCTGAAGGAAGCGGAGCAGGCGGCCGACCTCGACCCCTTCAACACCATGGTCCAGGGATTCTACGCCCAGGACCTGAACTTCCTGCGGCGGTACGGCGATGCCGAAGCCGTGCTCGAGCGCGTGCGCGCCGCAGACCCCGATGCGCCCTACGTTCTCTCCACGCTTCGCACCACGTACCACCTCATGGGCCGCGAAGGGGAGGCCATGGAGATGTGGCGGGCCTCATACCGCGCAGCGGAGGACACCGCGGCACTTTCGGCCCTGGACGCCGGCTACGCCCAGGGGGGCTACGCCTCGGCGCTTCGTGCGGTGGCGGAGCTCTTCGTGGCCCGCTCGAAGACGGAGTATGTCACCCCCTGGCAGATCGCGACGCTCTACACTCGGGCAGGCGACGCGGAGCCCGCCCTGGACTACCTGGAGCTGGCATACAAGGACCACGACCAGAACATGCCTTCCATCGCCGTGGACCCGATCTTCGACTTCATCCGCAACCGTCCTCGGTTCCAGGCGTTGGTGGACAGCCTGGGGCTCCCGAGGGAGAGCTGACCGTCCGGCTCCAAGAGGATGCCGGCCATCCGGTTTCTATCCCTTGTGGCCTTTGCCAGATTGCATGAGCACGCACGCCGGCTATCTACGACCATTCGACCCGGGCTGCCCGGGTCTCTACCGGGAACGGACTCATGACCTTCGTATCCGACCTCGAGCCGAAGGCTCTGTGGAGTCACTTCGACGAGATCCTCACCATCCCCCGGGGATCCAAGGAAGAAGAGAAGATGCGCGCCTTCGTGGTGGGCGTGGCCGAGCGTCTCGGCCTGGAGCACCACGTGGACGCCACGGGGAACGTCGTGGTGAAGAAGGCCGGGACGCCCGGTAAGGAGAACGCGCCCGCGACCGTCCTCCAGGCCCACCTGGACATGGTGAACGAGAAGAATTCCGACGTGGACTTCGACTTCGCCAAGGATGCCATCAAGCCGGTCCTGGACGGTGAGTATCTCACCGCCGACGGCACCACGCTGGGCTCCGACAACGGCATCGGCGTCGCCGCCATGCTTGCCCTCATGGAAGCCACCGACGTGGTGCACGGGCCCCTCGAGTTCCTTTTCACCATCGACGAGGAGACGGGCCTTACCGGTGCCGCCGGGCTGGACGCCTCCCTTCTCTCCGCGAAGCAGCTCGTGAATCTGGACTCCGAGGAGGAGGGAACCCTCACGGTGGGGTGCGCCGGCGGCGCCGACACCGACCTGACGCTCGCCCTGGACACCACGCCGACCCCCGCGAATGCCACCGCTCACAAGGTGACACTCTTCGGCCTGAACGGCGGGCACTCGGGTGTGGACATCCACCTCCAGCGGGGCAACGCCGTCCAGCTTTTGGCGCGTATACTCCGGGCCGCGGAGATTCCGGGCTTCCTCGCGAGCATCGAGGGCGGGAACAAGCACAACGCCATCCCCCGGGAAGCCTGGGCAACGGTAGTGATCCCGCAGGGTGCCGAGGGAGACTTCTTCGCGCGCCTCGACGCACAGTTCACCGGCGTCAAGGCGGAGTTCGCCGTGCCCGAGCCGGGGATGGAGGTGAAGGTGGAGGAGGTCTCCGCGCCGGACGCCGTCTGGAGCACGGAATCCGGAGCCCGCGCGCTCCAGCTTCTGGTGGCGCTCCCCCACGGGGTCACCGTGATGAGCAACGACATCCCGGGATTGGTGGAGACCAGCACGAACTTGGCCGCTGCGAAGAGCGCGGACGGCACCTTGAAGGTCCTCATGAGCTCCCGGTCCTCGGTGGCCTCGGGCCTGGACTGGATCCGCGGCAAGATCGAGGCGGTGGCCATGCTGGCCGGAGCCTCGGTGGATCACCACGACGGCTACCCGGGGTGGAAGCCGGACCTGGACTCCCGACTCCTGGACGTCGTCCGATCCATCCACACCAGGGTTCTCGGCTCCGACCCGGAGGTGGGCGCCATCCACGCCGGGCTGGAATGCGGGCTCATCGGCGAGATGGTCCCGGGGATGGATATGATCTCCATCGGACCGCAGATCGAGTTCCCCCACTCGCCCAACGAGCGCGTGCACGTGGGGTCCGTCGAGCGCTTCTACGAGCTCCTCACGGAGACGTTGAAGGAGCTGGCGGGATAGGCGGGCGGAGGAGTTCCGGTGGTGCATATGCACGTCAGGCAGCGCATGAGACGCGCGCAATGATGGAGACTCCGCGTCGTGCGCGGTGCGTATCCCGACCGCGGCTAGGGGTAGTCCTCGCCGGGGGTGTCATCGCCGTTGCCGGGTTCGTGCCGACGCCAGGCGCGAGTCGGGCCACCAACAACCTCGACCCCGCCGATCGGACTGCGTCGGCAACCGGGAGCCGGGCCAGCGACACAATCCCGGCTCCCGCCCAACTGACCTGGCGCCCAGAGCAGCCGACGCAGGGGACCCTCGTCGTGGTGCGGATAACACCCGCGCCGGGCACGGTGCTGAATACCGTGTCGGGCAGGGGCGGAGGGGAAGATCTCCACTTCTATGCCGTGGACGGCGGCGCCATGGAGTCGTTGGTCCCGGTACCCGTGGATGCGTCGGGGAGCGTGCAGGTGGCGGTGACCCTTCAGGACGCTTCCGGGTCCAGCCGCGCCCTCGAGGCTTCCATCCCCGTTGACCCCGGATCCTTCCACCACGAGAAGCTGGAGGTGGCACCGGAGCTGGGCTCGCCCCTGAGCAAGGCGAACGCCGCCCGGCTCGCCAGGGACCAGGCCAAGGCGCGCGAGGTCTCGCGTGAGGCTGAGCAGTCGAGTCGACTCTGGACCCATCGGGTCGTTCTTCCGAGAAAGTCCCGGGTGACGGGCGGGTTCGGCGACGGACGCATCTTCAACGGGCAGGTCTCCAGCCGTCACCTGGGGCTGGACCTCAACGGAGCGGTGGGCGACACGGTGGTGGCGACCACCAGAGGCGTGGTGGCTCTGGTGGATCGCTTCCTGCTGGCGGGCAACATCGTCTACGTCAGCCACGGCGCAGGGCTCGTCAGCGGGTATTTCCACCTGAGCAAGCAGCTCGTCGCGGTGGGCGACACGGTGGAGGCCGGCACGCCTATCGGCCTGGTGGGGGCCACCGGCCGGGTGACGGGTCCCCACCTCCACTGGGTGGTGCGCTACGGCACCACGAGCGTGAATCCCGAGAGCCTGATCCCGGCGCTGGCAGGTCGCTGACGTTCCCCGGGGCACTCGCCGGCTCGGGTTCGACCCGCCGAGCGCATGTGACACAGGTCCGGCCGCGGCACACGTCTGCGTGGTCGCCGCCGATCGTGGTGACCTCGAGCCGGTGGCGGCGGGAAGGGACCGTCGTGCAACGACCCGATACAGCCTTCCCCCCGATGTGGCAGACAACGGGTCGAGAAGGGGCGCTGCGCTGGCACGCAGGTTGCACCTCGTGCGGACACCGGTCTGTCAGGGCCCCCACCACCTCACTGCCCGGTGATGTTGCTTCCACGCATCACTCGGAGTCTACAATGCGCAGCCTCGGCATCGTCGCCCTTCCCCTGCTCGCGTGCGTTCCCGTCGGCGGTCAGCAACCCGACTTCACGGTGAGCGGGCTCCTCGGCTATCAGCGTGGCCTGGGGGTGGAGGTGCTGGCCACCGCCAGCAACTTCGCCCAGGGCTTCCCCTTCTCGGCGCGGCTCCGGGTAGGACGGACTGCGACCGACCCCGGTGACCCCGCCACGGCTCGGAAGGTCTTCATCAACGACGCGACGAACGGCACGCCCGTGGAGCACGGCCACACCTGGGACGGGGGTCTCGACATTCTCGTCCCGAGGGGACGACACAGCCGCCTATGGGCGGGGGTCCGCTACACCCACTTTCTGGGCAACTTCAAGTTCATCGGCGGAAACGAGGACTTCGATGTACGCTCGGCCTCGTGGGGATTTGCGGGAGGAGCGGACCTGACCTTCCCCATGTCTCCTCGGCTGGCCCTGTTGGTCTCTGCCGGGGCCGAGGTGTATTCCTCGGGGCGCCTCCAGGCTCACGATACATCGTACAGCCCGAACGGCCAGAACGTGAACCCCCGGTCAGGATTCACGTACCAGGACGCCGACCGAGCCGTCAACCAACCCAAGCTGCGTCCCACTCTCATGGTCGGCGTCAGCCGGAGGTTGGGGCGGTAAGCGGACGGCCTCGGTAGTGGCCCACCCTGATCCGCGCCGATCCTGGTGCTGGGCGCATTCTCCTACCCGGACAGCTGCCTTTCCCTGGATCTCAGCCGCCACGATGCGATGAACAGCACCGACGGGATTGAGTAGATCCCCATGGGGATCAACGTGCCGATTCGCATCGCGGGGGGCGCCTGGGAATTGAAGAGGTTCAGCACGAAGACCAGGGCGAAGCAGCAGAGCGACAGGATTCCTCCCAACTTCTCCTTCCACCATCCGAGGAGAAGTCCGGCCAGGCCCACCCCCCACACCGCGAACATGACAAGGATGAGAGGGGTGAACTGACCCAGAAGGGTCGTACCGGGATGCCTGCGGGGTCCGTCGAGCGCCTCTCCGATCCCGATGACCAGCGTGAGGATGGTGATCAGGATGCCGGTGACGCGGGCAATCCAGCGGTAGGCGGTGGCTCGAGACTGCTCGGAGTTCATGGTAGGGCCTCCCAGGGCTTCAGGGGCTCAAGCGGGCAGGCCTTCTCCTGCTATTCCGCTTCCTCCACGTCGCGGCGCTTCACCCGAACCAGGCCCACGCCGGATGCCACCAACGGTACCACGAGGGTGGTCAGCGTAAGCAGCCGCGTGCTCCACTCCTGGGCCGACGGTCGGCCGAGCAGGACGAGCAGCGCCGCCGAGACTGCCAGGAGCAACCACCCCGTGACGCGAGGCCAGCGCCTGGCCGCGTAGGCGCCCGCCACGAAGGGAACCACGAAGACGAGGTGCATGCCGATCCCGACGAGGATCTCGACGAAGGTCCCGCCCTCCCCGATTCCGTCCAGCACGGCGAACAGAGCCCAGAACGAGCCGAAGGCGAGAAGCACCGCGGCCGCGGTCGTCTGTGCGCCCCAGAAGGACATGAGGTAGCTGAACAACCAGGTCAACCAGAGGATGACCAGAAGCAGCGTCACCACGTCCGCCGGGTATTTCACGTTCTCCCCGGTCAGGTGGAGACCGGTGATGACGCATACCGTGGCGAGCCCACCGATGAGGTAGGCGTGAAACGCCGCCCGGCGAGAGGCCTCCCGCTGGAACTCGTCCAGGTCCCGCATCACCCCGAGCTCCCGGAGGATCCCGGGGACGAAGGCGCCGATGCCGGCGACGATGATCCACGCCTTGCCGACCGTCATCCAGAGGACGATGCCCAGGGCGATCACGCCGGCCTGAATGAGGGTCGGAACCGGAAGTGCCGAACGGCGGGGCGCTTGCTCAGTCATCGCCCGCTCCTCGGTCGATTTCGAAGAGCTCCTCGACGGGGACGCCGAAGGCCACTGCCATTCTGAGCGCGAGGCCCACCGACGGATTGTACTTCCCACCCTCGATGGAGATGATGGTCTGCCGGGTCACCCCCACGCGCCGGCCGAGCTCCTCCTGGGTCCATTCCCGTAGGCGACGGTGACGGCGCACATGGTTGCGGATGCCATCGTTGGTAGCCACGAAGACACAGTAAAGCATGCTTGACTATGTGTCAAGCATGCTTTACGTTACACGCGCCCGCATCGTACTTGCCACGGCCTCCTGCGCGGAGACGAGCGAAGCGTGTACGGTGGGGCAAAACGAGAGGGCCGCGCCCCCCTTGTCGGAGGGCGCGGCCCGGTCACGAGCGACGGGGCGAGGTTACCCGGCGAAGCAGTAGGAGCAACCCCGCTCCTGGACGCGATTCACAGCCCACACGCCCGAAGGAACCACCTGCATTCCGGGAATCAGGTTGGCGATCATGTCCTTCTCGATGTCCTCGGCCTTCATGTTCATCTTCTGGGCGAGCTGCATGCTGCCGACCTTGATCGCCATGTGGCACACGCCGAACAGGGCACCGCTGGCCATCAGGCCGTCGATGGACATGCCAGGCAACATCTGGTCCTCGGCCGCCATGTTGTAGAAGATGTTGCGTACGGCCGGCGCCTTGGTCTTCGGATCGGTCACCTCGGCCATTTCGCCCAGCTTGTACTTGGCCCACATCGCGTCGGTCATCCCGAACACCGCCGCGTTGTGACGCAGGATGAGAGCAACGCTGAGGTCGCTCTCCGGGACGTCGGTGTTGGTCATGTAGAACACACGTGACCAGATGAATCCGAAGCCGTTGTTGAGCTCGGGCATGTCGTACGCCTGCTTGTGTGCGCCATTGATCTTGTTGAGCCAGGCGTCGAGCTGCGGATCATCCACCCCCAGGCCTGCCGGCGCGGGTTGGGCCACGAGCTCGCGGGGGACGAGACTGCCGAGGCCGAGCGCGGCCGCGCTAGCGGCCATCGTGCCCAGGAATCCGCGCCGATGGGTGGGAATCTTCAGGTCGAACATGGGAGGGACCCTCCGTTGGAGATGGGGAACGACAAGTAGGTCAAGGGGACTGCTTGCCGGCTGCGGCCTTTGGTGACGCGGCCAGCGTAGGGTAGGCGACGTCGGGCGGTGGATCGCCGTTGGGCCAATCGTATTCCTTCCCGGGAAGATCCGGACGCGGACGCGCCACCACGAACGAGGCGACGTCGAATGCCTGCTGATCCGTCAGAGACCCGGGGTCATTGAACGGCATGTTGTCGCGAATGAACGCGGCGGCCGTTCGCACCCGCGCCATCCCGGCCCCGATGTTGAACGACCGGGGGCCCCACAGCGGGGGGGCAGCAGGGGTTCCCTCCCCTGTCTTTCCGTGGCACACGGAGCACACGCTGTCGAAGGTGACACGCCCGGCTGCCGTGTCCGCTTCGAGGTGTGCGAATCGCTCCCTGCGCGACCCAGTCGCCGCTTGCGAGCCCACCGGTGTGCCCCAGGACAGGAACCAGAGATAGGACACGATGTCGCGCATGTCGGGACCGTCGGGGGGAAGCGGGCTCCCGTTCATGCTGCGCCGAAAACATCCGTTGACCCGGTCCTCGATGGTGACGACGGTGCCGCTGCGGCTGCGGTACTGGGGATAGCGCCCGTAGACGCCGACCCACGACCCATTCGTACGACGGCCCCCGTCCAGGTGGCAGCTCACGCAGCGCAGCGCGTCTCCAACGTGCGCCGGAAGGCTGTCCCGGGTGGCGAACAGGATCGCCTGCCCGCGACGAATCGATGCGCCGATCGGACCATCGGGAATCGTCGAGTCCGGTGGGGGCGGCGTTCCCTCGAAATCGGACGGCGCGCTCAACGCGGCCGGGGCACGCGGCGCATCCTCGGATGGATGCGCCCGGCACGCGGCTGCGCCGGCGAGGACGAGCCAGGCGATGGTCCGAAGCGGGAGGCGTTTCATGGGAAACGAAACTATTATCGTTTAAGTCAGGTGCAAACACCTTCTGATTGCACACGGCGACTCGGCCCATCGACAGATGTCGTATTTGCCCCGTCCCAGGAGGGTCGCGGTTCATTTCCCGGTGCGAGAACGCGGACGCTCGGCTCCGACTCTCTTGACCACCGCGAAGCGGCGGGGAACTTTGGGAGACGGGAAGCCCCGGTTGCTGCCAAGGGCGGGATCTCCTCCGCGCCCTGCCCCCTTCTCCCTGACCGTGGCGCACGTACGTCCAAAGCGGGCGCTCCTACCACCGGCCTCGCCCCATCGCCGTCGGAGGACCGCCCTCGGGAGTCGGGGAATCATGAAGAATCCGACGAAGGCAGGATCCGCGGCACGTACCCTCTTCCTGTTGGGGATACTGTCGGCGCTGGCCGTCACATCGGTCCAGGCGCAGAATCTCGTCGGCCGCTGGCGCGTCGATCTGCGCACCGCGGTGGGGGTGCTCGTAAACGCCGGGACCTCCACGTCCGCGAGCGGGGTGGAGACCAAGACCGACGCCGCGGGGTTCCTCGGAGGTCTGGGCCTGTCACGCTGGTTCAGAGAGAACCTCGCGGGTCAGGTGTCGCTTGGGGTGCTGTCCGTGCACACCGACACCCGAGCCGGAGCAGGCGGGGTGAGCACGGAAACCGCACTGGTGACGTCCTTCTTCGTGGGCGTGCGACGCTACCTGACGCCGTCCGACCCGGAGTCGGGCACGGGGTTCTTCGGTTCGGTGGAGGTCGGGCCCGTGACAGGACACCAATCGTCAACCAGCGTGGGCAGCGCCGTCGTGGTGGAGTCGATCACGCGGAGCGCCTTCGGTGGCAGGGCCGGCGTTGGTGTCGAGTTCCGACTCGGGAATCGGGTGATGCTGGGGCTCGGGGGTGGGTATACGTTCATGACCGACTTCGCGGACGCCATCGGTGGGGAGAAGAACCACAGTGGGGCCGACCTGGGTTTGAGCCTCGGGGTCCTGTTCGGCGGGTAGGGCTAAGGCCGCAGCAGGACAGAGCGCGGAGGAATAGCGGTCATGGCTCAGCTTACAGACGTCGCCCCCGGTGTCCTCCGGCTCTCGCCGCTGCCCTTGGACCTCGTCAACATGTACCTGCTCGACGACGTCCTCGTGGACGCGGGCGGTGGGCTGGGGACGAAGCGGATCCTGGCGGCGCTCCGGGGCCACCGGGTCTCGGCCCTGGCGTTGACCCATGCCCACTTCGATCACCATGGCGGCAGCCACGCTGTCTGCGAGGCGCTCGGCATTCCGCTGTGGTGCGGCGAGGAGGAGCGGCCCGCCGTCGAAGCGGGCGACGGAAGCCTGCTCTATCCGGATCCGAGCCGGTGCATCGCCCGGGTGGCCCGCCGGCTCGGCGGGCCACCCCATCCCGTGGCCCGGGTCCTACGCGAGGGAGACACGGTCGGAAGCTTCACCGTGCTCGCGACACCCGGCCACACCCCGGGTCATCTGGCGTTCTGGCGACAGCGCGACCGTGTCCTGGTCCTGGGCGATATTCTCTTTCATCGCAACCCGGTCACGCTTCGCCACCGCCTGATGTTCCCCTATCGCTTTCTGGTCTACGACTACGAGCAGAACGCGGCAGCGGCGCGCCGCCTGGCCGCGCTGGAACCGGCGGTGGTGTGCTTCGGCCACGGTGAGCCGCTGAGGGACCCCGATCTGCTGCACGCGTTTCTGCGTCCGGCGTGAGTCTTCCGGCGCGGCACCGCTGACCAGCATCGCGACAGGGCCGGCGGCCGGACCGCTATCCCACCAGCGCAAGCACCCCCATGTAGAGAGCGTACGCGCCCACGAGCACCATTCCCGTTTGGCGACGGATCGGTCGTCGTCGCCAGGAGAACGACACCAGGACGAGGCTGACGCCGACCATCACGGGAAGGTCGAGCAGAAGAAAGCGCTGGGGGATCGCGACCGGCACGCCACTGGCGATGGCCGCAGCACCCATGATCGCGAGTATGTTGAAGTTGTTGCTCCCCACGATCGTTCCCACCACCAATCCCGTCCTCCTCTTCCGCGCCGCCAACACGGTGGTCGCCAGCTCCGGCAGGGACGTCCCGACGGCCACGATGGTGAGTCCGATCAGCGTCTCGGAGACGCCGAGCCGCCCCGCGATATCGACGGCCGCGTCGACCAGAAGAGCCGCCCCGAGGGGAAGCATGACCAGCCCGACCGCGATGAAGAGCACGATGACGGGCAGCTGACTCGGAAAGCCCAGCACCCAGTCGATGGCGGGCGCGGCACCCAGGTGTTTCGCCCGGAGCGTGTCGTGGAGCTGGACCATCAGCCCCGCGAAGAGCAGGACGAGCAGCAGAGCGCCGTCCACCCGTGTCAGACCCTTGCCCTGGAGGCACATGCCCACGAAGAGTAGGCTGACCAGCAGCATCGCGGCCCCGGAGCGCGCGACGTTGCGATCCCCGGGCCGAAGCGGACGAAAGGTGGCTGCCAGCCCACCCACGAGGAGGACGTTCGCGATGTTGCTCCCGACCACGTTCCCGAGGGCGATTCCGGGGTGTCCCTCGAGCGCCGCCCGAACGGAGACGACGAGCTCGGGCAGCGATGTGCCCAGGCCGACAATGGTCAACGCGACGATCGTCTCGGGGACTTGGAAGCGACGAGCGACCGCGACGGCGCCCCGAACAAGGAGGTCCCCACCTCCAAGGAGGTAGATGAAGCCGGCGACCAGCTGAGTGTAGATCAAGCAGCGCCCCGGCTCATCGCAGGAGCCGGCTCACGATTGGGGGGACTCGTCGACGACGTGGGCGATGGCGTACAGCACCCCGTCCTGGGGGTAGCTCGTCCAACGGAGCAACCGATAGCTCCCGTCCTTGCATTGGAAGCGGTTCTCGAACGAGATGGTGGGGATGCCCTCGGCGAGCTTCTGGATCTCACGCTCGGTCTTGGCCACGTCATCGGGGTGTACGATGTCGAGGAAGGGCCGTTCCACGAGCTCCTCCTCGCTCCATCCGAGCACGCGCTCGAAGGAAGGATTCGTGCGCTTGAAGAATCCATCGGTTCCGGCGATGCACATCAGGTCGATGGACACCTCGAAGAACTTCCGGAACTCGCGCAGAAGCGACATGCGCGCCTCGAGCTCGTCCGCCATCTGGTTGAAGGTCCTGGCCAGCACACCCACCTCGTCCTCGCGCGTCACCTCGGCGCGAGCGTCCATCTCACCCTTCCGGATGCGGTTGGCCACCTCCGCCAGCGCGTAGATCGGGAGCGCAAACCGCAGGCCCAGGGCGGCACCGACGAGGATCGCGAACGCGGACAGGATGAGCGCCGTCCGTCGCAACCAACTCCGGAATTCCTCGGCGACTCGCATCCCTTCCGCACGGTCCTCCTTGACCACCAGACCCCATCCGAGCTCCGGGATCGATCGTGTGGCGGCCCACACCCTCACTCCGCGGTAGTCGGTGATCCCCTGCGACACCGGCGGAGCACCGGGCGAAAGCGATCGAGCGCCGAGCGCGCCCGGCTCTCCGGACAGGACCACGGACCCCTTCCTCCCCGGACCGTAGCGTGTGGGGTGGAGCGTCCTGAGCACCCCCGACCTGTCCCGGGCAAGAATCATCGTCTCGCCCGTCTCACCCGGACCGTGGCGAGGAGCCGTCAGCTCGGACAGCTCCTCCGCATCGAACACCGCCAGGACGCTTCCGATGGTGCGGCCGTCGAGCACCATGCGCGCCTGGAAGCCGACCTGAGGCGAGCCGGACTCCGTGAACGCGACTCCCAGGTAGGACGGCTGGTGGCCTGCGGGCGGTGTGAGCGGCTTCGGGAGTGCCGACAGGTCCGCCACCTCGCCTCGCGCCACGGAAACGACGGAATCGCCCTGGGGGTCGAAGACCTCGAGGAGCGTCAGGCTGCGTGAGGCGGTGATCGCATCGTGCAGGATGGCCCGCATGCGGGCCATCTGGGCGCGCGCGCCCGTACGCGTATAGTCGTCGAAGCTCGCCCTGAGCTGCGTCCGGCTCGCGACCAGTTGGGCGCCGTCGCGCCAGCCCGCGATGATCCACCGCAGCGATTCCCGTTTCGCCTCCGCCACCTCGTCGAGGCGCTCGAGGGTGCCGTTCCTGATGTAGTCCTCGACCCGGGGCGCGACGACCGCCCCGAACACGAACATGCTGCCCAGGGAAGCGGCAACCAGCGCGAAGACCAGCTTGGTTCTGATATCCACAAAGGGACATTGTGGTGCGTACCGCGTCGGCGCCACTCTGACGTCATTCTCGGGACCGCTCTTGCCCCCGAGACGCCGGGTCCTATCATCCGGCGTTCCCGGACGTACGGTGTGACAACGCACCCGCAACGGGTACTCCCGCAGCCGCGAAGTGATGGCCCGCACGTCCGCGCCGGACGACCCCGCCCTGTGCGCCATCGCCGGATCGACCCAGGACATCGACGTGAAGGAGCCCGGTTTGGGCAGATGGAACAAGACGACTCAGGCGGGGACGCTCCTCCTGACTCTCTCGTCCGGCGTGCTGCTCTTCGGACCTCGAGGCCTGAGCGCCCAGTCCCGAGGGACGAGCGAGAGTGCTGTCGGCCAGGCGCGGCCGACCCTGACCTTCGCGCCTCTGGCGGGTCGAATCACGCTCGACGGACGCCTGAACGAGGCCGCCTGGGGGACCGCCGACTCCATCGGGGAGTTGACGGAGGTCGAGCCCCGCCAAGGCGCCACACCGGCCGCACGGACCGTCGTGAAGGCGTTGGCGAGCCCCGACGAGATCGTCATCGGCGTGGTCGCGTACCAGCCCGGGGGCGTCCCGGTGGTGAGCTACGCGAAGGCCCCGGACTCCGAGCTCCGGAGTGAGGACCACATCCAGATCGTCTTCGACACGTTCCTCGACGGGAGGAGCGGCTACGTCTTCGCCGTGAACCCCTCCGGCGCCCGCTACGACGCCCTCGTCACCACCGACGGAGACGGTGAGAACAAGAGTTGGGACGGCGTGTGGGAGGCACGGACGGCCCGAGCGGCGTGGGGGTGGTCGGCGGAGATCCGGATACCCGTGCGTACGCTGGTGTTCAAGGAGGGGCTCCATCGCTGGGGCTTCAACGTCGAACGGAGGATCCAGGCCCTCCAGGAGACCGACCGCTGGTCCGGCGCGACCCAGGACTACAAGGTGAGCCAGACGAGCGAGGCGGGAACGCTGACGGGTGTGCCGCGCCTCGACCTCGGCCTTGGGCTGGGCGTGCGCCCGGCCTTCACCGGCGGCGGCGGCAAGCCGACGCCGGACACCACGTCCGTGAGGACGCTTCATCCCAGCGTCGACGTCACCCAGCGTCTCGGTGCCAACCTCCTGGCGTCCCTCACGGTGAACACGGACTTCGCGGAGACCGAGGTCGACACGCGCAGGACGAACTTCACCCGCTTCCCCCTCTTCTTCCCCGAGAAGCGCCCGTTCTTCCTGGAAGGCTCGGACATCTTCGCCTTCGGGTTCGGTGGGCACGACGACGTCGTCCCCTTCTTCAGCCGGAGGATCGGGCTGGTGGAGGGCGCGACCGTGCCGCTCCGGGTCGGCACCAAGCTCAGCGGCCGCGTCGGCGGGACCAACATCGGCGCGCTGGTCGCCCATACCGGCGACGGGGACACCCTGTCCACGGCCGGAACCGTGGGTGTGGTGCGTGTCCGGCAGAACGTGCTTCGCGAGTCATCCGTCGGCTTCATCGGCACGTTCGGCGATCCCCTGGAGCGCCCCGGAAGCTGGATGATCGGTCCGGACGCGACGCTGCGGACATCTCACTTCCGCGGCTCGAAGAACCTGTCGCTGTCGGCATGGGGGCTCGTGACTCACCGCGACTCGCTCGCTGGAGATCGCACGGCGGCCGGCGTGCAGCTATCGTACCCGAACGACCTCATCGACGCCGCCTTGAGCTACGTGCGCATCGGCGAGGCCTTCGACCCGTCCCTGGGGTTCGTGCCCCGTCCCGGCGTGCACATGGCGTCGCTCCAGGTGAACTGGCAGCCGCGACCGGGAAGGGTGGGGCCGCTCCCCATTCGCCAATGCTTCTGGGAGAACGAGAT
The DNA here is from genome assembly GCA_022340755.1 of Gemmatimonadota bacterium. GTDB lineage: Bacteria > Gemmatimonadota > Gemmatimonadetes > Longimicrobiales > Gaopeijiaceae > SZUA-318. The sequence goes on from JAJDNI010000010.1 coordinate 25,313, forward strand.
CAGCTACGTGGCGGGTCTGCGGGGCGGATGGCAGAGCTACCGCTGGTTCATGGCGCCCATCAACTGCCGTCTGGACAGCGGGGACCGTTTCGAGTTCAACATCGTCCCCCAGGGGGAGCGCCTCACCGAGCCTTTCGACGTGGCCGAGGGCATCACCGTGCCGGCGGGCGTGCACCGGTTCCTCCGCTTCCGCCTGGAAGGAGGCCTGGCGGCGAAGCGTGCCCTGTCGGCACAGCTCACCTGGTGGTTCGGCGGGTTCTACGACGGCACGCTTCACCAAGTGGAGCTGACCTCCACGTGGAACCCGATCCCCCTCTTCACGGTGGAGGTGAACGGTGAGCACGACATCGGCGACTTTCCCGGGGGCCACTTCACCGCGGATCTCTGGGGCGTGCGTGTGAACGCAAACGTGTCTCCGGACTTCCAGGTGTCGAGCTTCACCCAGTACGACACGGAGGCGCGGGCCCTCGGCACGAACACACGAATGCGCTGGACCTTCAGTCCGTTGGGAGCGCTATTCCTGGTCTACAATCACAATCTCGCCGACCCCGACTTGACGGGCACCGACCGATGGACTGCGCGGCGGCTACGCTTCGCGTCCAACCAGCTGCTCATCAAGGCGCAGTACACAGTGCGCTACTGAGGCGTGGCAGCGCACAACGCTCCGGTGCCCTGGAGTGTCCGCCCTGTGTTGACTCTTGTAGTTTTCTCGACGCCACGGATCAAGCGCGGGTTGGATCTCCCAGAGTGAAGATGACTGGTATTGAACGCATAGCAGTTCAGACAGGCGTAGCCGCCCTCGTCGGGGTCCTCCTTTGCGCCCTTCCCTCGCCGATCCTCGCCCAGCAGGCAGATGGGGACGCCGGCGGCGCCAGCGGCGCCAGCCCCCTCCCCACCGTGCGTGCGGTGCGCCTCACCGAGCCCATCCACATGGATGGCCTCCTGGACGAGGCCGCCTGGGCGCGGAACACCCCGGCCACCGGCTTCATCCAGGTGGATCCGCTGGAGGGGCAGCCCGCCACGGAGCGCACCGAGGTCCGCGTCCTCTTCGACGACGACGCCATCTACGTGGGCGCCATGCTCTACGACCGGGGGCCCGTATCCACCCGGCTGGGGCGCCGGGACGGGTTCCTCATGGACTCGGACCAGTTCGTCATCTCCTTCGACAGCTACAACGACAACCGCACGGGATTCAAGTTCGAGATCAACCCGTCGGGGGTCAGGGGCGACCAGGCCCTTTCGGGAGGCCAGGACCGCCACGGCGACAGCTCCTGGGACCCGGTCTGGCAGGCCGCCACCCACATCACCGACGAGGGGTGGAGCGTCGAGGCTCGCATCCCCCTCTCCCAGCTCCGCTTCCGCAACACCGAAGACCAGGTCTGGGGGGTCCAGTTCACCCGTGAGATCGCCCGCAACCGGGAGAACGACGTCCTCTCGTTCACTCCCAAGGACGAGCGCTCCGGCATCGCCCGCTACGGCGACCTGCTGGGCCTTCGCGGCATCCAGCAGTCCAGGGGGCTGGAAATCCTGCCGTACTTCCTGGGCCGGGCTGATTTCGGCCCCATCACCCAGAGCGACGAGGTGTCGTTCAAGAACCCCTACCGGGACGGCTCCGACTTCTTCTACGGGCTGGGCTTCGACCTCAAGTACCGTCTCAGCTCCAACCTCACTCTGAACGGCACGGTGAACCCGGATTTCGGCCAGGTGGAGGTGGACCCGGCGGTGGTGAACCTCAGCGCCTACGAGACCCGCTACCAGGAGAAGCGGCCTTTCTTCGTGGAGGGAGCCGACATCTTCTCCTTTGGTGGGGGCGGCGGCGGTGGTGGGATGATGGGAGGAGGAGGCGGTGGTGGGGGCGGCACCCAGATCCTCTATTCCCGGCGCATCGGCGCCTCCCCGAAAGGCTCTCTCCCTGACGGTGCGATCTATGGAGACAAGCCAGAGGCAGCCACCATCCTCGGCGCTACCAAGCTCACGGGGAAGACCGCAAGTGGCTGGTCCCTGGGGATGATGGAGGCCGTCACACAGCGGGAGATGGCTCCCTGGGTGGACGACATGGACCAGGAGCACACGGCCCAGGTGGAGCCCCTGACCAACTTCCTGGTGGTTCGGGCCCGCCGGGACCTGCGGGAGGGCCAGACCACTGTCGGCGCCATCGGCACGGTGGTGAACCGGGACCTCAGCGACCCGGCGCTGGCCACGTCCCTTCGCTCCTCTGCCTACGTGGGCGGCGTGGACTTCCTCCACGAATTCGCCAACCGGGCCTGGTCAGTGAACGGCCATTTCGTGACCAGCCGCATCGCCGGCGACCCCGAGGTCATGATCTCGGCCCAGGAGTCCTCCGCCCGGTATTACCAGAGGCCCGATGCCGGGTATCTCTCTCTGGACGAGGCGGCGTCCACGCTCATGGGGTACAAAGCCAACCTGGAGCTCCAGAAGCAGGCGGGGCTCCACTGGCAGGGAGGCGTGGAGGTTGGCGCCACGAGCCCCGGTTTCGAGGTCAACGACCTGGGGTACCAGCGGGACGCCGACCGGCGCAAGGGAACGGTCCGACTCGAGTACCAGGAGAACCGGCCCGGCACCGTGCTCCGGCGATGGAACCTCAACGCCAGCACCGATGCCACCTGGAACTACGGGAACAACCGCATCGGGACCGGGCTGAACCTTCGGGGGAACTGGACCTTCATGAACTACTGGTCCGTGAACCTCGGCCTCAACCATGACTTCGCGGCCCTGGACGACCGCCTCACCCGGGGCGGACCCCTGGCCCGAAAGCTCGAGAAGAACCAGCTCTCATTCGGAGGATCGTCCGATTTCTCCAAGCCCTATACCCTCCGGGCCAACGGTCGCTACGAGTGGGACGAGGCCGGGGGTTGGCAGGGAAGCCTCGGCACTTCCTTCGGCATCAAGCCCGCCAGCACCTGGGAGCTTTCGCTGGGGCCCCGCGTCTCCTTCAACCACTCGGCCGCCCAGTACGTGACCCAGCACGAAGACCCCCTCGCCGCAGCCACCTATGGCGCGCGCTACATCTTCGCCGACCTCGCGCAGACCACCATCTCCATGGAGACCCGGCTGAACCTCACCTTCAGCCCGAACCTGACCCTGGAGATGTACGCCCAGCCCTTCATGGCCAGCGGTAACTACGGCGCTCTCAAGGAGCTCCGGGCTCCCCGCACTTTCGAGTTCGACGAGTACGGCGTGGACATGGGGACCATTCGGCGGGACTCCGACGGGTACTACTACATCGACCCCGACGGCCCGGGGGGGCCAGCAGGCGAGTTCTCCGTCTACGACCGGGATTTCAACCGGGTGTCGCTGCGGGGCACGGGGGTGCTGCGCTGGGAATGGCGTCCCGGCTCCACCCTCTTCCTGGTGTGGCAGCAGAGCCGCTCCGACTACATGGAGGGCGGAGATTTCAACTTCGGTCGGGACGTCAGGTCCATGTGGAACGCCGATACCAAGAACGTATTCATGTTCAAGGTGACGTACTGGCTCGGGTCGTAGCCCGCCGGCGCGGGCGAGCACGAATGGGCACTACCCGACCCCGTGCTGTGCGCCCGCGCCGGCGAGCCTACACCGCTACATCCCGCCCTGGCTGGACGGCGGCACCATGCCGTTGATGCGCATGTAGGTGACGAGGTTTCCGTAGTGCTCGAAGTCGTGAGCCATGTTGAATGCCAGCACCGAGAGCTTGGTGTGCGGCTGCCCGAAGAACGTGAGGGCATCGTTCAGCTTGGAGGCGGGAATGCCGTAGGCGGCATCGCAGTAGGCGAAGGCATCCTTGACCGCTTTCACCAGCTCCGCCTTGGACGTGAGCTTCTCGGCGGAGGGCATGGTCGGCGCCTTCTCTCCGCGGACGGGCGCGCAGAACCCGTACTGGGAGTCCGCCACATGGCCGATGATCTCGCCGAACGTGCGGACCTCGGGTGTCGGCCGGAACGAGTACTTGTCCTCGGGCATCTGCTCGGCGGACGCGGTGATGTAGCCGCGCACGGACTCGTACAGGGAGCGCACGCCGGCGAGTGATGCGGCATCCTGCCCCGTCTGGGCCGATGCGGGTGTAGCGGCCAGAAGGGCCACCATGGGGATCCAGGCTTTCTTCATGGTCGTCTGCTCCTGCTGTGGGAGGGTCGAAACAGCACCCTCGAGGCAGCCGAGGGTGCCGTCACTGCTTCCGGCCCCTCAATGGGCGGGCCGGGTTCTGGGCCCGCTTTCTCAGCGCCGGTTCGTCGCCTCGGGCATCGGTGGCCTGGGCAGCATCTCGTCCCGCTGGGCCGCCTGCCACACGAAGCTCGCCACCACGGCGGCGTTGAACTTCATGTCATCGGGGATCAGGTGCTCGTAGACGTCCTGGTTCGTATGGTGCGTAAGGTTGCTGTAGTCGAGGGGATCCTGGATGAACTGGAATCCCGGGAGCCCCGCGGCGATGAACGACAGGTGGTCGGTGCCGCCCGTGTTGCGAATGGTGAGCGTGGCCATGCCTTGGTCGCGGAAGGGTCCCATCCACGCGTCGAAGATCGGACGCTCCGCTTCGATCCCCTGGAGGTAGACCCCGCGGATCTTGCCACCGCCGTTGTCCACGTTGAAGTACGCCGCCAGCTTGGCTTGCTCCGGTGTGGCGTGGAAACCAGATGCATCGGCGGACCCGAAGTGCTGGCGCACGTAGGCCCGGGAGCCCAGGAGCCCCTGCTCCTCGCCCGTCCACAGGGCGATGCGGACCGTGCGGCGGGGTTTCAGCCCGAGCTTCATGAGGAGTCGAACAGCCTCGAGCATGGTTGCGGAGCCGGCGCCGTTGTCAGTGGCGCCGGTACCCCCGTGCCATGTGTCGAAGTGGCCGCCCAGCATCACCACCTGGTCCTCGAGCGCGGGGTCGGTCCCCGGAATCTCGCCGATGATGTTGAAGGAGCTCGTGTTCTGCGGGAAGAACCGGTTCTGCATGTTCAGCTCCAACTGAACCGGGACGCCCTTCTCCACCATGCGCGCGAGGCGGCCGTAGGACTCCATGGCCACATGGACGAAGGGGACCTTGGGCGCGTCCGCCATGCGCGGCGCGCCGTTGTCGGTGCCGATGTCGCCTTCGGTATGCCGCGTGTCGCCCAGGAGGATCGCCGCCACGCCCTGATTCTCCATCCAGCGGAGTAGGGTGGTGTCGTTGGTGTTGATGCCGGGCCGGGCGAAGAACCTGCGCCCCGCCGCGGCTGCCGCGGCGGAGTCCCGCTCGAATTCAGCCTGGCAAACGGGTGAGCGCTGGATTGCCGCCCCACCACGGCCGCCGAAGCGGGCGCGGCCGCCGCCCGCCTGCGGGGTGGCCGCCGCCATCGCGGCCAGTTGCTCGTCGGTGTCACGCCGGCCGGTGGGCTCGAAGTCGACAACCGGGCGGTTCACGGCAGACGTGGGCAGGACGAACGCGCCTTTCAGCTTACCGGCATATTGCTGCATCAGCTCGGCGCCGCACCCGGCCTCCACCCGGATGGCCGTGCCGGAAACGGTCCCGTCGGTGCTGGCGGACCACGCGCGGGGCACCGCCTGGACGATGAATGGCACCGGGGACGTGGCCATGAGCGAGAAGCGCTCGTTCTCCCAGCCGATCCCCGGGGGATCGCTCCAGGTCTCCTCGTGCACGTTCTGGAGGCCCCAGGATTTCATCTGTTCCATGGTCCAGTCCGCGGCGCGGCCCTCGCCCGGTGACCAGGTGAGCCTCGGGGCGTAGACGTCCGACAGCCAGCTCGCGATGTCCATGATCTGGGAGTGCTCGGCCTCCTCGGCCTGGATACGCTGGATGGTGGCGACGTCGACCTCTTCTTGTGCAGCGACGGGAACGCTGGCTACGAGGGCCAGAGTGACAGCGACCGCGCCGAGGAAACGGCGGCGCGCGTTGCAGATGGGGGCGCCGGTGGCGGACATGGTGATCTCCATCGGGAAAGGGCGAGACCAAGCGGCGGGTCAAAATGCGGTGGAGAAGCGGCGTTGTCACGCAGGTCGGGGGGTGGCGCGGCAAGCACGCTTCACCCGATGAGGATCAGCTCCTTCTGGGGCTTCGACAGATACTCGGCGCCCGTGGCCGTCACCACGACCATCTCCTCGATGGTCACCACCCCCCTGCCTGGAACCGTGAGGCGGGGCTCGATGGTGAAGACCATGTTCTCCTCGATGGGCTCGAAGACCTTGTTGGCGTACTTCTCCCAGGCCGGTCCCAGGAGGGCCGTGCCGTCGTGGGCGAAGCGGCCGACCTGGTGCCCCAGGCCGTGGGGGTACCCCTCGTAGCCCTGGGAGACGATGTGCTCCCGGGCGACGGCGTCGACGGCGACGCCCTGGACCCCGGGCTTGATGGCCCGCCGCGCCAGCTCGATGGAGGTGACGATCGTGTCGAAGCCCTTCGTGACCTCCGGCGGCTCGGCCGTCTCCCCCTCTTCCAGGATGTAGAAGGTGCGCTGGAGGTCCGACGTGTAGTCCTCGACCTTGAGGCCGAAGTCCATGTTCAGGACGTGGCCCCGCTCCACCTTCCGGTCCGTCGGCTGATAGTGTGCGCCCGCGGTGTCGGGTCCGGTGAAGACCGCCGGGCAGTGGGCCGGATCCCACCCGAAGCCCAGCCCCCGGGACTCGGCTTCCCGGGTCATGAAGGCCGCGATCTCCCTCTCCGTCCTCCCCGGCCGGATGAATCCCTTCACCATGCCGAAGATGCCCAGGGTGTGGCCGATGGCCTCCCGCATCCTCCCCAGCTCCGTGGCGGTCTTCCGGGCCTTCAGGCTGGACGTGATCTGCTCCGCCGAGACGAGCCGGTCCTGGAATCCGATGTCGGCGAGCATTTCCTCCAGGAGGAGGTACATGCCGTGGGTGAGGCCGTCGCAGACCTCGCTGGTCCGCGAGTAGTTCACGGCGATGGACGCGGGGTCGAGAGCCTTCAGGTAGCCCAGGAGCTCCCCTTTGACCCCCTCCACGTACCCGGTCACCCTGTCCCAGACGCCCAGCTCGTCCACGGTCTGCTTCTCCATCTGCCCGACGATGGCGTGCGTCTCGCCGGACCGGGCGATGATGAACGCCGAATGCCAGGTCATGTCGGCGGGACAGAGATAGTCCATCATGGGATCGCGCATCATGCCGCTCTCCCGGACGAAGGTGATCCAGCAGTCGATGCCGTACTCGTCCAGGATCTCGATGGCCTGAGCCACCTTCTCCTTGATCAGCGTCGCGTCGTTCATGTCTCTTGTTCCTCGAGCTCGTCTGCGTCACCCGACATTATCCCCCGCGGCCTGGCATGACGCCACCACCCGCCGGAATCGACGCGCGAGGCGGAGACCGACACGCTGGCGCCTTGCCCGACGCGCCGGCTTGCGACGGGCTGTAGGAGGCCGAATGATGCGCTGTGTCTACCCAAGCGGGAGCGTCACGCCATGACCACCGACCCATCGTCGGAGAAGCCGCGACTCAGCCGTCGGGACTGGATGAAGAGAGTCGCCACGTCCGCCGCCGCCACCGCGTTGGTGCCGACGGAAACACTGGGGCTGTTGGGAGCGGTTCCCACGGCCGGGACCGAGTTGGCGTTGCGTCGGCCGACCGGGCCCGAGCACTATCCTCCCGAGTGGACCGGGCACAACCAGCGGCTCGGCGACTACCATGTGGCTGCGGGCTATCCCGCCTACGAGCCGCACCCCCGGTACCTGGGAGAGCTTCGCGGTTCGTGGTGGCAGATCGGACAACAGTACGGCGAGCGGGCCGGCGACCTGATTCGGTTGGTCTACGAAGGATGGTACCGCGAGCTGCTGCCGGTTCAGGGCAACCCGGGTGTGATGGCCGCCTATCTGCACGAGCAGGAGGCCTACTACGAGGCGCTGGTGCCCGAGGCGCTCGAGATGATGCACGGTATCGCGGACGGCGCGGCCACAGAGCTCGCGGCGTCCGCCTTCCCCCGCGTGCTCGGGCACTTCCAGAAGATCCTGATGATCAACAGCTACTTCGGGCTCAAGGGCAAGCCGCCCGCCTCCGATACTCCGCAGACCTCGCGGCCCGAGGACGCGGTGCACGCGTGCAGCGGCGCCGTCATCCTCGGTGCCGCCACGGCCGACGGCAAGACGATCCACGTGAGCTCCGAGGACCAGCACTTCTTCCCGCAGGAGTACCTGGTGACGTTCGTCGCCAATCCCAGCGATCGTCGGGCCCACCGCTTTACCGTAACCGACTCGGCCGGCGAGATCGGCAGCGAGCACGCCCAGAACGATCGCGGCGTCACGGTGAGCGGGTATGCCGGTGGCTCCGTCGGCATCCTCGGACCCACCCTGGCCCAACCCTTCTCGGGATACCGCCGGCCCGGGCTGGACTGGCAGGTGGGAGACTTCTACGCCGCCGCGTTCTCCGATACCGCGAGGCACGCCGTGGAGCTACTTACCGTGGGACGGGAGGAGTATCGCGCCAGGTCTGGCCGGAAGACCGTGATCGGGAAGTGCACGCTGGGAGCCAACTGGGTCATCTGTGACGCCGACGAGGCGTTCGTCGTGGAGAGCATCCCGGCGGATCAGCAGGGTCAGGCGCGATATGCCGTGCGCCGCCCCGGCGACATGAACGAGAAGAACGCCCACTACATCGTCTCGACCAACAACGTCGAGGCACGGGACAGCTACGATGAGGAGAACGTCCGCGAGCCGGACCATCCCATGCGCCAGCACGGCAACGGCGAGCAGCATCCCTCGCACTTCGGGTTGAACACCACCGGAATGCGCTTCTGGACGTTCATGTCGCTCATCGAGCAGGAGTACGGCCGCATCGACGTCGATATGGTGCAGAAGTGGCGCACGACCCACTTCGTCCTGGACAAGGATGGCACCCGCCACGACCACCTGGACGTGGCCGGCCAGCAGATCCCCATCTACTTGGCGCCTGGGGCCGCAACGCTCTGCCGACACACGTTCGGACCCCCCGGCGTGGATTCGCTCGAGGGAATCAACATCTACGTGAGCCTCTCGGTACCGCAGGACTTGACGTCGTTCCGGACCAAGGGGCGGCCCTGCGAGTGGGTGGGCCCGTGGGACCGGTTGTCCCTGCGGCAGATCCCACCGGCGGTCGGCGGCTAGACCTGGTACCCCTGGCGTCCGGCCCTTATCCATAGTAATTCTTCTTTCCTATGGACAGCCCTCCCGATATCAAGGCCGCGCTGAGCGACCGGTACGTCATCGACCGAGAGATCGGCGCCGGTGGCATGGCCGTCGTCTACCTGGCGCATGATCGCAAGCTCGAGCGCGACGTCGCGCTGAAGGTCCTGCGCCCGGAGCTGGGCGCGGTTCTCGGAGCCGAGCGATTCCTGGCAGAGATCAAGATCTCCGCCCGCCTCGACCACCCGCACATCCTCACGCTCATCGATTCGGGCGACGCGGAAGGCATGCTCTTCTACGTGCTGCCGTTCGTGCGAGGTGAGAGCCTCCGGGAGAAGTTGAAGCGGGAGCACCAGCTCCCTCTCGAGGAGGCCCTGGCCATCACCAGGCAGGTGGCCAGCGCCCTCGACTACGCCCACCGGCAAGGCCTCGTCCATCGGGACATCAAGCCGGAGAACATCCTCCTGCAGGAGGGTCTGGCGATGCTCACCGACTTCGGCATCGCTCTGGCGGTGAAGGAGGCCGGCGGCAATCGCCTCACCCAGACGGGCCTGTCCCTGGGCACCCCCCAGTACATGAGCCCGGAGCAGGCCACGGGCGACCGGGGGGTCGACATCCGCAGCGACGTGTACTCGCTGGCGGCGGTCCTGTACGAGATGCTGGCCGGCGAGCCTCCCGTGGGCGGCGGCTCGGCCCAGGCGATGATCGCCAAGCTCATGACCGAGAAGCCGACGCGAGTCCGGGTGATCCGCGACACGGTGCCGCTGTCCGTGGACAACGCCATCAACAGGGCTCTCTCCAAGACCCCGGCGGATCGCTTCGCCACCGCCGAGGACTTCGTCCGGGCGCTGGAAGCGCCGGTCGAAGTGGAAACCGGCGCCTCGAAGGGACGGCGGGGCTTGCTCGCGGCGGCGGCTGCCGTGGTCGTGTTGGCGGGCGCCGCCGGCGCGTGGGCGCTCCTGGGTGGGGGCTCGACGCCGGAGACCCGGGCCACTCTCGGCCAGAAGACACAGCTCACGGTGGCGGGTAGCGTGCGCGTCCCCGCAATCTCCCCCGACGGGAAGCAGCTCGCCTATCTGACCCGCCACTGTGACGGGGGTGACTGCTCCTACTCCGTGGTGGTCCAGGACGTCGGCGGCACCACCACGCGAGACATCCTCGACGGCGCCACCGCCGCATACTACCTCGGCTGGAGCCCCGACCGGCGCAACCTCCTCTTCAACGGCACCGTCGACAGCCGCTACGGCACCTACATGCTGTCCGCCCTGGGCGGCGAGCCGCGCTTCCTCACCTCTGGAGCCGCGGCCTTCTATGCGGGGGGGGACTCCCTCCTGATGGGAAGCTCGGACGGGCCGGACTCCCAGTACTGGATGCGGGTGGCGGGGCTGGACGGCATCGTGAAGGATAGCATCCGCGTCCCCGGCCCCGGACAGGCGCTGGCCTCCATCTCGGTGGTGCCGGGCACGCAGTGGATCCTCACGCTGGTGATCCAGGCGCCCCACGGCCTCTGGCAGGTCATCGACCGCTCGGGCAAGGTCATCGACCACGTCGTGAACGCGTGCACCTGCGGGGGCATCGCCACCCGGGACGCCGTCTGGTTGGACCGCGCCGGCGACGCCGTGGGCGAGTCCATCGTGCGCATCTCCCTGGACCGGAAGACGGGCAAGCTGGGCACCCGGCAGGACACCATGATCACCGGGCTCTTCACGAACGTGTCGTTGACGGACGACGGGGCCAACATGGTCATGGACGAAGGCACCCTGGACTACAACGTCTGGTCCCTGGACATGGCCGACGCCCTGAAGGGCTCGCTGCCCAAGGACCACCACATCGCCCAGGCCTCCAGCGCGGTGTACGCCGACGTGTCGCCGGACGGTGAGCGCCTGCTCATGTCCCGCGTCGTGCCCACCGGAGGCGGTCATACGGAGCGGCGCTACAGCGTCGCTTCCTTCGGGGGCGGGTCCGAGACACCCATCGGCGGTACCGGCACCATGCTGGGTGCCGGCTGGGCGGACGCGACGAGCCTGGTGATGGTGTCGCGAGCAGCCGGGCAGGTGCGGCTGGCGTTGGCGGACGCGAGCACCGGCGCGGAGCGCAACGTCCTGGAGCTCCCGGATTCCACCATCGGATACGCCACGCCGCTCCCTGATGGCTGGGCCTGGATCAACACCGCAGGTGACAGCGTCGTCGTGCGGCAGGGTGACAAGACCCGGGTGATCCCCAGGCCGAAGTGGTACGGCCGGCTCTTCCAGCTCGAGAAGGACCCGGCGGGTGACCGCCTCTTCTTCGTGGGCTTCAACGCGGCCACCGGCGACACCCTCGGTCTATCCGTCATGAACCTCGCCGACGGATCGACGGAGCAGTGGGCCAAGGAGTTCGGTGAGGTGGCCCACATCACCCCGCTCTCCGGGGGTGGCGTGCTCTTCGTGGTGGATCGCACCCAGGAGTCCAAGGAGCTCCTACGGGTGGACGGACCGGGGGAGATCCGGAGCCTGGGCACGCCGCCGATTCCGCTGCAGGCCATCTCGGTGTCGGCGGACCTGAAGCGCGCCACGGTGGTGCAGAGGGACTACCGCGCCGACGCCTGGATGTACCAGGTGAACGGGAACTGACGGGAGGGGGCGGCCGGAGTCTTCTCTACGCCGTCTCCTCCCACGGCCCTTCGCTCACGGCCGACAACCTCTTCATGGTCGGGATCACCGCCGCCGCGATCACGGTCCCGACCACGGCCACCATGCCCAACTTCGTGAAGAGGTTCGTGTACAGGGGCAGCGACTGCACGGGACTCGTCACGCTCTCCGGCACGCTGGCGTAGGTCGCGACGTAGCTCCCCAGGTACTGCGAGATCCCGGTGGCGAGGAACCAGACGCCCATGATGAAGCCGCGCAGCGACGGGCCGACGTAGCGCGCGATCACGGCGAGGCCGAGTCCGCTGATGAGCAGCTCTCCCAGCGACTGGAAGCCGTAGCCCGTGATCATCCACCAGAACGAGACCTTGCCCTCGACCGCGAAGCGCCCGCTGAGCCCGTAGATGAAGAACCCGAGGCTCAGGACGGCGAAGCCCATGGCGAACTTCGTGGAGATGTGGAAGTCTCCGCCCTTCCCCTTCCCGAGGCGCGTGTAGAGCCAAGCGAGCCCCGGGCTCAGGATGAAGATCCAGATCGGATTCAGCGCCTGGACCTGCCCCGCGGGGACGTGGTAGCCGAAGAAGTTCAAATCCACGTTGCGGAGCGAGAAGAGGGTGAGCGACGTCGACATCTGCTGATAGAAGATGAAGAAGAGCATGCCCAGGCCGGTGAGGATCAGCACGGCTATGAGGCCCTTCCGCTCACGCTCGCTTCCCCGCTCCATCATGACCCAGAAGATGGCGAGCATGGCGACGAACCCGAGGATGACGGTTCCCCGCGCCACCATGAGGTTCTGAATGATGAACGTCACGAGCACGACGCCGATGGCGAGTCCGATGAGGACCAGCACCAGGCGCTTCACGACGAGGGGCTGGAAGTCGGGCTCGGAGCCCACGTGCCGCAGATAGCGCCTCATCGCGAAGTAATTGAGGAGGCCAACGACGAGCCCGGCCGCGCAGACCGCGAACGCCATGTGCCATCCGAATTTGATGGCGATGAGCGGCGTCGCGAGCTGCGACGCGGTCGCACCGATGTTGACCGCCATGTAGTACATCGTGAACGCGCTGTCGATCTTCGCGGAGTCGCCCTCGTAGAGCTTGGAGATCATGTTGGCGGGGTTCGCCTTGAAGACGCCGCCGCCCACCGCCACCAAGCCCAACGCGGGGAAGAGAAGCCCGGGGTGGTTCGGAATCGCCAACCCGATGTATCCAAGGGCGAGGATCAACGCCCCGAGGACCATCGTGCGGCGGCTTCCCAGGAGCTTGTCGCCGATCCAGCCGCCGATCGCGGGAACGGTGTAGGCGAGAGCCGCGAAGGCGCCGAACGTGAGATTGGCCCGGTCGTCGGTGTAGCCGAGCTTCTGCACCATGAAGAGGACGACGACGGCCGTCATGCCGTAGTAGCCGAACCTCTCCCACAGCTCGATGAGGAAGAGGGTCGTGAAGCCCATCGTCCGGGAAGGCGCCTTCGCCTCTGTCGTCATGTTCGTTTCCCCATGTCCGTGGATTGTCGGCGGCAACGCCCGACATTATCCCTCGCGGCGCCGCCCGGCGCCACTACCCGACGGTTGCGATGCCTCCCGGCGCCTCGGATCCGACGCGCGAAACCGCACAACGGCCTGGCCGTAATGAGGATGGCGGGTAGGATGTCACTCATGGAACACGACAGGGAGGACGGGATGATGAAGAGGTTTGTCGGCTGTGCATTCGTGGCGTTGATCGCGGCAGGATCGGTACCGAGTGTCTTGCGCGCGCAATCCAGCGCTCTCGACCGGGGGCACTTCCTGGTGGACGGCCAGGCCAGTCTCGTCAGCGGGGGAAGCAAGGGGTCTGACGGACGTTCCACGTCCTTCTCCCTGTCACCGAGCGTGCTCTACTTCGTCCACCCGGGAATCGCCTTGGGGGGATCGGCCCAGCTCGGACACACCAGTGGGCGCGGCTCCACCTCCTCCATTTACAGTCTGGGCCCGCAGGCCGTCGTCTACTTCGGTGACGAGACCGCCTCGGTGCGGCCGTTCGTCCGCGCGGACGTCGGGATCGGCCGGACTAAGAACTCTTCCACGGGAGCCTCGGGGTCATTCACCCAGCAGGTGAACCTGACCCGTGTCGTCGCTAGCGCCGGGATGCTCGACCTGCTCACCTCCAGCGTGGGCATCCACGGGGAGATCTTCTATCGGCGTGACTCGTACGGTGGCGACGCGGATACCTGGGCCGACCAATTCGGCGTCGGGTTCGGGTTCAGCATCTTTCTGGGCGGTTGAGGCGACGAGCTCCCCGTTGGCCGGAACCGCGGTCGCGGCGCTCGAACGCAGACGTTCGAACGTCGCGGTCCACTGGGGGTGGCGCACGGCGGCCTCCCGGGTAGGATACGTCACTGACCACATCTTCCCCGGGAGCCCACCGTGCGCGCCTTCGATGATCCGTCCGTCGTCCTGACCCGAACCCGCATCGTGGAGCGCCTCCTCGACTACGTGCGCTTCGACACCCAGTCGGACGAGAACAGCGACACGTGTCCCAGCACCGCCAAGCAGCTCGAGCTGGGGCGTCGGCTGGTGGACGAGCTGAAGGAGCTGGGACTCCAGGGCGTGGGGGAGGACGAGGTCACCATGGACGAGAACGGCTACGTCCTCGCGGAGCTTCCCGGTACGGCCACGGGACGGGTGGGCCTCTGTGCCCACATTGATACTGCCCCGGCGTTCACCGGTGCCGGCGTCAGCCCGCAGCTCGTGGAGAGCTACGACGGCGGAGCTATCGAGGTAGGGCACGGCGTGGTTCTGGATCCCGCCGACACCCCCGAGCTCGCAGACTGCGTCGGCGACACGATCATCACCACCGACGGGAGCACGCTCCTGGGCGCCGACGACAAGTCCGGCATCGCGGCCATCATGGGCGCGTTGGAGATCCTGTTGCAGGAGCCGGACATCCCGCGGCCCACGGTCCGCGTCTGCTTCAATCCCGACGAGGAGATCGGCCGAGGGGCCGACCGCTTCCCCATGGAGCGCTTCGACTGTCCCGTTGCCTTCACCGTCGACGGCAGCTTCACGGGCGAAGTCAACGTGGAGACGTTCTCCGCCGACAAGGCCGTCGTCACCCTCAAGGGTGTCTCGGTCCACCCCGGCACGGCCCGGGGCAAGATGGTGAACGCCCTCACATGGATGGGGAAGCTCCTGGACCGCCTGCCCATGGGCGAAGCGCCCGAGTGCACGGACGGCCGCCAGGGCTTCTACCATCCCATCGTGGCGTCGGGCGACGCCGCCGCGTGTACCCTGCAGCTCATCGTCCGGGACTTCGACACGGAGGCCCTGGAGGAACGGGACCGCAGGCTGGAGCGGATGTGCGCCGGGCTCATGGCCGAAGAACCCCGCCTCGACGTGAAGGTCGAGATCACGGAGCAGTACCGGAACATGTACGACGTGCTGAGCGGCTACCCCGAGGTGGCCCAGAGGCTGGAAGAGGCGGTGCGTGCCGCCGGTATCGAGCCCCGGCTGGAGCCCATCCGCGGGGGCACCGACGGATCACGGCTCACGGAGATGGGGATGCCCACGCCCAACATCTTCGCCGGGGGCGTCAACTTCCACGGACCCTCGGAGTGGATCTCCACCCGCGTGCTGGCCCAGTCAACGTGCACGATCCTGAACCTCGTTCAGTTGTTCGCGGAAGCGGAGTGAGCGAGCTCCGTACCGCAGCCGACCCTGGAGGATTCATGCGCCCGACATTCCTGCCCGCGGCTCCCGCGCTGCTTCTCGCGGTGCCGCTCGTATTCGCCGTGCCCTCCCCCTGCGCCGCGCAGGCCACCGGATCGGGGATCGCCCGTCAGTACAAGGCTGCGGCCGATCGCATCATTGCCGCCGCCATGTCCGACACCGTCGCGTACAGCCGTCTTGCGACGATGACCGACAGCTACGGAAGCCGGCTGAGCGGCTCGCCCGGGTTGGAGCATGCCATCAACTGGGTGCTCGCCCGAATGAGCGACGACGGCTTCGCCAACGTGCACGGGGAGCCGGTGATGGTCCCGCACTGGGTCCGCGGCGAGGAGTCGGCCACCCTCGTGTCACCGAGGCCTTGGAAGCTCCACATGATCGGGCTCGGTGGGAGCGTCGGGACGCCGCCGGACGGAATCACCGCCCCCGTGCTCGTCGTAAACAGCTTCGACGACCTGACAGCCCACGCGGCCGAGGCGAAGGGTAGGATCGTCCTGTTCGATTCGCCCTTCCCGACGGACGTCCCACCGATGGAGGGTTACCGGATCAACGTAGCCTACCGCGGGGGCGCGGCATCGGCGGCCGCCAAGGTAGGCGCGGTAGCGGCGCTCATCCGGTCGGTGACGCCGTACTCCCAGCAGACGCCCCATACCGGGTCGCTCCGCTATCAGGCCGGC
This sequence comes from Gemmatimonadota bacterium, assembly GCA_022340755.1. GTDB lineage: Bacteria > Gemmatimonadota > Gemmatimonadetes > Longimicrobiales > Gaopeijiaceae > SZUA-318. The sequence goes on from JAJDNI010000010.1 coordinate 41,400, forward strand.
GTGCCGAAGATCCCGTCGGCGGCCCTGACCGTCGAGGACGCCGAGATGCTGCACCGCATGCAGGACCGCGGGCAGCCCATCGAGGTTACGCTCAAGATGCAGGCGCACATGCTCCCCGACGCCCCGTCACGGAACGTGGTGGGCGAGCTGCGTGGGTCGGAGAAGCCAGATGAGGTGGTCGTGCTCGGTGGCCACATCGACTCGTGGGACGTGGGCGAGGGAGCCATGGACGATGCGGGCGGCTCGTTCGCCGCATGGGAGGCAGTGCGTCTCATCAAGGAATTGGGACTCGAGCCGCGCCGCACCCTGCGGGTGGTCATGTGGGTGAACGAGGAGAACGGCGGTCGCGGCGGCCGCGCGTACCGCGATCAGCACATGGCGGAATTGCCGAGGACGGTGGCCGCCATGGAGTCGGACAACGGGGTGTTTCGCCCGTACGGGTTCCGCTTCCAGGGTACGCCTGCGGGGCTGGCGGTCGCCAAGGAGATCGGCACGCTCCTCGACGGGATCGGTGCGGGCTCGGTCGAGATGGGCGACGGCGAGGCCGACGTGGGCCCGACCATCAGCACCGGTGTACCGGGCTTCGCGCTCAACGTCGACGACTCGACCTACTTCCGGTACCACCATACCGACGCCGACATGATGACGGTGATCGACCCGAAGGACTTCCGACGCTGCATCGCCACGATGGCGGTGATGGCGTACGTGTTGGCGGACATGCCCGATGCTCTGCCCCGCGCGGGGGCGCGATAGCCGCACCGTTTCGGGCGAAGGGTGCCCCTGTGCACCCTGGACCGACGAATACGCGCGTCGCACGAGCTCCTGGTCGCCGAAGGTCGCCGACGCGGGCTGTCTCCGCGCGGCCTGCGCCCTGGACCTACCGTGTCGGCTCTGCCACCTGTCTTACGCTCTTGAAGGCGGGGCGGGAGGCTGGGGCCAGGTGACTCCCGCCCCGGATCGTGGAGGCCGGCGAGGCCTCTTTCGGCCAACGGGAGGCCCAAGGCGATGCAGGAGAGTGCAGCACGGCGTACGATCACCCCGGCTCTCGAGCCGGGAGAGCAGGTGCAGTGGTGCGGAGCCCCGGTGGCGGGCCGGATCGCGACTCGGCGAGTCGGAGGACTGTTGCTACGGCTCGGCGTCTTTGCCGCCGTCGTCTATTGGCTCATCCCGTCCTCGCACGAGTCAACCGGTGCAGACGTCGGAACCTTGTTCCATTCTCTGGTCCAGGCGGCTTCGAGAGACGCGAGACTCCTCGTTCCCGCCGGCGTCTCTGCCGCCGTTCTGCTCGGCCTCCTGGCCCGTCTGGTGCTGGATCGCCGGCGGCTGAGTCACACGGCGTACGCCATCACGGACCGTCGCCTGCTCGCGGTGGTCGGCCTCAGGGGCAAGGTCCCGTGGTCCATCGGGCCTGAGCAAGTCGCCTACGTCAAGGTGAGGGGCCTGGGCGGCGGGATGGGTGACGTGCGCTTCAACCACTACCGCCAGGGCCGGGGATCACGGAACACGAACCGCCTCTACACGTTCGAGCGCCTGGAGGACCCGGACCGGCTCGCGCGCCGGGCACGCACCTGGCTGGCGGAGCGCGAGCCCGCTGCGGTAGCGGAGGCGCGCGACCTTCGGCGGGTGACGGATCGGGACCTGGGCTTCGAGCTTCAGGTTCCCGCGAGCTGGAGGGAAGGACCGGCCCCGGACGACGACACCTCGTTTCACGTCCTCTCCGAATCGAGCGGCGTCCGCTCCCAAGAAGCTGAGAAGAGCCGACACGTGCTCGCGCTCTACGGCCCCCTCGGCGCCGCTCTCGCGCTCGAAGTGGCGCCCGCCGGGACGTGGACGCTGGAGCAGACCGAGATCGGTGCACACGGGCTCGCTCGGCTGTTCCTGAAAGTGGTCGAGGGTCCCGAAAAGCTCCGCGATGGACCGGCACCCGGTTTCAGGGTGACCTGCCAGACGAGGCGGGTCCAGCGCATGAGGGACGTGCTCGAGGACGTGGTGCGAAGCCTCGAGCCTGTCACCTCTCGGAGGGCGTAGGCTACCGAGTAAGACCAGGGTAAGGGCTAGATCAGGGGGGCCGGCCAGATTGGGACCGGTTCGCGGTCCCTCCCCCGTAGAGCCCCCGAATCGAAGGTCCTCTGGACTTTCGGCGGGTCGGGCGGCGCGCCCGTCGTCAGAACGACGCCGATCTTGACCAGGCGCATCGTGGGGATGACGGCGGACGCGTCGCCCAGGTCGCCCGCGAACAGCCGATCCACCCGCCTTCAGGCTCACGTGACCGTCGGCGGTCGTACCCGAATCCCCACGGCACCTGAAGAGGCATCCATGATTCCCGTTAGCGCGCGGCTCTCGAAGCGAGCCAGTCCGAACCGGTCCTTCTTCCCCCTGGTGGCCGCCCTGATGATGACGGGAGGCGCGTGTGGTCCCGCTCAGAGGTCGGGACCGGAGCTCGTCGAAGGCAGACTGGCCATCCTCCCCTTCACCAGCGCGGAAGAGCAATTTACCGCCGCGATGAACGCCGCCGTTACGGCCGCCGCGGGGGATGTCACGGGCGCCGAGACCGTGCCAGTCGAGCGGTCGGGCAAGATCCCGGTCGATGCCCCGCTCGCCGCCATCGCCAGCGAGACGGGCGCCTCAATGATCCTTAGGGGCACCGTCTCTCGGCTGAATGGCGACATCACGATCTTGGCCGAGATCGTGGACCCGACAGACGAAAATCGGAAACACGTGCTTCCCACCGAGACCGCTCCGGCCACCAACCCGTCCGTCGCCGTGGAGCGGATCGCGAGCCGGACAGCCGGTGCGCTTGCGCAGCACCTCGACCCGGACGCGACGGCACCGTGGGTCTACCCGGCGCCGACGCTGGAAGCGTACCGGGTGTTTCAACACGCGGACTCGTTGTTCGCGGAAAACGCGCAGGCGGAGGCGCTCCCCTACTATTACGAGGCTCATGCCCTCGACACGACGTTCATCGCTCCCTTGTTCGCCGCCACCGCGATCCACAACAACGCGGGCCGCGGAGCGGTTGGTGATTCGTTGCTTCGTGAAATCGAGGCGCGCGCGGACCGTCTGGACGACATGCAGCGATACCGGCTCATGTGGTACCGCGGCAATCCCGAGGAGGCTCTCGCCGCGGCCGAGGCAGCCGCGCAGCTCGACCCGATCGGTTGGACGTACGGCGTCGGATTCAGGGCCAACATCGCGGGCCACTTCCACGAGGCTGTGGACTGGCTGAGCCGGCGGCACGAGCAGGCCGAGGCCGGATATCATTGGGCCCGGGCATGGCCGGCCTTCCGTGCCCAGTACCTCCTGGCCCTCCACGCCACCGGCGATCACGAGACCGAGCTGGCTGAAGCGCAGCTCGCGCGCACCGACTTCCCGGACAACGCGTGGTGGATCTTCAACGAGATGATGGCCCGGGCCGGGCTCGGTCAGGCGGATGTCGTGCTCGCGCAGTTCGACACAACGCAGATGCTGCTGGCGACGAACGAGCTGCCGTCGTACTGGGAGGCTGTCGAGGACATCGCCGTCGAGCTGATGGCCCACGGGCAGGCGGAAGCCGGGCAGTCGCTGCAGGAACAGGTGGTCGATCACTACCGCGAGGTCGACAACCCGTTCCAGCTGGCGGACGCGCTCGGTTTCGCCGGCCGGCCGCAGGAAGCGTTCGAGGTGCTGGCGCCGGTCCTGGCGGACATCACCACGCCCGACCCGATCGGATGGTACGGCGCGGCCGCCGCCATCAGCGGCGACCCGGCAACGGCCGCGCAGGTTCTGGCGCGCCTCGAAAGCCTGCCCTCCGCGACGACGGGCAACAACCTGCGCTACCAGGCGGCGATCCAGGGGGCGCTCGGCAACTGTGACCGGGCGATCGAGCTGTACCGTCAGGCGACCGAGGCCGGGTACTCGTACACTTCGGCTCGGCTGGAGTGGTGGCACCGCGACTGGGAGACGCAGCCGGTCCGGGCCAACTGCCCCGGGTTCCAGACGCTTCTGGACAAAGGGTAGGCCGCACGTCGATTCCGGGGGCGGCAAACGGCCTTGCCAAGGGGCGGGTACCGATCGGAACCCGCCCCTTCCCTCCGGGGGCTCGCCACCGTCAGTCGGGCACCGGCACCGTCCGTTTGCCCACCATGTTCATCCGGGTACGGCGGATGGTCTCCGCCTCCACCACGGAGCCGTCGGCGTAGCGGAAGCGCAGGGCACTCTCAGGGCACTGGACCACACAGGCGCCACACTGGATGCACTGGTCCGGCCGGGCGATGGCGACCTTCCGTCGCTTCCCGTCCATCTGGAGGACGTCTCGGGGGCAGACCTGCACGCAGTCGGCGGCGCCGGTGCATTTCTCCTCGACGAGGTCGACCGACGCCGGGTTGTGGAAGGTGTTGATGTAGCTGCCGTACGAGGGGGTGGTGCCCTCGAGGTCCGCGGAGAGGATGCCGGCGGAGAGCAGACTCGAGGCGCCGACCCACATCATCGGCCCGGAGGTAAACCGGCCGAGGAGCGCCAGGACCACCGAAGCGACCCCGAAGCCCAGGACGGTGAAGGCGCCGAGCGTCGGCCACCGCCACCCGGGACCCACCTTCAGCCAGGGGAGCAGTGCGAAGACCCCGACGACGATGGTGACCAGGGAGGCTGCGACGGCGGCGAGGACCGTGAGGCCTCCCAGCGGTTCGACGATCAGGCCCCCGATGACCAGCGTGGGAACGCCCCACATCGCCGCCATCTCCATGCGCTCCCAGAAGGGGAACCGCATCTTCCGCTCGTCCTTGTGCACCCGGCGTCCTCGGTCGAGGAACGCCGGGAGGTCCTCGAGGCGCGCCGGGCCCCAGCGGGTGTCGAAGCCCGTGGCTTCCGTGATCTTCCGGCGCTCGACGCCGGTGGCCGAGAGTTGGGGAAGGATGACCTCCTTGCGGTCCACCTGGTCGGCGACGCCCGAGGTGCGGATCGCCGAGATGACGTCGTGGTGGGTTAGGTGCCCGCCGCCGGCGGCGCACCACACGTTGATGCCCCGGCTGTCGGCAACGAGGATGAAAGCGTCTCGGCCCCGCAGGACGTCCCTCAGCCGGCGCACGGTGAGGGTGAAGTTCCCGGTGAGGAGCACCGGGGCATCGCGGCCGGGATGGCCCACCCGGCGCAAACCGGTGCGCGTCCGGTGCGGGAGCATCCGGAGGACGGTGTCCCGGACATAGGCCGGGAGGTCGTGAAGCCTCATGACCCTTCCTCGGTGGAGGCCGACGCGCCGGCTGCCTCGGCCCGCACGCCATGGACGAGGACGAAGGTGTCCTCCCAGATCCGGGTCTCGGTGACCTCGCGAAAGCCGGTGGCGCGCACGGCGTCGGCGAGCCCGGCGACGGGGCGCGTGGTGGTCTGGGTGAGCACGTACGTGAGAGCGATGAGGGGCGCCCGGCGCAGGTGGTACCACGCCCTGCGCGCCCCGCTTCTCGGCGCCACCTCGTCGGCGATGAGCAGCTCGCCGCCGGGGCGGAGCCGTGTGCGGGCGATCTTCAGCGCGTAAGCCTGCTGCTCCGGGGACAGCTCGGAGAAGGCGAGGCATGAGACCACCGCGTCTAAGGTCCGCTCGGGGAACCGGTCCTCAATCTCCGCAGCCGCGAGCTGGAGGAAGGTGACCGTCCCGTCGCCGGGGACTGGCTTGGCCCGGGCGACCTCGAGCATCCCGGCGTCGAGGTCGATGCCGAACACCTCGGCACCTCGGGCCGCGCAGGCCAGCGACACGCCCCCGGTGCCGCAGCCGATGTCGAGGATCGTCCGGGCCGGGGCCGCGACGCGCTCGGCGATGCGCCGGTACACGTCGTCGATCCGGCCCCGGGACAAGCGATGGACGCCACGGTCGTATCGCTCGGGCGCCGACTCCAGGACCTTCATCCACACGAAGCTGCTCATGTGGAACCCCGGGGGGCGGCGCCGTCGAGGAAGTCGGTGACGGCGAGGGTGGGGATCTCGTCGAGGCTGGGCCAGGCGCCGCCGCTCCCCCAATGCTGGACGTAGAGCAGGGCGAGGGTCCCCACGAAGAGGAGAGCCAACTGGGGCGTCGGGCGGTCGCCGCGGATCTCACCGGCTCGTGTGCCGTCGGCCATCACTGCCTCCACCTGATCGAGGTAGGGCGCGAGGTGAGCGACGATGGCCGGGTAGGTCTCGGGGCGGAAGGAGAGGGCCTCGCGGACGACCACCTTCTGGAAGGCCTCCTCGTCGCGGACCACTGAAACGTCGGCCTCGGCGAGGGCGATGAGGCGGTCGCGGACGGTGCCCCGGCTCTCGACCTTCGCGTAGCGCGACGCCGCCCGGCGGGCGCCCTCGGCAATGACCTCGAGGAAGAGCTGGGTCTTACCCTCGAAATAGTTGTAGATGGTGCCCTTGGCGTAGCCGGCGTCGATGGCGATGGCGTCGATGCTGGCCCCATCGAGGCCCTGACGTGCGAAGTGCGCGGCGGCGGCCTCGAGGAGGCGGAGACGGGCCTCGGCCTTGGCGTCTTCGGTTATGCGGGGAGTCATGTCGGACACGTGTTATATGGGTGACCGGTCACCCATATAACTAACGGCTGCGGCCGGGGAACGCCAGGCCGCAGGTTGATTCCTGTCGCCGGCGAGGCGAGCTCGCAGGCGGCCGGAGGGCGGGCTGAAACCCCCACAGGCCCGAAATCGCGAGAGGGTTATCCAACAACGCATTCGCGGTGCCTTTACATCCTGCTCCCGGATCCGGACACCTTCCAGAGCCATTCGCGTAGCGCAGGGTCCCACGCTCTCCTACGTTCTCCCCCCTCGACCGAGCGCCCGCTCCGCTGGGAGAGTTGCATGGCCCCTGCCCCTGCAGTCCGCTACGCCCGCACGGCCGATGGTGCGGACATCGCATACTGGAGGCTGGGGAGCGGCCCCATCGTCCTTCACGCCCCCAACGTGCAGTTGGGCCATCTGCAGGCGGAATGGTCCGTCGACGGCATGCGCAGGTGGTACCAGGATCTGGCTCGGACCTTCACGGTGGTCCGGTACGACCACAGGGGCGGCGGGATGTCGAGCCGCAATGGCCCAGGTGGATCGGGCCAGTCGATCGACTCCCTCGTCCAGGACATCGAGACGGTCGCCGAAACGGTGACGGATGAGCCCTTCGTGCTCCTGGGATGGCTGGCGGGTGCTCTTCCCGCCATCGCCTACGCGGCGAGGCATGTCCAGAGGGTCTCCCATCTCGTCCTCTGGAACGGATTCGCCCGAGACGCTACGCACGGGCAGGCCCCGCGCCTACGCTCCCTGTTCGAGATGGCGGCCGTCGACTGGGAGCTCTTCACCGAGTCGATCTGTCAAGCGGCCCTCGGATGGAGCGACGCCGCCGAGGCGAGGCGGTGGGCGAACGTGATACGCGAGGCGACGACGCAGGGGGAATTCCTGTCCTATCTCGAGGCACGCCGCCAGTGGGACGTGACTGACGAAGTCTCGGGGATCCGCGCTCTGACGCTGATCCTGTACGATCCGAAGAACGCGTTGGCGAGCGAAGAGCGCAATCGCGAGCTCGCTGTCGCCATACCCGGCGCGCGATACCTGGCGTTTGCTCAGGAAGGGGGAGCACCGACCAGTGCAGCCGTCGAAGCGATCCGGTCCTTCGTGGGCGTCGGCACAGCCGGATCGGCGGAGTTGTCGACGCTCACCCCGAAGGAGCGCCAGATCCTCGGCCTGGTGGTTGAGGGTGCGACGAACGCCGAGATCGCGGAGCGGCTCTTCATCACCGTGAACACGGTGACCCGGCACCTGACGCACATCTACGCCAAGACCGGCACGTCGCGTCGCGCGGAGGCCGTGCGTTACGGCCTCCAGCACGGCCTCGGCGGACGGGGCTGACGAAGACCGGTCTGGGCGGACCAGGGGGGCGATCGCCGGTCAAGCAGGATCCGGCGCGGCGCTCATCCATGGAGTCGGCGGCGCCTCCACTCTACGGGATCCCAGGTTTCGGGGATGCGCAGCGGGACGATTTCCCGGGTTCCTGGGATAACGAGCACAGGCGCGCCGGAGCACCTTCCACGTGATCGCCGACTCTGGATTCCGACCGTGGAGGCCCACATGACGCACCTGCTGAGGATTTCGACCCTTCCGGCTCTCGCCGCGCTGTTCGCGTTCGCGCCGCTCCGTGATCATCCGGATGCGCCGGACGGTAGCGGACGCACTGCAGCCGGGCAGAGCGACTCGGACAGCTCGAAAGCGATTGCCCGCCGCTGGTTCGACGAGGTCATCAACCAACGCGATCTCGACGCGCTTCCCGACATCTACGGCTCCGACTATGTCTGGCACGGTCCGGAGGGCCAGGAGATCCATGGCCTCGATGAAGTGAGGGAGTTCGCCGCCGCCATTCTCGCCGCATCGGATGATCGCCGTGCCATCGTCCATCAGCAGGTGGCGGAAGGTGATCTCGTGGTGACGCGATTCACCAGCAGCGGGCACCACACCGGGGTCTACCAAGGCGTCCAGCCGACAGGCAAGATCTGGAGGACCGAGGGGATCGTCATCAGCCGGATCGTCGACGGCAAGATCGCCGAGGATTGGGAGGTCACGCATATGTCCGGAATGTGACTTCCACATCTCCTGGACCTCGCCCGACTTCCAAGCCGCGCATCCGATCCAGGTCGCACACCGCGTGGTCGCGGATATGCTGACCGTCTGCTATCCTCGACCTTGGCGGCCATCCCTCCGGACCACGTGCGACGGTTGTCGACCACCCGCTGGCCGGTCGTGACACGCCTGAGGAGGTCTCTCGTGCGACCGCGAAGCTTCAGGCTCACGGGATCTGGCCGCTGGGGTGTCCTCGTCCCGCTGCTCGCGGCAGCCGCCGCATGCGGCGAGCGCCAACCCAAAATCGGATCGGTGCCCGCGGGGGCCGAGCGCTTGTTCCCCGAGTCGCCCCACGTCTGCTTCGAGGAATACGGCACCGCCGTCGATGTCTCTCCCGATGGGCGGACCGCGACCTACCCATTCACGGGGCGGATCGTCGACCTGGAGCACGGGCGATCGGATGCCCTTGCCTCGTTGAGCTGTTCGGCGTTCGCCGCAGCAGAGTGCTCTAAGGTCACTCTGCCGGGGAGGACCTTTGCCAGGCGCTTTCGCCGGCGGCTATGCAGGTGACCTGGGGGCGCCCGCGGCCTCCCGCATCACCCGTTCCATCACGGCGTCGCCGCGCCTCACCCATTCCCGGAACGCGGCGTAGCGCTCCGGCGGCGGCGCTGCCTCCAGGAGCCGATCGAGGTCGAACGAGTCGGCGGACCTACCCAGCCCGGTCTGCTCCGTGTCCGCCGCGTTCATCCGCTGCTCGACATGCCCGCCCACGGGCACGACCAACAACGGCTTCCCCAGCCACGCCGCCTCGCTCACCGATTCGAACCCGGCGGTTGTCGCCACGGCTCGACATCCGGCCATCATCCGCAGGAAGGCGTCGGCGTTCAGGCGGTGGTAGGTGAGGTTGGGAGCGACCTCCTCCACGTCCGGGGCGCCGGGCCGGTCGGAGAAGCAGTGAACGGGAATGGCGTTGTGGCGCGCGTGCCAGGCCGCAACCTCTTCGAGGTAGCCATGGTTCAGCACGTAGACGAGGATGTAGTCGCCGGGGGTCGGCTCGAGGGAGAAGAGGCTCTCACGAAGAAGCGGAGGGGCCGCGAACCAGCGTTCCCCCGGCCGGTCCGCCACCGTATTCAGGGAGAGCGCGAGCCGCCACGACTTGTGGCCTACCAGGCTCACGAACCTGCGCATCCCCCATCTCTCTATGGCGTGGCCGTGGAGCCTTCCGTACGACGGGTCACGCAGGAGGAACTGGTGACCGACGGCGAGGACCGGCGCAGGCAGTGGCTTGCGCAGCTGTGCCAGACCAGTGAGAGGCTCGAAGAAGTTTACGATCAGGTCGGCGCGGGTCTCGTGCACGAGCGCGCGCAGTCTTGCGACGCTCTCCCGCCAGGTGCCGAGACCGCGGAGCGCTCGGGTCACCGTCGCCGCCATGTTGATCGACCGGTGGCCGCGCGTGGCGAACGTGGGGCTCGGGAGCGTGGCTACGGGGGAAGGGAACGCCTGCGTGAAGTACGCCGGCAACTCGCGTCCCCCCTGCGGATCCTTTCCCGCAACTACCCCCACGAGCTCGTGCCCCCACCGCAGGAGCCGCTCGTGCAATGCTAGGGCCTGGGTCAGATGCCCGCGGCCCTCACCCTGCACCGTGAAGAGGATTCGCATGGAAGCTCAGTCGGACCCGGAAGACCCCTCGGAATCCTGCGTAGCCAACGGGTCCGAATCGGGGTCGACGATCGGTACGAGCAGGATCGGCGCGCTCGTGCGCTTCAGCAGCCGTGAGGCCACGCTTATGGTCCAGACGGCCTGGAGTCCGACCCGTCCGTGGGTAGCGGCCACCACCAGGCCGTCCCCATGCTCGGCGGTATCGGTGGCGAGCTCCTTCACCGGGGCGCCCCGCCGAACTTCGCCGACGCTCTCCACGCCCGATGCGCGCAGCCGGTCGACCAGCTGTTCCAGGTAGGCGGCGGCCTGTTCCTCCCGCGCGTCCAGAAGCACCCGGGTGGTACCCGGCAGGAGCGCCGCCTGGGGCCGGTGCGCCCCACCGATCGTCCCGAGCGTCGGAACCACCATCACCAGACGGAGCTGGGCCTCCAAGAATCGGGCGAGCATGCTCGCCAAAGGAAGCGCTTCCTCCGCGGCCGCCGTGGCATCCAGCGGAACCATGATCGTCTCTGGATCGAAGGGAGGATGCACCTCGGGAGCCCGTTCTGCCCGCACGAGAAGCACCGGACGTCGGCAGATCTGGAGCACCCGTTGGGCGATGGAGCCGAACAGCCCGCGGCGCAGGTCGCCTCCTCCGTGGGTGCTGACCAAGACGATGTCGCTCTCCTGCTCGTCGGCGTGGGCGGCGATGCTCCGGGCGACATCGCCCACTGGCACCTCGTGGACGTGGTAGTCGATGGTTCCCCCGCGCTCCGCGAGCTCCTGCGCCAGCCGGGCCAGATAGGCCTCGGCCTCCGGCTCCTCCGCCAGGTGCGGCTCCCCGTGAACGCTCGCCGGCGCGTCCCTCTCGAGGACGTGGAGGAGGGAGACGTCGGCGCCGCACACCTCGGCCAACCGCGCCGCGATCGGAATCGCGCCTTCGGCCAGGTGGGAGCCGTCGAGGGGCACCAGGACACGCATGGGCGCTCGCATCGCTACCTCAGCCGAAGTCGGGGAGCCGCCCGCCGAACGTCTGGTAGAGCAGGACGAAGTTCAGGAGCAGGATGACGGTCGAGCACAGGATGGCCAGGGCCGTCACGGCAGGATGGTTCACCAGCTTGCCCATGATGTCTCGGTTCCGTGTGAACATGATGAGCGTGATCACCGGAATAGGCAGCGTGAAGCTCAGGATGACCTGGCTGATGACCAGCGTGCGCGTCGGGTCGAAGCCCAGGTAGATGGCTACCAGCGCCGGGACCAGCGTCGCCAGGCGCCGGAGCCACAGGGGAATGTGGAAGTCCACGAAACCCTGCATGACCACCTGGCCGGCCATCGTGCCAACGTGCGAGCTGGACACCCCCGACGCAATCAGCGAGATGGCGAACACCAGGGCCGCCGCGCCCCCGAGGAGCGGGGTGAGTGTCTGGTACGCCGAGTTGATGTCGGCCACGTCGGCGTGTCCCGTGAAGTGGAACACCTTCGCCGACATGAAGAGCATGGCCATGTTGACCAGCCCGGCGAGGCCCATGGCCACGATCACGTCGATCTTGTTGAAGCGGACGATCCGGCGGGCCTCTTCGTCGCTGGTGGGAACGATGCGCCCGCGGGTCAGGTCGGAGTGCAGGTAGATCACGTGCGGCATCACGGTGGCGCCGATGATCCCCACCGCGAGCAGCACCGCGTCGTCGCCCGGCAGGCTGGGCACCACGCTGTGGTAGAGGATCTGTCCCAGGTCCGGCCGGGCCAGGATCGTCTCGATGAGGTAGCACCCGGCGATCACCGCGGCGCACGCGCCGATGAAGATCTCGAGCTGGCGGAACCCCTTGCCCTGCATGGCCAGGATGACGAACACCGTCATCCCCGTGACGGCGGCCGATGCCAGCATCGGAATGCCGGTGAGGAGCGTGATGCCGATGGCGGCGCCCAGGACCTCCGCGAGGTCCGTCGCCATCGCCGTGACCTCCTGCGTGATCCACAAGGCGTAGTTCACCCACTTGGGGAAGCGGCGCCGGCAGACTTCGGCCAGGTTCATGCCCGTCGCGATGCCCAGCTTGGCGGACAGCGATTGGAGGAGCATGGCCATGAGGTTGGCCAGCAAGATCACCCACAGGAGCGCGTACCCGAACTGCGCGCCGCCCTGGATGTTGGTGGCGAAATTTCCGGGGTCGATGTACGCGATGCAGGCGATGAACGCGGGCCCGATGAACGGCAGGATCGCCTTCAGGCCCCGCGACCGTCCCTCGATGGCGGCGCGCGCCGCGAGCTGCACCTTCGGATGCGGCTGCGCCTGCTGTTCATCGGTGGTGGGGTACGATCGCGGCACTTCCCGTTTCTCGCTTCCGCTGCTGTGGTTCCTCGGGCGTCGGCTGCCGACACAAGGTCAGATGTAATTTAGGCATGCCTAAAACGCAAGGGGCCCCTTCACTCCGGACGCGGCCTTCGCGTCGGGTGCGCCGGGCCGACCGTCACATGTCGTGGGATATCCGGGGAGGCCACGCAGCTCTGAGCGCGTTCAACACGGCGAAGACATCGATCACTTCCTGGGCGAGGGCGCCGTTCACCGGGCTCAGGTGACCGGTGGCCGCGAATGCCATGCCGATGACGCTCAACGCCATGCCGCCCACCGCGCTCTGGAGGGCGATACGGTGCATTCGGGCGCTGATGTGCATGAACTCGTCCACCATGGCGAGGGAGTTGCCCATGATCACGACGCCGGCGGCTTCCGCGGTCACGTCGGTGTTCTCGCCAATGGCCATGCCTACGGTAGCCGCCATCATCGCCGGGGCGTCGTTGATCCCGTCTCCGACGAACAGCGTCTTGGCGGAGGCGGTCTCGCGGCGAACGATGGCCAGCTTCTCCTCCGGGCTGGTCTGAGCATGGATCTCGGTGATGCCCACCTCCTCGGCGAGGTAGCGAACCTCCGACTCGCGATCGCCAGAGACGATCATCACGCGGCTGATCCGGTGCTTCGGGCCCAGGTGATCGACGAAGGACCGACTCTCGGCCTTGGGCGCGTCCCGGAACCGCAGCGTACCAGCATACACGCCGTCGATGGCCACCGAGCACTCGAGACCACCCGCCACCGGGGGCAGGTGCGCGATGCCGGGCGGGTCCTGCCGTTGGAGGTGGGCTCGGCTCGTGACGTGGACGCGACGTCCGCCCACCACCCCCCGCAACCCTTGCCCGGGCGCTTCGTGTACTTCGGTGGCTTCGGGGAGTTGAAGTCCGTCCTCGTGCGCGGCCGTGACGATCGCGCGGGCCAGCGGGTGCTTCGAGTACCGTTCCACGCTCGCCACCAGCGTGAGGACTTCCTCCTGGGCGAAGTCGGGGGCGAGGAGTCGCTCGGTGAGCTCCGGGAGCCCGTACGTCAGCGTGCCCGTCTTGTCGAATATCGCCGTGCGGCACCCATCGATCTGCTCGAGGACGACGGGGCTCTTCACGATGATGGCCCGGCGCGCGCAGAGGGAGATGGAGCCGATGATGGCGATGGGGATGCCCAGCAGCAGCGGGCACGGCGTGGCGATCACCAGCACGGCCAGGAAGCGAACGGACTCCCCACTGATGGCCCATGCGGCCGCCGCGATGGCCAAAGCCAGGGGGGTGTAGAGGGCTCCCAGGCGGTCCCCCAGACGGCGTATCTGAGGCCGACTCGCCTCCGATTCGCGCATCACCTCCATGATCTTCGCGTAGCGCGAATCGGCCGCCCGGTTCGTCGCGCGGATCGTCAGCGCCGAGTGCCCGTTCACCGCACCCGAGATCACTGCCGAGCCGGACGTCTTGGTCATCTCGAACGGCTCGCCCGTCAGGTAGGACTCGTCCATCACGCTGCGGCCCTCGATCACGACACCGTCGACCGGACAGATCTCGTGCGGATGAACGACCAGCGTGTCGCCCACGTCGATGTCATCGAGCGCGATGTCCTCCGTGACCGACCCGTGCTTGCGATGCGCGATGGAGGGGAGCCGCTTGGCGAGCGCGGCCAGCACCGACGAGGCGCTGCGGAGCGCATAGCGCTCCAGGGCTTCGCCGCCTGAGAGCATCAGCACGATGATGGAGCCCGCCAGGTACTCGCCCAGCAGGACCGAGGTGACGATAGAGATGCCGCCCAGCAGGTCGGAGCCGAACTCCCCTCTCACCAGGTTCCCGAGTAGCTCCCACACGAGCGGCAGGCCGAGCACCAGCGTGACGAAGAGCGGAATCCGGTTGGTGCTCGCTGGGGCGTGGACCCCGAGCCGGAGCACCAGGTGCAGGACGATCGAAACGAGAGCGAGGACGGCGATGATCGCGGTCCTGTGCTGCCACAGCCCCGTCGGCGAGGACCACCGCCGCTCCCGCATCGACTCTCCCTCCCCTCCCAACTCCCTGAGCACGGTGTTCATCCCGCTTCACCGCTGGTGTCGATCGGCGGAATGCGGCACACGGTTCGTACGATCCTCTCGTTCCTGGACGGGTGGGAAGTCAGCGCGAGAACACGACAGGACGGTAGGGTGTGGAGCGCGGACCTACAAGCGCGCAAGGTAGGTCGGCGCCCCGGCGTCGAGGCGCGCCACAACCGCTTCCGGGGATGGCGTCCAGTCGGTCGGCCCGCCATCATCGACGATGAGCCGAGTGATTGGCAAAGGAAGAGGTGATCATGAACGCGATGATCCTGGATGCGGTGAACCGACCGCTCCGGCAAGCGGAAGTGGAAGAGCCCGAAGCGGGCGCGGGGCAGGTGAAGCTACGCGTGCGGGTGTGCGGAGTGTGTCGCACGGACCTCCACATCGTAGACGGGGATCTGACGGAGCCCAAGCTGCCCCTGATCCTCGGGCACCAGATCATCGGGGAGGTGGTCGCGACGGGGTCGGGTGTGGACGATTTTGCCGAGGGCGATCGCGTGGGAGTGCCCTGGCTCGGTTGGACGGACGGGACATGCCGATATTGTCGACATGGCCAGGAGAACCTCTGTGATGGGGCAAGGTTCACGGGGTACGATATCGACGGCGGGTACGCGGAGTATGCCGTCGCGGATCACCGATACTGCTTCCCCGTCCCGGACGGGTACCCAGATCTCCAAGCGGCACCTCTCCTGTGCGCGGGCCTGATCGGGTATCGGTCGCTGCGCAAGGCGGGTGACGGACGTAGGCTGGGCTTCTACGGCTTCGGGTCGGCAGCCCATATCCTGACACAGGTGGCGGTGCACGAGGGG
>JAJDNI010000011.1 GCA_022340755.1 Gemmatimonadota bacterium
ACGGGGAAGGTGCTCCAGGTGGAGCACGAATCCTCGGAAGAAGGCGGGATCTGACCTCATTCCGGGCCCTGCCCATGGTCGTGGCGCTGGCGCTGGCCGCCGGTGCCTGCCGGCTCGCTGGACAGACCAGCGAGCCGTCGACCGTGGTCGCCCTTCGGACCCAGGATGGGATCCGCCTGGACGGCGACCTCCGCGAGCCCGCGTGGCAGCGGGCGCAGCGTGTCTCGAACTTCACCCAATCCGAGCTCGACTTCGGGGCACCGGCCACCGAAAAGACCGAAGTGGCCGTCGTCTTCGACCACGATGCCCTGTACATCGGCTTCTGGGGGTACGACTCCGACCCGGACGGGATCCGGGCCAACGAGATGGCGCGGGACTTCAGCTGGGGCGCCGACGACAACTTCGAGGTCGTGCTCGACCCCTTCGACGACCACCGCAACGGCTACCTGTTCGTCACGAATCCCAACGGGGCACGTGCGGACGCCCTCATCGCGGGGGGAGATCGCAACGAGGATTGGGACGGCGTTTGGGACGTGCGCACGCGCCGAACCGCAGAGGGGTGGTTCGCGGAGATGCGGATCCCGTTCTCTACGTTGCGCTTCCCGCCGGAGGGCGGGCGTCCGTGGGGGATCAACTTCGAGCGCAACATCCGCCGTCTCCGCCAGCAGGTCCTCTGGCAGGGGTGGTCCCGGGACTACGACCTGGAAACCTTGAGCCGGGCCGGCTCGCTGGCGGGCATCAACGGGATCTCGGGAACCCGCCTTGCCGAGGCCCGTCCCTACGGCATCGGGGGTGTGGAGTGGGCCGGCGCGGAGGGGAGGTCCGGAGTCCGCAGCGCCGGACTGGACATGGCCTTTCTCCCGGTGCCCAGCTGGAAGCTCCAGGTCACCGTCCGTCCGGATTTCGCCCAGGTGGAGTCGGACCACGAGCAGGTCAACCTGACGCGCTTCTCGCTGTTCTATCCCGAGAAGCGCACGTTCTTCCTGGAGGGAAGCGAGTTCTTCGCCTTCGACCTGGGGCACGACGTCGAGCCCTTCTACAGCCGAAGGATCGGTCTTGCGGCGGATCGCTCGGAAATCCCCATCCTCGGTGGCGTGCGCGTGTTGGGGAAGAGTGGAGCGACGTCGCTGGGTGCCATGGCCCTGCGCACCGAGGCGGAGGGAGCCGAGCCCGCCACGACCTTCGGCGTCGTTCGATGGAAGCGGGACGTGCTCGACGAGTCTTCCGTGGGGATCCTGGCGGTGGGCCGGCGGGATCCCGGCCGCACTTCGGCCACGTACGGGTTCGATCTCAGGTACGCCACGTCGGCGCTCTTCGGAGAGCGGGAGTTCGCGGCTGGGCTTTCCGTGGCGCAGACGTACGACTCCGGCGCGGAGACCCGGTACGGGCTCGCGCACCGGCTCTTCGTGGAGTATCCGAACGACTTCGTGGAGTTCTCCGCGTCCTGGTCGCGGGCGGACTCGGCCTTCGATCCCAGGGTCGGGTATGTCAGGCGAGTGGGTTTCCAGCTCTTCGACACCGAGCTGTCCTTCCACCCGAGGCCCGCCTTCCTCCCCTTCGTCAAGCAGCTCGAGATCAAGCCGTTCGAGACGTCGTGGTACATCGACGACCACTCCGGTGCCCTGCAATCGATGCAGACCGAGGTGGTGCCGTTGGCGTTCACGTTGAAGAGCGGAGACGACTTCGAGCTCAACTTCCAGCGGCGCGCCGACCACCCTGATGTGCCGTTCGAGCTCTTCGAGGGAGTGGAGATCCCCGTGGGAACATACTGGACGTCCCGGTGGGAGGTTCAGGTGGAGTCGTATCGGGCGCGCCCCCTCTCCGGCCAGCTCGAGGTGAACGAAGGGACCTTCTACGGTGGACGCCGGCTGGAGGCCACGCTCTCGGCGCGCTGGAAGGCCGGTAGGCACGTGGGCTTGAGTGGAGAGTACGCGCGCAACCGCATCACGCTCGGGCAGAGCCGCTTCCTGGTGGACGAGGCCACAGCCCGAGTGGACTTCGCCGTGAGCCCGAGGCTCTTCGGGGCGCTGTCGGGGCAGTGGAACAACGAAGACGACGAGATCATCGTGAACTTCCGGCTCAACTGGATCCCCGAGCCGGGCTCGGACCTCTATCTGGTCGTGAACCAGAGCGCCGACACCCGGGACATCTTCTGGGTGCCGACCCACACGGCAGTGGTGAGCAAGCTGGTGTGGCGGATCGCCATGTAGCGGCAGCCCCTTTCTCAGCGACCTGCTAGCCCAGAAACGCCCGCAGCTCTTCCGCCAGCTCCGGGGTGCTCGCGCCCAACAGCGGGTGATCGCCCAGCGACAGCGGCGAGCCGTCCAGCTTGGTGAGAATCCCGCCCGCCTCCTCCACGATGAGCCAGCCGGCCGCGAAGTCCCACGGGTGCAGGATGAGCTCCCAGAAGGCGTCGAGGGAGCCCTGGGCCAGATAGCACAGGTCCATCGCGGCCGCGCCCGCGCGGCGGATCCCCGCCGAGTTGCGGAGCACGCGGTCCAGCTGGCCCAGGAAGGTCGGCAGCTCGTCCACGAGCTTGAACGGAAAGCCCGTACCCACGAGAGCGTCACGGAGGCGGCGCGGTGGGGCCACGGCGATGGGCAGGCCGCCCCTGAAGGCGCCTTCACCGCGTGCCGCCCACCACCGCTCGCCGGTGGCCGCGCACACGACGGCGCCGGCCGCCGGTCCACCGTCCACGACGACGGCCACCGATGCGGCGTGCTGCGGGTGTCCGTGGAGGAAGTTCGCCGTGCCGTCCAGCGGATCCACGACCCAGAGCGGCGAGCCGTCCCAGGCCGCGAGCCGCTCCTCAACGGGTTGCTCGTCTTCTTCTCCGAGGATCTGGTGGTCGGGGTAGCGTGACCGGATGATCTCCAGGGCCGCGCGTTGGGCGTCGGTATCGGTGCGGGACACGTAGTCCGCCCGTGCCTTCTCGGAGGCGCTCTCCACGAGGACGTGTCCTCGATCGCGACGATGGATGGCCGCAGCGGCGTCGGCGGCGGCGAGCGCGGTGCTGACGAGCGGATTCACGGTCTGCCCTTCGATGGAATGGACGGTCGAGGGTCCCACGTCCCCCGGAGGCGCGCTAATTTAGCGGACCTCGAGTCTCCACGGGCTCGCGACACACCTGCAAGGGCGGGCACTTTCGAAGCGCCCGCCGTCACGGATCGACGGATGAGCGACGGCACCACCCCCCATCGGAAGAAACGCATCTTCAGCGGCATGCAGCCTTCGGGCGAAGCCCACCTGGGCAACTACCTGGGGGCGCTGAAGCGCTGGGTGGACATGCAGGACGAGTACGACTGCATCTGGTGCATCGTGGACGATCACGCCATCACTTCGGGCACCGATCCGAGGGAGCTTCCCGGCAATGTCTTCGACCTGGCGGTCAGCTTCCTGGCGGTGGGCCTCGACCCCGAGCGCGCCATCATCTTCGTGCAGTCCGACGTCCACGAGCACACGGAGCTGGCGTGGCTCTTCAACGCGGTCACGCCCGTGGGGGACCTCGAGCGCATGACGCAGTACAAGGACAAGGCGTCGCGCGTCGAGTCGGTGCCTGCGGGGATCCTCAACTACCCCATTCTCCAGGCGGCCGACATCCTCGTCTACAAGGCCGACGCGGTGCCGGTGGGCGAGGACCAGCGCCAACATCTGGAGCTGGCCCGGGACGTGGCCCGGAAGTTCAACGCGGCATACGGGGACACGTTCCCGGAGCCCGCCGCCCTCATCGGGGACGCCGGCAGGATCCGGGGCCTGGACGGCGACGCCAAGATGAGCAAGTCCATCGGCAACACCGTCGGCATCCTGGCCGAGCTCGACGAGGTGTGGGCACGCGTGCGCACCGCCGTCACCGATCCGCAGCGGGTGAGGCGCACCGATCCGGGTCGGCCGGAGGTGTGCAACGTCTTCAGCCTGCACAAGTTCTTCAGCGACGAGGAGACGGTGGAGGACGTGGCGACGCAGTGTCGCGCCGCCACCCGTGGGTGCGTGGAGTGCAAGAAGATCCTCGCGGAGAACATCGCCGCGGCTTTCGCTCCGTTCCGGGAGCGTGCCGCGCACTATCGTGCGCATCCCGAGGAGGTCAAGCGGATCCTGGACGAGGGCGCCGAGAAGGCCAGGGCGATCGCGTCGGCCACGATGGCCGAGGTACGCCGGAAGATGGGACTGCGCTGGCGGGACGCTCTGGGCTGACAGAATTCGATGTCGCCGCCCTGAGCGCCGGGCTATCTTAGCGATACTGTCATACGTCCCGGAGGGGTCCGCCATGCAGGAGATCTTCAAAGCCGCCATCGACCGAGGCGCCAGCGACATCCACATCAAGGCGGGAGACGTCATCCGCGCCCGGATCTACGGTGATCTGGTGCCCTTGACCCAGCAAAGGCTCACGCCGGAGCAGGTCAAGGCGATCGCGCTGAAGCTGATGCCCCACGAGGAGGATCGGCAGAACTTCGACCAGCTCCTGGATTACGACTGCTCGTGGGGCCTGGCGGGCATCGGTCGCTTTCGCGTGAACATCGCCAAGCAGCGCAGCACCCCCATGATCATCATGCGGGTGATCCCTTTCGACATCCCCACCATCGAGGATCTGGGGTTACCGCCCATCATCGAGGACATCGCGCATCACGAGCGCGGGCTGATCCTCGTCACCGGTGTGACGGGCTGCGGGAAGAGCTCCACCATGGCGGCGATGATCAACTGGATGAACCAGAACAAGCGCCTGCACATCGTCACGCTGGAGAACCCCGTCGAGTTCCTCCACCGGGACATCCAGTGCTCCATCACCCAACGGGACATCGGCACCGACACGGATTCCTTCGCCACGGGACTTCGCTCCGTCCTGCGGCAGGATCCCGACGTGATCCTCATCGGCGAGATGCGGGACAAGGTCACCATCGAGACGGCCCTGAAGGCCGCCGAGACCGGCCATCTGGTCATCTCGACGCTGCACACGAAGAACGCCATGCAGACCATCTCCCGCGTCATCGCCGTTTTCGATCCGGGTGAGCAGGAGATGATCCGCATCCGGCTGTCCGAGCAGCTCATGGCGGTCATCAGCCAGCGGCTGGTGCAGAGGAAGGCGGGGGGCCGCATCGCGGCGATGGAAATCATGCCCGTGAGCGCGACGATCCGCGACTGCATCAAGGACAAGAACCGCATGGACGAGATCAGCGACCTCATCGAGGAGGGGAAGGACCACTACGGGTCGCAGACCTTCGACCAGCACCTGATGGATCTCGTGAGGCGGGATATCGTCGACTTCGAGGTGGCGAAGGCCGCGGCGAACAACCCGGCGGACTTCGACCTCAAGATGAACATGTTCAACGACCCCCGATCCGCGCGACCCGGGAGCGCGAACATGCAGGACGAGATGAGCCACCTGTTCCGGGAGCGATGAGCCTCATGTCCGTGGAGCTTCGCGGTACATTCCTGCCCGTCACCACGCCGTTCGATCCGGTGACCGGAGAAGTCGACCTCGTGGCCCTCCGCGCCAACCTGCGCCATTGGATGCGCCACCCGCTGGCCGGGGTCTTGGTCGGTGGCTCCACGGGTGAATCGGTGTTGCTGGACGAATCCGAGATGATCTCCATGCTGGAGGCGGCCCGCGACGTCCTTCCCGAGGGAGGCGTGCTCATTGCGGGCACGGGTGCCGAATCCACCCGCGCCACCGTCCGCCGGACCCGGGCCGCGGCCGAAGCGGGCGCCGATGCCGTGCTGGTGAAGCCGCCGGCCTACTACAAGGGCGGGATGACGCCGGAGGCCCTCGCGCGCCACTACCGTGCCGTAGCGGACGCGTCATCCGTCCCCGTCGTCGTCTACCAGGTGCCGCTCCGGCTCTCGACGCTGGATCTGCCGACGGGTCTCGTGGCGGAGCTGTCCCACCACCCCAACATCGTGGGGATCAAGGACTCCAGGGCGAAGCTCGAGCTGATCGGCGAGCTCGTCGATCAATGCGAGCAGGGCTTCCAGGTTCTCGTCGGGGCGGGCTCCGTTCTCTACGGGGCGCTCGAGCTCGGCGCGACCGGCGGCATCGTGGGCGTGGGCCTCATGGCACCTGCGGAGGCCGCGGAAGTGAGCGTGGCCTTCAGTGAGGGGCGCAAGGCCGACGCGGGCCGCGCGCAGGAACGCATCGAGCCGGTGCACACGAAGATCGTGGGTGGCATGGGCGTTCCCGGGATCAAGGCCGCTCTCGACATACTGGGTCTCCACGGTGGGGTGCCCAGGCCGCCGCTCGTGCCCGCCTCGGATGCGCGGGTCGAGGAGATCCGCGGCGTGCTGGAGACGGCGGGGCTACTGGAGACGGCAAGGGCGTAGGAGGGGGGTGCGGCCCCCACGTTCGTGTCCGCCGCGGAGCAGGAAGGCAAGGCGTTTCCGCCTCGTGGGTCCCCTGCGCGGGGTACCCCCGCTCTCGGCGACCTGCTAGCTTTTCCCGAAGGATACAGCAGTCAGCAGGGCCCATCCCCCGGGACGGGCCCTCTTTTCTTGTAGCGGGGCCACATGTCCGTGACCGGATCCTGCACCGTCGTCGTAGGTTGCCAGTGGGGTGACGAGGGGAAGGGGAAGATCGTCGACGTTCTGTCCGAAGGCGTAGACGTCATCGCCCGGTATCAGGGCGGGGCCAACGCCGGACACACCGTCCACGTAGGGAGTGAGGAGTTCGTCCTCCATCAGATTCCCTCCGGGATCCTGCATCCGGGGACCCGCTGCCTTCTGGGCAACGGGGTCGTCCTGGATGTCGAGCAGTTCTTCCAGGAGTATGACACGCTCGCCGCGCGGGGCATCGACGTCGATGGACGGGTAGGGGTCAGCCGCCGCGCGCACGTCCTGCTGCCGTATCATCGTCTCATGGACCGCGCCGCCGAGACGTCCGCCGTGGAGAAGATCGGCACCACCGGTAGGGGGATCGGACCGGCCTACGAAGACAAGGCGGGTCGCCGGGGCGTGCGTGTCGCCGACCTCACCGACGCGGAGCGCCTCGGGGGGCGGGTCGGGGCCGCCCTGAAGCGAGTGTGCTCCCGCCTGGAGGAGCTGGGGCAGGAAGCCGGAGACGAGCTCGACCGTCACATGGAGGCCGCTCTGGGTCTCGGTCCCCGGCTCTTGGCCCTGGCGACGGACACGGGGCCGGAGATCAGCACCGCGCTGAAGGCGGGCAAGCGCGTTCTCCTCGAGGGCGCGCAGGGCACCGCGCTGGACCTGGACCACGGCACGTATCCCTTCGTTACGTCATCCAACACCACGGCCGCCGCGGCCTGCACCGGCACGGGCATCGGGCCCACCGCCATCGACACCGTGGTGGGCGTGGTCAAGGCGTATACGACACGGGTCGGAGAAGGTCCCCTGCCCACGGCATTCGAGCCGGAGATGGATGAGCACGTCCGCCAGCTCGGCGGCGAGTTCGGCGCCACCACCGGCAGGCCCCGGCGATGCGGTTGGTTCGATTCGGTCCTGTCCCGGTTCGCCGCCCAGGTGAACGGGCTCACCGGGCTGGCGGTGACCAAGCTCGACGTCCTCGACACGCTGGCGGAGCTGAAGATCGCGTCGGCGTACCGCATGCCCGACGGCAGGGTCGAGGAGGGCTTTCCCGCCGACACGTGGTCCCTAGGCAAGGTGGAGCCGGTCTACGAGACCATGGCCGGGTGGCAAACGCCCACGGGAAAGGTACGCGCGCTCGGCGACCTTCCGGTCAACGCGCGCCGCTACCTGGATCGGCTGGAGGAGCTCACGGAGGCACCGGTCCGGTGGGTCAGCGTGGGCACCGATCGGTCCCAGATCATCGCCGTCGACGGATAGAGGCGGTCTTTCCTCGCCATCCCGGCTGCGCCCAGCCTGCACGCCGGTCCGCAACCCGAAGCGGCCGACTCGCTGGATGCCATCCAGCACGTCCAGTACCTGCTGAGCCAATACGATCCCACCAGGGGGTGGGAGCGCGCCCCGCCACCCTCGAGTTCGAGCGGTCCGTGGAGCGCCGCTCCGGCGGTCATTGGTCCGCCAACGCTTCCCGCGGATCCACCCGCGTGGCGCGCCGGGCAGGGATCCATGCCGCCACGAGGGCCGCTCCCAGAAGGACGGCCGGGACCACCACCCATGTCGCCAGGTCCGTGGTTTGGGTGTGGTAGAGCATGGAGGAGAGGAACCCGTCGGTGGTCCGGGACAGCCAGAGCTGTGTGCCCCACGCAAGGCCCGCCCCCATCAGGGTTCCCAGAATGCTCAGGCGCAGGCTGTGGGCCAGGACCATGCGCAGAATCCCTTCCGGCTCGCCTCCCAGAGCCAGCCGGATCCCGATCTCGCGAACCCGTCCGCTCACACCGAAGGCGGTCACGCCGTAGACGCCGACGAGGGCCAGAAGGAGCCCCGTCCCTGCGAATGTGCCCAGGATGAGGGCGTTGAACCGTCGGGGCGCCACTGCCGAGCGGACATCCTCACGGAGGGAGCTCAGCTCGGGGACGGCCAGGCCGGGCGCGGTACGCCGGACCGCCGACCGGATGGCTGCGGCCACCGCGGCCGACGAGTCGTGCACGCGGGCCACCAGCGTCACCGCGGCCCAGGGCATCTCACGGTGCGGGACGTAGAGCAAGGGTGGAGGCTCCTGTCCTGCGTGCACGTCCTGCACGTCGTCCACGACGCCGACGACCCTCATGCGCGACCCCTGGGGGTCTCCCCATACCAAGGTGCCGCCCACCGGGTCTCCGTCGGGCCACAGCTCGCGCGCCAGACTCTTGCTCACGATCACGGTCCAGGCACCCTCCCCGGCTCCGTCGTCGTCACGGAAGGTCCGCCCCTCCAGGACCTTCACGCCCATGGCCCGGAAGAAGCCGGGCGACACCACCCGCCAGGCGATGGGGAGGAAGTCCCGGGCGTCCGCGGGCATTCGATCTTCTCGGGCGGTGAAGTTGGCGAGGTTCATGCCCGAGAACGGCTTCACCGCGGTCACCCCGACAGCGTCCACACCCGGGACCCGGCCCACGGCGTCGAGGAGCTCCGCCACGAGCGTGCGCCGCTGGTCCGGCGAGTACACGGCGTCGGGCATGCTCAGGTCCGCGGTGAGGGCATGCTCAGGGTCGAAGCCGGGGTCCGCCGAGGACAGTCGAAGGAATGAGTGCACGAGTAGTCCGGTCCCCAGGAGGAGCGCCATGGACAAGGCGATCTGGCTGACCACCATCGCACTGCGGAGTCCCCGACCCGAAGAGGCGTCCACCCTCTGTGAAGCGCGCAGGGCATCCACGGGGCCGCTGCTGCCGACATTTCGTCCGCCGAGGTCCAGCCCGGGGACCATGCCGAAGAGAAGGGCCGCCACCACCACCGCGGCCAGGCAGGCCACGAGGACGGTGGGGTCCACCGCTGCCTGGTCCAGCCGGGGGATCCGGTCTCCGCCCAGACGCTGCACCGTGGGCAGAGCCGCCACGGTGATGAGGAGACCGGCGAGCCCTCCGAACCCCGAGAGGATCAGACTCTCGGTGAGAAGTTGGCGGACGATGCGCCGGCGTCCGGCCCCGAGGGCCAGACGCACCCCCACTTCGCCCCGGCGCAGGGTGCTCCGGGCCAGAAGGAGATTCGAGACGTTCACACAAGCGATGAGCAGGAGAAGCACCGCGGCGGCGAGGAGAACCCACCCGGCCCTCTGGAGGTCGGGGCCCACCAGCTGGTCCACCGCCGCTGTGAGCCGCACGCCCCACCCGGCGATCTCCGGGTGTGTCGCGTCGATCTCCCTGGAAAGCGCGGACAACTCCGCACGGGCTGCCTCGATGTCCGAGCCCGGAGTCAGGCGCGCCCACACGTCCAGATAGTGTTCACCGCGGTCCGAGGTCGGGCTGGCCCCCAGAGGCACGAGCAGGTCGGCCCGAGCGAGGAAGGAGAGGCCGTCGGGAAGGACGCCCACCACGGTGTGGGCGGTTCCGTCCAGGATGACGTCCCGGCCCACCACGGAAGGGTCACCCTGGAAAAGATCCTGCCATCCGTGGTAGGTGAGAACCGTCACCGGGCCGGGGGCGCCCGGACGGTCCTCGTCGTCCTGGATGTTCCTGCCCAACATCGGCGTCACACCCAGGGTCCGGGACAGCGAGGCGCTCGTCCACGCGACGGAGACACGGCGGGGCTCGCTCCCGGCCTGGACGGTTCCACCGCGGAAGGTCAGCGCGCCCACGTCGGCGAGGGTGGAGGTGTCGTCCCGCCAGTCGAGGAAGTTGCCCTCGGCCACGGAGAACCAGTCGCCCCGCGGTGTGGTCTCCTGCACGTAGACCAGGCGATCCGGATGGGCGAAGGGCAGGGGGGCGAGCACAACGGCGTGAACCACCGCCGCGATGGTGGTCGTAGCGCCGATCCCGAGGGCCAGCGTGAGGATCGCCACGGCGGCGAAGCCTGGGCTCCGGCGGATCTGCCGCAGCGCATAGGTTACGTCCTGGCGCCAGGTGTCGAGCGCGTGCGAAAGGCCGGCGGAACGTTCGGCCTGAAGGCGCTCCGCGGCACACTCCCGGCGAATCCTCTCCACATCGCCGAACTCCACCTCGGCCTGGCCCCGGGCCTCCTCGGGCGAAAGCCCCGAGGCGACGAGATCGTCGACGCGGTGCTGCAGATGCGCCTCCACCTCCTCGGCGATGTCGCGCTCCACACCCCTTCGACCCAGGATGGACCGGATCACGCTCCAGACGTTCACGGCTACTTCGTGCTCCCGGTTGGGCCGGACGGCACGTCCGAGAGCACCTTGCCCACCGCCGACGTGTACCGATCCCACGCGCTCACCTCCTGCTGCAGGGCACGTCGGCCGGCGCCCGTGAGCTGGTAGAACTTGGCGCGCCTGCGATTCTCGGAGCGTCCCCATTGCGAGCGGATCCACCCCTTCCGCTCCAGGCGGTGCAGGGCGGGGTAGAGGGCGCCTTCCTCCACCTGGAGGACGTCCTCCGAGCGCTCCTTGATGGTGCGGGCGATCTGGTAGCCGTGAATGGAGCCGGATGCCGCCAACGTGCGCAGCACGAGCACGTCCAGCGTTCCCTGGAGGATGTCCATGCGCATCATGTGTGCCTTCCTCTCCCTGTTTGCGGCCCTCGGCACGTAGGTTTCCTTCTGTTCCATAGAATGCTTAGGGGAAGCTCCCGTCATTCCCCTAAGATGTCAATGGGAGCGGCACGAGGGGCCTCCCACCGCTGTTCCCGGCCCCTTCGCCGCTGTATTACTTCCCCCGCCTGTTTCCGCTTCAGGAGTGGTCGTGAGCCCGGAGCCACTCGTCAGCTTGCGCGGCATCCGCAAGTCGTTCGGCCCCGTGGAGATTCTCCACGCGGTGGACTTCGACGTGCTCCCGGGGGAAGTGCACGTCCTGGCCGGCGAGAACGGGGCGGGTAAGAGCACGCTGGTGAATATCCTGTCGGGCGTGTATGCGGACTTCACCGGCGAGCTCGTATTGGGGGGCCGTTCCAGGCGTTTCTCGGTGCCGGCGCAGGCGGTGGACGCTGGCGTGGCCACCATCCACCAGGAGCTCTCCCTGATCCCTTCGATGACGGTGGCCGACAACCTCTTTCTCGGTCGGGAGGTCGTCGGACGATGGGGTCGGGTGGCCTTCGCATTCCAGGAAGCCGAGGCCCGGCGTATCCTCGACGATGCGGGGCTGGATGTATCGCCCCGTCGGCTCGTCGCCGAGCTCCCGGTCTCCGTCCAGCAGATGCTCGAGATCGTACGGGCGTTGGCATGGGACGCCCGCATTCTGGTTCTGGACGAGCCCACCAGCGCCCTCGCCGAGCGGGAGGTGGATGCGCTGTTCGCCCGCTTGGGGTCCCTTCGAGATCGAGGGCGGGGGATCGTCTACATCACCCATCGGATGGAGGAGATCTACCGCCTCGCCGACCGCATCACGGTTCTCCGTGACGGGGTCCGTGTCGCCACGGCGCCGGCGCAGGAGCTTTCCCCCGACGAGCTGGTGACGCTCATGGTAGGCCGAGAAGTGACGCGCCTCCGTCGGAAGGACTCGGCAGCGGAGGGCGCCCGGCAGGCCGGGGCGGCGGGTCGGGCGCCGGCTCTCGAGGTGCGCGCCCTCACCGTCGCCCATCCGCTTCCGGAGCTGGCCCGCGCGGGCAGGGTCGTCGTGAACGACGTCTCCTTCACATTGGCGGCCGGTGAAGTCGTGGGTCTCGCGGGGCTGCAAGGCTCCGGCGCCAGCGACGTGCTCCACGCCGTCTTCGGCGCCCTGGGGAAGCGCGCGTGGGGAGAAATGAGGCTCTTCGGCGCGCCGTACGCACCCTCGAATCCTGGTGAAGCCCTGCGCGCCGGGGTCGCGCTTCTCACGGCCGACCGGAAGGGGCTGGGTCTCGCGCCTTGGCTGAGCGTGACCCACAGCGTGAGCCTGTCGAGTCTGGACCGCTTCTCCCGGACGCTTGGATGGCTGCGTCGGCGGCAGGAGCGGGACGCGGTCGCGGAGCTCACGCGGGGATTCCACCTGAGCGCACCCTCGTTGGATGCACCGGTGCGGGCCCTCTCCGGCGGCAACCAGCAGAAGGCCTATCTGGCGCGCTGTCTCATGGTGGAGCCACGGGTCCTGCTCCTGGACGAGCCCACCCGGGGAATCGACGTCGGGGCCAAGGCCGACGTCTACGCGCTCGTCCGGGACTGGACTGCGCGGGGGATCTCCATCGTGCTCATCACCTCGGAGATGGAGGAGCTCTTCCTCCTCTCGGATCGCATCCTCGTGCTCCACCGCGGGCGCATCTCCGCTGAGCTGGAGGGAGCCGTCGCCACGAAGGACGCGGTGCTCGCCGCCGCCATGGGTGTCGACAGTGGCGAGGAAAGGGACGGCTTCTTCGCCGCCCGTGATCGGGATGGAGGCTTGCGGTGAACGGCCCCACCGACTCCCGGCTGCGGGGCTGGCTGGCCACGCCTGTGGCCCGGGCTCTCCTGGCCCTGGCGCTCATGCTTGTCATCGGCTGCGTCTTCAACGCGGACGGAGCGTTCTTCCGATGGAGTGTCCATCGGGACATGCTTCGCCAGGTCTCGGTCTTCGGGATCCTCGCCTGCGGCATGACCGTGGTCATCCTCACGGCCGGCATCGACCTGTCGGTGAGCAGCGTGCTGGCGCTGAGCGCGGTGGGCTTCGCGTGGCTGACGTTGCCCATGGGTTGGCCGGCGGTGTGGGCCATCCCGGCCGTTCTGGTCATCGGCACCGCCCTGGGCTCCGTGTCCGGCATGTTGGTGGCGCGCATGCGCATCCAGCCGTTCATCGTCACCCTCGCCATGATGGTCTTCGCCAGAGGGTTGGCGAAGGTGGTCTCCGGAGGGCAGAAGATCACCAACTACGTCACCGGCGCCGACGGGGTCGCTCACCTGGTGCCGATGCCCCGCATCTTCGGACTCATCGACTCCCGGGTGGTGGGTGGCAACGTCTCCATCGTAACCCTGGTCTTCCTTGCCTGCGTGCTGGCGACCTGGATCATCCTCGCCAGGCTGCGGCTGGGACGGCACATCTACGCCGTCGGAGGCAACGAGGAGGCCGCGCGGCTTTCCGGGGTTCCCGTGGCACGCACGCTCATCGTGGCTTATGCCCTTTCTGGGCTCATGGCGGCGGTGGCGGGCATCTGCCAGGCCGCTCAGGAGATGCAGGGCGACCCGGAGACGGGGATGGGCTACGAGCTCGATGCCATCGCCATGGTGGTCATCGGCGGCACTTCGCTGATGGGCGGGAAGGGGAGCGTGACGACGACGCTCATCGGGGTCCTCACCATCGGGTACCTACAGAAGATCTTGTCGCTGAACGCGGCGCCGGAGGCGACGCGGCTCATGCTGACGGGTGCGATCATCATCTGCGCCGTGCTCTTCCAGCGGGGGCGGGACCGCTAGGGGATCCTCGGCTGCCGAGGCCGCGGACGGGCCGCGGGAGGCACGCCTACGCCGGATCCGCCACCCGCCGCCGGCAGCGGCAGCGTCTCGGCGGCGCCCACCACGCCCAGATACCCGATGATCAGGGCCACGACCCATGCGGCCAGCCGGAGGAGCTGGTCGTCCAACTCCGTCTGGGTGCGTCGCGTGATCCGGCGGCCCGCCAGCAGGATGAGCCAACGGGCGGCGATGGCCGTCGCCGGCCCCACGACGACGACCAGGGTCGCCAGCACGAGCGGATGCGTGGCCAGGGGCGAATACAGCCCCTCCAGCCATTCGGGGAGCCAGGTGGACGGTGCCGGGGCGGCGTCGGTCTGAGCGGTCACGATCATCCGCGGAGGCTAACGCGTGCGGTAGGGGGCAGCAACGGTGCGCGCCGAACGGCTCGGGCCTGTCGGGTCCGTCGTCGGGGCCTCCTTGCGATGCGCGGGCTCGGGCGACACATCTACCGAGCGCCAAGCGGCGTGCCACGCCACGTCCGCCCCTGCGTCCACGGGGCGGCGGGCACCTTCGGACACCGACAGGAGATGCGGATGCGCGTGATCCTCCGACGATCCGGGTCGAGACCCGGCGGCATGGCCCTGGTGGCGGCGGGAGCTGTCGTGCTCGTCACCGCGTGCGCAGGGGGTGCCCCGAAGAAGCACGCGGGCACGGCCGAGGACCCCTGGGTGATTGGCATGAGCCAGTGCAACCTGGGCGAGCCTTGGCGGGTGCAGATGGACGCCGACGTCCGCGCCGCGGCCGAAAAGCACTCCAACCTGAAGGTGATCTTCAAGGACGCGCAGAATTCGTCGCTGACCCAACGCGCTCAGGTGGAGGAGTTCGTCGATCAGGGCGTGGATCTGCTCATCATCAGCCCCAAGGAAGCCGCGCCCCTCACCCAGCCCGTGGCGGCGGCGTACCAGAAGGGGATCCCCGTCATCGTGCTGGACCGCGAGGTGCAGGGAGACCAGTACACGCAGTTCATCGGTGCGGACAACGTGCGCATCGGCAGGGAGGCGGGACGCTGGATCCGCGAGACCCTGGGAGGGCAGGGTAAGATCGTGGAGCTGGAGGGTCTCATGACGTCCACCCCCGGTCAGGATCGGCATCAGGGCTTCCTGGAGGGGCTGGATCTCGAGCACAACCCGGGCCTGCAGATCGTGTTCACGGGCGAGATGAAGTGGCTCGAGCCCGACGCTCGCACCGAGATGGAGTCGGCCCTGGCCACAAACGACCATATCGATCTGGTCTACGCCCACAACGACCCCGGCGCGCACGGGGCGTGGCTGGCGGCGAAGGCGGCGGGCCGCGAGGGCGAGATGAAGTTCGTGGGCATCGACGGGTTGCCCCAGGAGGGGCAGCAGTACGTGGCCCAGGGGATCCTCGACGCAACGTTTCTCTATCCCACCGGGGGTGATGTCGCCATCGACGAAGCGCTGAAGATCCTCGGCGGCCAGCAGGTGGAGAAGAAGATCGTTCTGGGAACCCGGATCTTCACGAAGGACAACATCCAGCAGGGTGGCCAGCCCATCACCAACTAGGGGGATGGCTCCGGAGCCCCGTCGCGGAGGAGGAACATGAAGCAGCGTATCGCACTCTTCTGGCCTGGTGACGGCCGGCCTCTTCCCAACGAGATGGCCCTGCCGAACGTGAACGAGGCCACGGCGCAGATGGAGAGAGCGCTGAAGAAGCTGGGCCGGGAGCCGTTCCGCGTGGAGGGATTCCTCACCAAGCCCCATGAGGCCCTGGACAAGCTCGGCCCGGTGCAGGATCCCATGATCGGCATCTGCGTGCACTGGTTCTATGGCCCACACACGACCGAGGGCGTGGTAGGGAAGGACAACCCCCTGCTGCTGGCCAGCAACTTCTCGGGCCAGTGGCCCGGGCTGGTGGGGCTGCTCAACACGGGGGCCTGCCTCGAGAGCCTGAACAGGAGGCACTCACGGGTGTGGACGGACGCCTCGGACTGGACGGCGGACCAGGCGTTCATGGCGCGCTTGGAGGAGTGGTGCGAAACCGGGCTCATCGACTACGGCGGCGAGGGCATCTCCCACGGCGCGCCTGTCAGCGCCGAGGCGCGGAAGCTCGCCGCCGGGGTCGCCCGGGGGTTCCAGGACCGTCGTGCCCTCATCCTCATGCTGGGTGACACCTCCATGGGGATGATCAACGGGTACTTCGGCCCGCGGCTTCTGAACCATCACGGCTTCAGCGAGCACAAGGTCGACCAGGCCTGGATCATCCATCGGGGCAGGAGCATCGCCGAGGGGCGCATCGAC
The DNA here is from genome assembly GCA_022340755.1 of Gemmatimonadota bacterium. Lineage (GTDB taxonomy): Bacteria > Gemmatimonadota > Gemmatimonadetes > Longimicrobiales > Gaopeijiaceae > SZUA-318. The sequence goes on from JAJDNI010000011.1 coordinate 16,110, forward strand.
GATGCCCTGGCCTTCGTGAAGGACGCCGGCGTCACCTTCCACTGGCGCGAGGACGGAGCCGACGACTTCGACGAGGGCGCGACCCGGGAGCAGCTCCGCGACTATCTCGTGGTGAAGGACATGGTGGAAGAGTACCGAGCCGACTGCATCGGCTGGCAATACCAGTTGGGCCTCATCCCTCTGCGGCCCCCGTCGGACTTCTCCGAAGGACTCTTCAACTCCGTGTGCCGCCCGGAGTCCGACGGCGACCTGGTCATCACCGCCACCGAGGCGGACCAGGGCAACGCCATGCCCATGGAGATGCTCAAACGTCTGTTGAAGGCCAAAGGGCTCCACCAGGCCGTGATGTTCCACGACGTGCGCTGGGGAGGAGAGCACGAGGGACGCTTCGTGTGGGTGCTCCTCAACTCGGGTTCGTGCGGCGCCTACGCCCTCAACCACGACCCGGACACCCTCGAGGGGGTGCACAGCTACCGGCAGCCGGCGGCCTACTTCCCGACGCCCGGTGGCACCTTCACGGGCGAGAGCCTTCCCGGGGAGATCACCTGGGCGCGGGCGTACATCCGCGACGACGCGTTGTGGATGGACATCGGCCGAGGCGAGGTGGTGAAGCTACCCGAGGCCAAGCGGGACGCTTGGTGGGAAGGCACGACCCGACAGTGGCCGTTCATGGCCGCCGATCTGGGGATGAGCCGCGATCTCCTCATGGCCCACTACATGTCGAA
>JAJDNI010000095.1 GCA_022340755.1 Gemmatimonadota bacterium
TCGTTCGGAGGCTGCCGAAGTCGTTCGAGGGCGTCCGCGCGGTCCATGGCTCACCCCTGTGCGGGAGGAGACGGAGATCCTGCACTCCGAAAGATACGGCGAGCCGACGTCCTCACGAACCGCCGTGGGTGAGGCTACGCCCTTCGCCTAGGGGCGATACGCGATGGCATCGATCTCCACGCGAAGACCTGCATGAGGCAAAGAGGCCACCTGGACGGTGGTGCGAGCCGGTCTGTGCTCGCCGAAGACCCGCGCGTAGACGGCGTTCATCGCCTCGAAGTCCCGCATGTCGACGATGAACACGCCGCACCGCAGCACGTGGCGGAGATCGGTGCCCGCCGCCTCGAGGATCGCCTCGATGTTCCTGAAGACCTGCTCGGTCTGGGTCTCGACGTCGAGGCCGGCGAGGCGGCCCGTTGCGGGGTCCGTCGCCCCCTGGCCCGAAACGAAGACGAGGCGGTCGAACGCCATAGCCGGAGAGTACGGACCGACGGGCTTGGGGAGTCCGGTGGCGACGACGGGCTGGTGGGCGTCGGACGAGGCGAGGGCGGTCACGTCGGGCTCTCCTCCAAGAGTGAAGTGGGAGTGCGGCGTCGGGGCGTCAGGTGAGGTCCATGCGCAGGCGCACCGCGATGAGATCCGTGGGCACCGGATCGTCGTCCTTCTTGGAGACGCCGTCGGCGGCGAATCCGAGGGACGCGTAGAAGAGACGGGCTCCCCGGTTGGCCTCCAATGTCCAGAGCGTGAGCTCCCGATAGCCTAAGTCGGCGGCCCTGGAGACCACTTCGTCGCACAGCCGTCTCCCGATGCCCCTACGCCAACTGGAGGGGTGCACGTAGAGGGTCGGCATCTCGGCCACCAGCTCCGGATCCGCGTCGTCGTCGCGCGAGGGTCCGAGGGTCCCGAATCCGACGATCCGACCTCCCACCTCGGCTACGATGGTGACCCAGCGGGGGTCGGCCAGCCATTCCTCCCAGCGTGCGCGGCGCTCCTCGAGCGTCATGATCCCGAGAAGGTCGGCGGGCACGATGTCCCGCAGCGCCGCGGCCCGGCTCGCGTGATGGACGTCCGCGATGTCGGGCGCGTCGAGCAGGGTGGCATTCCGCATCGTCATCAAGTCATCAACCTGCGAGCCACGGGGCGGATCGGGAATGTCTGTATGGGACGTCATGTGGGCCTCATCGCCGACTCACCCTACGGCGCGGTACATGACCACCCGCGCCTTCTCCAGCGTGATCAAGCCACCCCCCATGATCTCCTCGAGCTGTGGCAACATGCGCTGCAGCTTCTCCTCGTCGTCCACGACCTCCACGATGACGGGGAGATCGGTGGAGAGCCGCAGGACCCTGCCGGTATGCAACGTCGCGCTGGGCCCGAAGCCCGCGATGGCGCGCACGACGGTCGCTCCCGCGCAGCCCTCCTCGCGAAGGGTGAGGAGGATGGCCTCGTAGAGCGCCTTTCCCTTGTGAGGGCCGGACGGGCACCGATCGCTCTCTCCCAGAAAGATGCGCATCAGGGTGCGCTCGCCCTCGAACCAGTGGGGCATGATCGCTACCTCCTGAGCAGGGCGCTGGCCACGTTCATGCCCGCCCACACCGCGAAGAGCCCGAGGGCGACGCTTCCGGCCATGTATCCGCCGGCCCGCCACCATTCCCCGTCGCGCAGCATGGCGACGGTCTCGTAGCTGAACGTGCTGAACGTGGTGAACGATCCCAGGAACCCGATGGTGATGAGCTGCCGCAGCTCCGGCGACGCGACCGTGCTCTGCAGCCACGTCATCAGGAAGCCGAGGGCTGCACAGCCCGTGAGGTTCACGGCCACGGTTCCCCAGGGGAAGAAGTCCCCCGTGAGGGTCTGGACCCATCCCGCGGCGACGTAACGCGCGAGGGCGCCGAGGGCGCCGCCGGACGCAACGGCCAGGAACGTCACGCCGCCGCCGTCGTGAGAAACTCCTCGATGGCCTCGGCAATCTCGCCGGGGGCGTCCTCCTGGATAAAATGCCGGGCGTCGAGACGGCGAATCGTGGTCAGCCTGAAGTCCTCGCGAAAGTGCTGCATAAGGGTCATCGGATACAGATGGTCCCCGATGCCCCACGTAAGCAGAAGGGGAACGTTGGTCAGCCTCTCGTGCACCTGATCGGCGAGATCTCCGAGCCAGAGGCTCGCTTCCATCATCTGACGTGGAAACTCCGCGGCACCGATGCGACTCTTGGGCGTCGGGAGGGCCTCACGGTAGTGGTGCATGACCTCGTCGGCCAGCGGGAACTTGACCCCGTACGGCATCAGCCTTTCGACCAGGATGTTCCGCCGGATGATCTGCGTCTGCACGGGAGCGCTGGCCATGACGTACGCCCAGGCCTTCAGCTGCCAGGCGTCCGGAGGCCAGTACCACGTGTCGCCCATGACCAGAGCGCGCAGTCGGGATGTCTCGTCCAGCGCCACCCGCATGCCGATGGGCCCGCCCCAATCGTGGCCCATGATGGTGAGGCGCCTGAGGTCGAGATGGCGCACCAGCGTCGCCACGACGTCGGCGTGCTCCGCGGGGGTGTATCCGTAGTCCTCGGGGCGGGCGGAGAGCCCGAACCCGGGGTAGTCGACGGCGATGCACCGGTACTTCTTCCGCAAGCGGATGACGATCCCACGGTAGAGGAAGCTCCACGTCGGATTCCCGTGGAGGAACAGGATCGGCTCTCCTTCGCCCTCGTCGATGTAGTGCACGGGTCCCACTTCCGTCTCGAGCCATCTGGACTCGAACGGGAACAGGCGCCGGTCGGGCTGGAACGGAGGGATGTGGGGCACGGTCTGCGACTGAGAGCCTCGCTCGGGGGGAGTGCCGCCCGGGGCTACGGTCCCGTTCGGTACGGTCGATGGAGCCGTCTCTTCAGACGGTACTGATAGGCCGCCTGCCGCCGGACAGCAAGGAGGACCGGGCCTGTCACCCACCCAGGGGTAGCTTCCGCTGCTGCTGCGGCGGATTGACCAGCACGGTGTCCACGATGAGGGACGCCGTGTGTGTGTCGGAGGCGAAGCTCTCTTCGCGGAAGGGAACGAGCAGGCCCGACACCGTTCGGAAGTCGCCGTAGTCCGTGGCGAACTCCATCTGCATCCCGCCGGTCGTCATGTCCGACTCCGTGCGCAGGACGTGGTGCGAGTGGACATCCACGTAGAAGCGGAGCACCAGGCCCGGCCTCAGGGGGCCGGACATCACCACCACCGCGCTGTCGGCTCGCTCGACCTCGAGGCTGTCCCGCATCTCGTCCAGGATCCAGGGCACCCAGGAGCGCGACGCCTGCAGCTGCATGGCGGCGAGCATGGGACCGGAGGCCGCGGCGAGGGTCTGGGGGGATCCGCCGCTCCAGCCCTCGTCGCCTTCCACGATGCGGATCTCCACGTGCCGCGGGTAGTGGAGCAGGACCTTCAGGTGATCCGGGCCCTCCACGATGCGGATGAAGCTGCCGTGCCCACCCTGCGTGGCGGTGACGATGGTTCCCTCCAGCCGTACCGCTTCGATGCCGGCCAGGAGGTCACGCCCGCCGTACGCGTCGAACACCGCATCCACGACCGAGCCGGGATCCCTGGGCTGCCCACACCCCGGCGCGACCACGAGGAGCACGACGGCGAGAAATGTCGGCGCGAGGCGTAGGGGGTGTCTGGGCATATGCACTTTTGGAGCGGCCGGGTTGTCGAGCTGGGTCCAGACTATTCTACCGAAGCCCGGGGCGCTGGCAACGAGCGCTTCTTGAACGCGCGCTCCCTAACGCACCACCTCGACCCGTGCCGTGAGCACGTCCGTGGTGGAGGCGTCCCCCAGTCCATGTTGACCTGGCTGCTTGCCACCCACCGACAGCTCGAAGATACCCGGCTCCACCACCCGGTGGCCGGCGGGGTCGATGACCGAAAACGCGTCCGGAGCGATCTGGAAGGTCACCCGGCGACGCTCCCCCGGCGCCAGCGATACACGCTCGAAGCCCACCAGGGAGCGCACCGGCACGGGGACAGGAGCATTGGTGTCCGCGAGGTACGCCTGGACCACCTCGTCCGCCGGCATGGTCCCTGCGTTCTCGACCTCGACGGAGACGCTCAGGGCCTCGTCCGCATGGACCCGGGGAACGACCTCGAGATTCTCGTAGTGGAACGTCGAGTAGCTCAACCCGTGACCGAAGGGGAAGAGTGGGTCCCCGCGGAAGTACCGATACGTCCGTCCCGACATGTCGTAGTCCGAGAACGGCGGAAGCTGGTCCACCGAGCGGTAGACGGTGACCGGCAGGCGGCCGGCGGGGCTGACGTCGCCGAAGAGCACGTCGGCGATGGCATCGCCCGCGGCTTGTCCGCCATACCACGCCTCGATGATGGCAGGGACGTGGTCGGCGCCCCACGGCAGGGCCACGGCGCTTCCGCTGAGAAGAACCAGGACCACGGGCTTCCCCGTGGCGGTAACCGCCTGCAGAAGCTCCCGCTGGGGTGCCGGCAGGTCGAGGGTCACCCGATCGCCTCCGGAAAAGCCCGGGACCTCCACCGGCATCTCCTCTCCCTCCAGGCGGGGTGACAGCCCCAGGAACATGACGGCGGCGTCGGCATTCCGCGCCGCCGCCACGGCGTCGTCCAGGAGGTGCGGGGCCGGGGGCGACCACACCAGGTGCACCTGAGCGTCGATGCGCCGGTCGTGGTATTCCACCTCGAGCTTGTGGCGGGAGCCGGCCTGGAGGTCCACCCACCCCGTGTGGGTCGCCACCACGTAGCGGTCGGAGAAGTCCACGACGAGCGAGTCGTCGAGGAACACCTTCACCGCTCCGTTCACCTGGGCACCCAGAGCGTACCGCCCGGTTGCAGGTGCCACGAGCGTCCCGGTCCACCGCACGCTGAAGGAGTCCGCCGGCACCCCGGGCATGGGCGCCTGCCGAAACCAGGTGTGGTCGAGCGTGGCTTCCTTCCGCACGGATACCTCGCTCCCCGAGAAGTCATGGGTGGCGAAGTAGTGGCCCCGGAGGTCCTCGAGGGCCGAGGCCGGTACCAGCTCGGTCGAGGGTACGCCCTCGGCTACATCGGAGCCCCGTGCGTAGGTGACCTGGACGCCCCGGGCCTGCGCCGCCCTGCGCATCCCCTCCAGGGGGGTCACCGGCGCCGCCGGCCACCCGTTGTAGTTGCCCAGCAGGAGCTCCACGTCGTTCGCGTTGGGACCGATGACCGCCAGCCGACGGACCCCCCTCAGCGGCAGGAGCCCGCCCTCGTCCTTGAGGAGCACGATGGACTCCCGCGCCGCCTTTCGAGCCAACGTGCGGTGCGCGGGGGAATCCACGATGGCGGTGTCCACGTGCGCCCACGGCACCATCTCCGGTGGGTCGAACATGCCCAGGAGGAACCGGGCGCGGAGGAGCCGGGCCACCGCCGTATCGACCCGCGCCTCGGTGACGAGGCCGAGACGCACGGCTTCGGGAAGGCGCCGGTACTCCGGCCCGCAGGTGAGGTCCGTTCCGGCCTGGAGGGCGCGAGCCGCCGCGTGGGTCTCGTCGGGGACGACGTCGTGGCCGTGGAAGAAGTCTGTCAGGGCCCAGCAGTCGGAGACCACGTATCCACGGAAGTCCCACTGCCGGCGGAGCACGTCGGCGAGCAGGAAGTCGCTGGCGCACGACGGGTCCCCGTACACGCGGTTGTACGAGCACATGATGGAGTACGCGCCACCCTGGGTCATGGCCGCCTTGAACGCCGGCAGGTAGGTCTCCTGCATGTCCCTGGCGGAGACGACCGCGTCGAACTGATGGCGGATCGGCTCCGGGCCCGAGTGGACAGCGAAGTGCTTGGCGGTAGCCACGGTGCGGAAGTAGCGCGGATCGTCCCCCTGCATCCCCTCGATGTACGCCACGGCCAGGCGTCCCGTGAGGTAGGGGTCCTCCCCGTACGTTTCCTGCCCCCGCCCCCAGCGTGGGTCGCGGAAGATGTTGATGTTGGGAGAGAAAAAGGTGAGGCCCTCGTTCATCTCCCGGGAGGCCTCCGCCACGGAGGCCTCGTACTTCGCGCGAGCCTCCAGAGAGATGACGTCGGCGACGTGCCTCATGAGGTTGGTGTCCCAGGTTGCCGCCAGACCGATGGCCTGGGGGAAGACCGTGGCCCTTCCCGCCCGCGCCACCCCGTGGAGCGCCTCGCTCCACCAGTTGTAGGCCGGTATCCCGAGCCGGGGGATGGCCGGCGCCTGGTGCTGCATCTGGCCCGCCTTCTCCTCCAGGGTCATGCGACCCAGGAGGTCGGAGACGCGGGCCTCCAAGGGGAGCCGGGGGTCGAGGTAGGGGAGGGTGTCGGCCCCGGGAATGGCCTGGGCTGCGGCCGGCCGTGCGACGGCACCCTCGAGCCCCGTGGCGACGCCGACGAGGCCGGTGGCCAGGAGCGAGAAACCGACTGCTGCCGCGCCAACCCTCCGCACGAATGTCAGCGTATTGGTCAACACGAGGATGCTCTCCTCCCGGCTACCGCCGGACTGCTGGAGCCCACGCATGTCGCCCTCCGGAAGGGTGGGCGCGTTCCCGCACCCACCCCGTATGCTCAGTGCGGCCAACTCGCGTTGATGAAGTCGTCGATGTCCTTGTGCAGCTTGTCGTCGGCCTTCTGGTCGATGTAGACCATGTGCCCCGACTCGTAGTAGGCGAAGCTGATGTTCTTGCGCACGCTGGGCTCGAGCATCATGTGCGACACGGTCTCCTCGATGCCGTTGAACGGCGTGGCGAGGTCGTAGTAGCCGCACACCACCAGGACCTTGAGGTTGGACTGCTCGGTCATGGCCGAGCGCAGGACCTCGGCGGCCTGGTCGCCTCCCGTTCGGTCCCACGGCCGGACATTGCCGCTCACGTGGTAGTACGCCTCCGTGTCCCACTTGAGCTCGCGACGCACGTAGTCCTGGAACGTGGCCACGAACGCGCCTTCGTAGGATGCCTCGCTGGGATCGTATTCGTAGCGCTCGCCCGCGGCGTCACGGTCCATCCCGGTGAAGCGCGAGTCCAGCCGGCCGACCGTGAGTCGTTTGTCGCGCATCAGCTCCTTGAACCATCGGAAGGAGCTGACCCTCAGGTTGGCGTGGTCGATGAACTCCGGTTTCAAGTCGGTGAGACGGGCCATGTCGGCGATGACTTTCTGTTTTTCCGCCGGGGAGATCTGGTCCCCCTTCTCCAACGCCTGCGCGTACTCTCCATGGGCGAATTCCCGGGCCTGCTGGGCGATCTGATCCGCCGTCATCGCCTGCAGGTCGGGAGCGAGGAGCTTGTGATACCAGGCCGACGTGACATATGTGGGCAGGAAGAAGATGTCCCGGTCGTCAGCGCCCCACGGCGCGAACGCCACCGCGCTCACCAGGACGATGCCGCTGAGGTACATCTGGTGCCGGTTCTGCAGGACGCCGGCCAGCTCGGCGGAGCGCGTGGTTCCGTAGCTCTCGCCGATGAGGAACTTCGGTGAAGCCCACCGCTCGTTGCGGGTTATGTATTGGTAGATGAAGTCGCTGAACCAGTTGGCATCCTCGACCGTGCCGTAGAACTGGGAGCGATCCTGGCCCGGAGCCGGGCGGCTGTATCCGGTGCCGATGGCGTCGATGAAGACGAGGTCCGTCGCGTCGAGGTATGAGTCCGGGTTGTCCTCGATGCGATAGGGAGCGGGCATTCCGTGGCCGTCGGGGGTGAGCACCACACGACGCGGGCCCATGCCCATGTGGGTGAACAGGGACGCGGAGCCCGGACCGCCGTTGTATACGAACGCCACCGGCCGGGTGGTGGGGTCGGTGACTCCGTCCTTGGTATAGGCCACGAAGAAGAAGGTGGCTTTGGGCGTGCCCGCGTCGTCCTTGATGACGTACGTGGCCGCGGTGGCGGTGTAGTTGATGACCTGACCACCCACCCTGGCGCTGTGGTGGGTCACCGAGGACTTCTCCTCGGGGGGCATGACGACGCGGCGCGCCACCTCACTCTGTGCGGTGGGCTCGGCCACAGGGCGAAGCTGACTCTGGCTTCCCGGCCGCTGGGCCGCCGCGCTGGCGACGGACAGGATCAAGGCCGTGCCCGCTGCAACGGTGGTGATGATCTTCATCGAACGGTTCCCCCTTTGGTGACAGCAGTCCTCCCGCCTCCGGGGATCTCACCTCGATAGGCGGGGCGGAGACGGTAGGTAGGGGGTAACCGTCAGGCAAGCGAGCGGCGGGCCGCCGCGGAGCGACGCCCTGAGCGTGCCTCCCGCGAGATCGGGCTCCGACGCTCGGGTCGTGGCTATCGCGGGGTCGGAGCGCTTCCTGGCCAGGCCCTCGCCGTCAACGAACCGCGGTCATCATCACTGCCTTCACGCCGAAGGACTCGGCGGCGTCCTGCGTCGATCCCTTCCGGAACCGGAATCCCGGTACCACGGCGGATCGAACCCGGCTGAAACCAGACTCCTCCATGAGCCTGAACATCTCTCCTTCCAGGAGAGCCCCTCCGATTCAGGAAGCCCAGAGCTTCGGGTCGTTGACGATGGACTGTGAGAGCTGCTTGCCGCTCACGATGTCCGTGATGGACATGCGACCGCCGGGCTTCAGGATCCGATGTATCTCCTCGAACACCCGCCGCTTTCGGAAAGACAGGTTGATGACCCCGTTGGAGATCACGACGTCCACGGACTCGCTCTCGACGGGGATGTCCTCCATCCGTCCCTCGTGGCACTCCATGGCTTCGCCGGCCTCTGCCGCCTGGGACTTCGCCTTCACGCACATCGCCGGGTTGAAATCGATGCCGATCACCTTGCCCGAAGGTCCGGCGTTCCACGAGGCGATGATCGCGTCCAGGCCCGCCCCGCTGCCCAGATCGAGGACCGTCTCTCCCTCCTGGATGTCGGCGCGCAGGTGTGGGTTTCCCACCCCCGCGAAGGATGCCACGGCGCCGGGCGGCGCGCGATCGAGCCACTCCTGTTGGTACTCGAACGCTTCGGCGGCTTCGCGCCCGTGGAAGAAGTGGAACTCGCCGGACGGATTGTCCGCCACCTCCTGATACATACGGAGGATTTCGTCCTTGAGCATGCCTTCCAGCGATGCCTGGGCCTCGATTGCGTCGCTCATGCGGCCTCCCGGTTGCGTCGGCGTGGGCAGTGGCGCTTTCCGCTTCGTGCGGCCCGCGTGTCGGTGCGTGGATCAAAACCACCACAGGCGTGGGGGTTCCCACAGTGGCACGTACGACCGTGCTTGCCAAGAACTACGTATGTAGCAGTCGACGTATGTGGCGGCGGGCTGCGATGGCTGGGCCGGTGAGGGTAGAGGCCGAGAGAGTCGCTTGGCCGGCGTCGCCTTGGCCGAGCGTCAGGCGACTCACCGGGCCACGGGCCAGTCAGAGCCGGATATCCCCCACCGGTCCGGCGACCCGCAGGGCTGCCGTCGGGGGCCCGGGAGCCTAATATGGACCGGTTGCAGCCATCAACCGGAGAGGTCCCCATGAGAGCGTTTTCCCGTGTCTCCGCCTCGGCCTTCCTCCCAACCCTCGCCCTGGCTCTCCTGCCCGGGATCTGCGCCGCCCAGGATGCCGCGGCCTCCTCGCCGCCCGCCGATCCCCAGGACGTGGGGTCGGTGGACGCCATCGTGGCCGCCGTCTACGACGTCATCTCCGGGGCTGCCGGAGAGGCCAGGGACTGGGCCCGCTGGCGCTCCCTCTTCCTCCCGGAGGCCCGGCTCGTGTCGGTGGGCCTGAACCGTGAGGGGGCGTCCACCTACCGGGTCATGACGCCGGAGGATTACGTCCAGGCCGCCAGTGCCTCCCTGGAGCGGAACGGATTCTTCGAGCAGGAGATCCACCGGACCCAGGAGGAGTTCGGCCCGGTGGTGCACCTTTTCAGCACCTACGAGTCCCGCCACACCCTCCAGGACCCACAGCCCTTCGCAAGGGGCATCAACAGTTTCCAGCTCATGCACGACGGCGAGCGGTGGTGGGTCCTCACCATCTACTGGACCAGCGAGCGTCCGGACCTGCCCATACCGGAGAGGTACCTGGGGGGAGGGTGAGGGCCGCATCGCCATTCCTGGTCCCGGGAGCCCACCCGAGCCACATCGATTCCCGAACCCAGGAAGGAAATCCATGATGAAGATGATCCTGCCCGTCACGATCCTAGTGTCTTCTCCTGGGGGTCCGGGGCGGCGACGCCCAGGAAGTCGCGGCCTCCAGCCTCCGTCCCGGCGACCGGATCCGTCTTTCCCTCCGTCAGGGTGGAAAGCACGTGGGCCTGTTCGATGCCCTGAGCGGTGAGACGCTCACATGGAGGCCCTTCGGGGACGGCGACGCCGTGGCAGCCGGGGAGCCGGAGTCGCGCCCGACCCAATCCTTCTACCGCCTGGAAAAGAGCCTGGGAGAGCAGCCGGTAGGCTGGAACGGTTTCCTCATCACCGTGGCGGCGGGAGGGGCGGTGGGAGGCGTCCTCGGGGGCACTCTTTGGGAGGAGGATTGGCTTTTCGACTCCGGGGACCTGGTCTTCGTTGGAGCCATATTGGGGATAGCCGCGAGCATCCCCGTGGGAATCCTCGTTTCCCAGCTGGTGAAGGTGGAGAAATGGGCTCCCGTGGACGTCCGCGGCTCGGGTCCCAGACTGGAACTCCGGCCCCTCCCCAGTGGCCGCTTCGGCCTCGGGGTTTCTCTGCCCACCGGTCGATAGATACGAGGAAGCCCACCATGCGCAGAACCGCCTTCATGGCCCTCGCCCTACGCATAGGGAGTTTAAGCGCCGAGTGGGCGTGAGGGGCACTGCGTGAGCTCATGCGAGAGCTGGCTCGCACCGCCCCCCGCCAGGGGGCCTTTCGGGTCTACGTGGTGGGTGGCGGCACGGCGGTACTCGCCGGGTGGCGCCCTGGTTTGCCCGGACCGAGGACTTCGTTCCGGCTCTCGCAGGCAGCGACGCCAGACACCGGTTCATCGAGCGGGTTCGCAACATCGAGTTTGCGCGCTATCCCAATCTGAGCCGGACGGCTGTGCTGGAGGCCGTCGACAACTTCCTCTCTCGGCTTTCCGGAGGCTGAGGAGACGCGCGCGATCCCACCACCCTCGTTGCCCCTAGGAGCGCATCGGGTAGTTTTCACGGTATGGCATCTCCCGAGGCCGCCGGACCCCGGCGACGCCCCTGGATTCCATGCCAACCCTCCCTGGCGGTGGCGACGCCGCCCCGGCTTTCCGTCCCGCGGGAGCCGATGCCACGAAGCCGGATCCACGATCCCGGTTCCTAGGGGCCGGGTTCAAAAGCAAGCGAGCCGTTCCGCATGAGCACTTCCGACCGCACTCTCTTCCCCGCGACAAGGATCCCGTACGGGACGTGGGGGAGCAGCTATTTCCCCGCGTGGCAGACCTCGGCTCTGGCCGAGGTGAACATCGGCCAGTTCGCCGGCGAGTCCGCGGCCCGCATCCTGGGCCTCCGCGGGGTCCCCATCAACGAGATGGAATACCTGATCATCGGCTCGACCATCCCTTGGCACTGGAAGTTCTGGACGGCGCCCCTGGTGGCGAGCTGCATGGGGCACCGCATCCCCGGATACCACGTGGAGCAGGCGTGTGCGACGGGGCTCCAGGCCGTGCTGGCCGGCTCCGCCGAGGTCGAGTCGGGAGCCAACGACGTCGTGGGGGTCCTTACCTTCGACCGCACCAGCGACTCTCCGGTGGGTGTCTTCCCGGAACGTCGCGCCCACGAGCGTACCCAGGCCATCGCCGACGTCTGGGACAACTTCGGCTTCGACCCCGCCACCGGGAACGCGATGATCACCGCCGCGGGCATCACAGCGCGGAAGTACAAGGCCGACCGGAGCGAGACGGACGACGTGGCGTTCCTCCGCTACCAGCAGTACTTCGAGGCCAAGGAGTCGGGATTCCTCGACCGGGTCCTGGTGCCCCTCGACGTCCTCAACGTCCAGGGCAAGCCGCTGGGACGGATCGACTCCGACAAAGGGGTACGTCAGATCACCCGCGCCACGCTCCGGGGCCAGCGGGAGCTGGACACCTGCGTCACCAGCGGCACCCAGACCCACGCGTCCGACGGTATGGCCACGCTCCTGGTGACCAGCGAAGGAAAGGCGAAGGAGCTGTCTTCACGCCCGGAGATCGACATCCGCCTCGTGGGCAAAGCCGAGGTACGCGCGCACCCGAGCCTCATGCCTGAGGCTCCCGGCCTGGCGGTGAAGAAGCTCCTGGACCGCCTGGGCATGACCGTGAACGACGTGGCGGTGTTGAAGAACCACAACCCCTTCGCCGTCAACGACGTGATCTTCGCCAAGCAGACCGGATACGACTGGCGGAAGATGAACAACACGGGGTGCTCGCTGGTGTGGGGTCACCCGCAGGGCCCGACGCTCACACGCATCCTCATCGAAGGACTGGAGGAGGCCGTCGACCTGGGCGGCGGCTATGTGCTGATCTTCGGGTGCGCCGCCGGTGACGTCGGCATCGCCGCTCTGTTCAAGGTCTCGTGAGGAGTCGCTGACGATGGTCAAGACGATGAAGAAGGAATCGGGCGCGGCCACGGCGGTGCGCACTCTGAGGCAGCCGACCCTCGATACCCTGGGCCTCGGTACCGTTCTCGACATCTTCCGGCGGGGCGCTCTGCCCGCCGATCCGTCGACCCTGGTGGACGAGGTTTTCGGGCCTCCGGGTGAGCGCGGCTGCATGGTGATCTCCGGGGCCAACGGCATCGTCGGCGCCGGCAAGACCATGCAGTTCGCCTCGCGGCTCCAGCCCTACGGCGTGCCCGTTGTCGCTCTGGACTTCCCCGGCGCGCCGGACGGGATCGGCATGCAGTACCCCGGGCTGGTGGCCGCCTTCGGCAAGGAGGGAGCCGACAGGATCATGGCCGACGTGGTACGTCTCGCCTACGACGGCCGCACGCTTCCGGACGAGCTCATGGCCATGAATCCGCGCTTCCTCCTGGAGGCGATTCCGGAGATCCTCGAGGTGAAGCGGGCCCACTACGAGATCTTCCGGAAGGCGTTTCCCGGGATCGAGATCCGCTCGGTCACTTCGGGCTTCCCCAGCTCCGAGCTCGGCGTTGGCGTCGCGCACCCGGCCTTCCCCCACGAGATCAACAGGATCTGGGAGATCGTCGAGGACGAGCCCTCCGCCGTCGCCAGGCTCATGTGGGCGCTGGGCCTCACCCCCCTGCCGGTGGGTGACAACTGGTCGTTCATCCTGGACGTGCTCTTCTGCGGTATCGCCCTCGCAGGCCTCCGCTACCACGAGGCCTCGAACATGCCGTACTGGAAGATCGACAAGCTGGTCCGCAAGCTCCTGGGCCCGAACCCCTTCCGCGCGCACGACGCCATTGGCGCGAAAGGTGCGGACTTCCTCACCTGGTCGTGCCTGCACCATCTGGCCGGAACGTACGGCGAGGTGTTCCGTCCCACCGAGGACCTGGTGGAGCGCAAGGACACCGGCCAGGACTGGTATCCGCCGAACCACTTCCGGCCCCTGGTGGACTGGAAGCTGTCCGACGAGGAGCAGGAGACATTCCGCACGTGGATCCTCGGGCCCCTCTTCCAGATGACCAGCCTCATGCTCCACGAGAACCGGGCCCACCTGGCGCACATGAACGCCATCGGCGAGGTGTGCGCGCAGTTCCGGAAGGGCATCGTCGCCGTGATGCGCGACGCGGGCCCCGACGAGGTCGCGGCGGTGGTGGAGGCGTACCATCGGCTGCATCCGGAGGCAGCCGAGAGGACGTCATGGTTCCCCGACGCTGTGAAGGACATGTCCTCGCCGGAGTGGCAGCAGCTCTACGTCAACGCCGAGCACGACGGGCACGTGGGTGTCGTCACCCTCGGACGGGAGAGCTACTCCTGGGAGGTGGACGCCGAGCTCAATCGTGCCCTCGACTGGCTCGTGGCCGAAGGCATCGAGCGCGTCATCGTCACCGGGGACTTCCACATCTCCACCCAGATGGTGGGCGCCGACACCAGTGATTTCTATGCCGCCCTGGAGAACGTCGAGGACGGCCTCGCCATCACGAACGGATGGTCGGCGACCGCCCGTCGCCTGAACGACGAGTTCCGGGTCTCGGTGGGGATGATTCCCGGAAAGCGGTGCCTGGGCGGCATGCTCGAGCTCATGGTGCACTGCCACCACGTGGTCGCGGTGGAGGGCACCCGGCTGGGGTGGCCGGAGGTGGGCCTCCCGGTGGTCCCGGGGATGGAGGGCTGCCACTGGCCTCTGCGGAAGGCGCCGGAGGACGCGTGGCCACGCATCCTGGAGATGCTTCTCACTGGCCAAGCCGTCACGGCGAAGGACGCCGTCGGCTGGCTCATCGACTACGCCGGCCCGATGGAGGACGCCCTGGCGCAGACGTGGAAGCTGGCCAGCGCGGCAGAAGGGAGCGCGCGGACGCTCGCGGACGGTGCGCTCGAGGGGGTGCCCACGGAGGTCACCGGGCTGCCGGAAGCCGACAGCCCGGCCAGCGAGGCGGCACGCGCCGCGATCCTCCGCTGTGCCCACGACGCGAGTGGAGTGACGTTGGCCGAAGCCCTGGCCGTCCAGGCGAAGCAGGCCGCGGAGTTCCTCGCGGGACCCGACTGCCGCGGAGGCGCGGTAGGGGCTGACTACGAGAAGACGATGAAGGTGTAGGCGCGTCGCTGGGGACGGGTACGGGAGGGCGCGGGGCGCGCGCGGGCCCAATCAGGCGTCGCGGCCCTCCGTATCCTCGTACCGGTTCTTCATCGCCACCTTGATGTCCACCACCGGCGTGCCTTCGACGGCCTCCAGAGGCTCGACGTGCAGCCGCGTTCCGTCCACCTCGAGGACCCGGACGGGGTGGATGCCGATGGGGTTCGGGCGCACGGGAGAGCGGGTGACGAACACGCCACGGACCCGCTGCTCCGGGTCGTGATGCGGGCGCACCTGCAGGATCGCGCGGTCCGCCAGGTGGAACCAGGTAAGGATGACGAGCTCCGTGCCGCGCTCCACTCCGAGGAGCCCGTCGCGGTAGGCGTCGTCCAGCTCGATCCAGGCGTCGGGGGCGCCGGCCCAACCCTGGCGGGGCGCGTCCTCCCGGCGCTCCAACGTCGAACGCACGACGCCGATGGGCCGGATCTCGTAGGTCGTGTGCTGGGTCATGAGGGCCTTCCTGGCTTGGAGCCCGCGTCGTCGCAATGGCGGTCCGAACGATAGCGGGATATCCTCGGGCACGCGCAACATCGTTGGATTCCATGCGGGAGGTCCCCGTGACGACAGCGGACGCGAATCGACGCGCACGGTCCCACTCCACCGTGCTCCACGGTCTACTCATCGTGGGAGCCACGCTTCTTTTCGAGGCGTGTGCCGGCGGACCCGGAACGGGCACGCCGTCTCCCTCCGGAGCAGCCTACGACCTGGTCATCGAGAACGGCCGGATCGTCGACGGGACCGGAGCGGCCTGGCACTACGGTGACGTCGGCGTACGTGGCGGGCACATCGTGGCCATGACCCCGCGAGGGATGCTGGCCCACGCGTCGGCGA
>JAJDNI010000101.1 GCA_022340755.1 Gemmatimonadota bacterium
GTACACGCGGTTCTCGGCGAGATGAACCACCACGTAGGGTCGCTTCGTGCGCACCAGGGGCTCGTCGGCCACCACGGAGCGCTCCATCACCTCCGAACGGAAACGGACCTCACCGCCGTCGTCTCCGAAGTCCCGACGGGCGAGGGCCTGGCCGGCGGCGGGCTTCGCGAAGACGCACATCGATGCCGCCAAGCCCATCGCCACCGCTGCCACGGACGCCGGCGCGCGCTTCATGCCTCCCCCTGGAGCGTCGAGCTCACCTGCAAGCGTGCCGCCTTCCGCATCGTGTAGACCTGGGCCACCTCTCCGCCGACGATAAACACTGTCGCTTCGTAATAGATCCAGAAGAAGAGGACGGCGACCGTGGCCAGATTGCCGAAGGTCGTGGTGAAGTCCGCCGCCTCGGTGACGTACAACGAGAAGCCCCATTTCAGGGACTCGTGAAGCACCGCCGAGAACGTGGCCGCCACCAGGGAGGTACGCCACGGGATGCGCCGGGCGGGAAGGTAGTGGTACACGAAGAGGAATAGCGCCCAGATCGACGCGAACGCCACGAGGTGGCCCAGGACCCGATCGGCGAACCCCACCGCGGGTCCCCCGAGGCCCAGGAACCACACGCCGTACCTCACGGCCGCGTCCAAGGCGACCGTGGCACCCAGGTTCAACGTCAGGAACACCACCCCCACGACCACCACCCACGCGTCGAACAGCTTTCCGGTGATGAGGCCGCGGGCCTGCGAGATGTCGAAGATCTCGCGGAGAACGGTTCGGACGGTGCCCACCAGGCGAGTCGCCAACCAGACGAAGAACAGGGCGCCGATGATGACGAGCCCCCTGCGCTGGTCCAGCACGCCGTGGGCGATCTCGCTCACGATGGACGTGAGGGCCTCGTTGCCTCCGACCTGGGGCAGGTTCTCCTGAACCACCGATACGATGCTCTGTACGGCCTCGTCCACCTGGGCCGAGAGCACGTACCCGGTGACGCCCACCCCCAGGACGATGAGGGGGATCACGGCCAGCAACAGGTTGAATGCCACCGCCCCGGCCATGAAGAAGGCATCGTCCTCGAACGTCTTCTCCCACAGCCGGTGGAGGAAGCCTTGTACCCGGTGACCCCGGCTGGGCGTGTGGGTCATGCCGGGCAGCGGCGAAGGTCGTGGGACCCGAGATGAGTCCCGTGCCTTCTCCTCCGTCGATGCGGAAACGCCGCGGCGGGCGTGCTCGTCCGCCGCGGCGTCCACCGGCAAGGAATGGTGCGACTGGTCGAGTCGCTGCTCCAGACCGGGGGGTCCGTCAGGCCTCATCCCCCTCTTCATTGGTACCATCCGTCTCGGCAGGCGCCTTGGCCGCCTCCCGAGCGGCCTCGATCCCGGCGCGGTACGCCGCCTTCGATCGCTCGAGCTTGCGCTCGAGCTCCTCACGAGCGTCGTGTGCCGCCGTGCGACCGGACTCCACGGCTTCCTTCACCCCCTCCAAGCGCGTTTGCACGCCTTCTCGTGCGGCGTCGAGACGCTCTTCGAGCCGCTTCTGCGCGTCACGGATGCGCTCTTCCGCCGACTCCTTGAGGCGACGACCCTGGGCCTTGAGGTCTTCCTGGGTCTCCTTCCCCGACTTGGGTGCGAGCAGCAGCGCGATGCCGGCACCCAGGAGCGCGCCGAGAACGAAGGAGCCGAACTGACCCCCACCCCGCTCGACCACGATGTAGGGAACCTCGTCGCGTTCACTCATCCTACCTCCTTGCCCGACCGTTGCCGGCACCTCGGAGAGAGGTCCGGCGCTGCACTTGAAAGCTAATGGCCGACGTCCGGGTCGTCACGCGATGAAGCGGGGATCACCGTCGTCGATGTCGGGTGCCTCGTGGCCCTCGCGGCCCATGAGACCGTAGGTGAGCCGCTTGCCCAGCTCCACCCCCGGCTGGTCGAGGGGATCCACCCCGTAGAGCGCCCCGGCGTACACCGTGGCCATCTCGAAGAGCATGAACAGCTCGCCCAGGGCATGGGCTTCGACCCTGGGGATCAGGATGGTGGCGTTCGGGCGTCCCTCCCGGCGCAGTGCTTCCGCCGTGGCCCGTCGCTCCGTATCCAGGAGCTCTCCCAGCGTATGCCCTCCCAGGTATGCCAGCGACGGCATATCCGGATGTCCGGCGGGGATGGTCAGGTCGTCGCCGCGATCCGTGACGGAGACGAACAGCACCACCTTGTCCTTCGGCCCTTCGATGAAAAGCTGGAGGAGCGAGTGCTGGTCCGAAGCCCCGACAGACGCGAGGGGCGTGGGCCCCGTGTGGGCCGGGCCACCGTCGAGGGCCCTCGCCTTACCCAGGGACTCGGCCCAAAGCTGTTGGAACCAGAACGCGAAGGAGCGGAGTCGGTCGGCATACGGCATGAGGACATGCACGTGGCGCCCCGCCTCCGTGTCCGCCGCATGCAGCAGCGTGGCGAGGAGCGCTCCGGGATTGCCCGCCAGATCCGGCTCGCGACAGCGTGACATCATGTCGCGCGCCCCGGCCAGAAGCCCGTCCACGTCCACGCCACACACTGCCGCCGGGAGCAGCCCCACCGCCGACAGCACCGAGAATCGTCCGCCTACGTTGGGCGGCACCGAGAGGGCCGGAATGCCCTCAGCCTCCGCGATGCTCCGGAGTGCCCCCGCCCGGGGGTCCGTGGTGAACAGGAAATGCCCCCGGACCCGGTCCGCCTCCACGGCCTCTTCCACCCAGGCACGTGCCACGAGGTATTGGGCCATGGTCTCCGCGGTGGACCCCGACTTGCTGACCACGTTGAACAGGGTACGCCCGGGGTCCAGGCGATCCAGGAGACGGCCGAACGTGGACGGGTCGGGATTGTCGACGACGTGGAGACGCGGGAAGTGGTCACGGGCTTCGTCGTCGCGTTCGTTCCAGAACGGACCCAGGAGCGCGTCGCGGACGGCGATGGCACCCAGGCCGGAGCCGCCGATGCCGAGCACCACGACGTCTTCGAACCACTGACCGAAGCCGTCGGCCACGTCCTTCACGGCGGCGACCGCCTCCGTGGCCTCCGGAAGCTCGAGGAACCCCATGTCCCCGGAGGCTCGGCGGCGCTGCACCTCCTCCCAGGCGGCCCGGAAGCGGACGGCGAGGTCCCCCTCGAGGCGTGCCGCTTCCAGTCCTCCGTCCACATGAGATGCGAGGAGATTCGCGTAGTCTAGACGTGCTCGGTCGTGATCAGTCATCGTTGACGTGCACGGTGAGGCCGTCGTAGGCCGGCTCCACGCCTTCGGGGAGCTTCGCCAACAACTGGGCGTGGGTGACTCGATGGGTGAGGTGGGTCAGGAAGGTCCTCGTCGCCCCCACGGCGCGCGCCGCCTCGACGGCTTCCTCCACATTGAAGTGCGATGGGTGGGGTCTGCCGAACCAGAGGGCGTTGAGGACGAGGACGTCGACTCCACGGAACGCCTCCATCGCAGCGGGCGGAAGCATCTTGCCGTCGGTGACGTACCCCAGGCCACCCACGCGGAAGCCGTACACGCGAACCGGTCCGTGCGGCACCTCCACCGGCATGAAGGAGCGCCCGAGGATCTCGACAGGACGTCCAGGCTCGAGCCGATGAAGTCGGATCCGGGGCTTCGAGCTTCCCTGGGCGGGCTGGACGTCATCGTCGAAGATGTACCGGAGGTGCTCCGCCAGGGGCTCCACGTACTCCTCACCGACCCAGGCCGGGAGATCCGTCTGTCGACGCACGGTGAAGACGCGCAGGTCATCGATCCCGTGAATGTGGTCCGCGTGGATGTGCGTGAACCACACCGCGTCCACCGTGCGCACCTCGGCCGCCAGCAGCTGCAAGCGGAGCTCGGGGGGTGCGTCCACGAGCAAGCGGCCCTCCGACAGCTCCAGGACGGCACCATGTCGTGTGCGCCGATCCCGGGGATCCAGCGACGTGCAGGCCGCACAGTCGCATCCCACCACCGGAACCCCGAAGGATGTTCCCGTACCCAGGAAGGTCAGCTTCACGAGAATCTCGTCCGGCGCTTCAGAGTCGCTCCAACCGCATCGTGTTCGTACTACCCGACGTGTGGAAGGGGAATCCCGACGTCACGGGCACCGAGGCTCCCGGATCGCCGACCCCGTCGTCGAGGACCGCCTGGCGTCCCACGGCGGTGAGGGCCTCGTATGTCACCCGCTCCACGGACGCCAGCACCGGGTGGACGCCCCAGACCGCTGCGAGCTGCAGATACGTCTTGGGATCGGTGGTCACCGCATAGACCGGAACGGGTGGGCGGTAGCTGGAGACCAGTCGAGCCGTGAAACCGGATCGGGTGATGACCAGGATGGCGGGAGCCCCGACCTGGCGCACTGCATCCACCGTAGCGCCAGCGACGGCGTGCTCTCGCGCGGTGGCGCCTCCCCGCGCTCGCGGGCCCGGCTTGGTAATGTAGCGCGGTCCACGCTCGAGGACTCCACTGCGCTCGATCTCCCGGCCGATGCGCACCAGGGCGTCCAGCGCCTGAAGGGGATAGGCCCCCATGGCGGTCTCCCCCGAGAGCATGACCGCGTCGGTGCCGTCCAAGATGGCGTTGGCCACGTCGCTCGCCTCGGCCCGGGTCGGGCGGGGGTGCTCGATCATGGACTCCAACATCTGCGTGGCGGTGATGACGGGGCGCCCGTAGTAGTTCGCCAGCTGCACGATGCGCTTCTGCGCCAGGGGCACCCTCTCGAAGGGGAGCTCCACCCCGAGGTCCCCGCGGGCCACCATGACGGCATCGGTTTCCGGAAGAATCTCCTCGATGGTCTGGAGGGCCTGCACCTTCTCGATCTTCGCCACGACGAGAGCCCGTCCGGCCACCCGATCCTTCAGATCCGTCACGTCCGCTGCAGAGCGCACGAAGCTCAACCCGACGTACTCGACCCCCAGGTCCAGCGCGAACTCCAGATCCTCGAGGTCCTTATCGGTCAGCGAGGGAGCCCGGACGTTCACCGACGGGAGATTGATCCCTTTCCGGCTCTTCAAGGTGCCCCCACGCACGACTTCCAGGACGGCCCGGTCGCCGTCGGTCCGCAGACAGCACAGCTCCAGGAGTCCGTCATCCAGCAGCACCGCCTGG
>JAJDNI010000111.1 GCA_022340755.1 Gemmatimonadota bacterium
AGGGGGTCTACTCCGCCGATCCGCACCAGCACCCGGACGCCGAGTTCATTCCCGACATCACCTTCCAGGAGGTTGTCGCGAGGGAGCTCGGCGTAATGGACGCTCCCGCGGTGAGCCTGTGCAAGGAGAACGGCCTCCCCATCATCGTGCTCAACCTGGAAGATCGGGGCGCCGTGGCGGCCGCGATCCGTGGTGAGCGCGTGGGAACCCTTGTATCGTAACAGGAAGTGAGTGCGGGGCGGCGACCGGCCGCCCCCCTGCCCGACTCGGGAACTTCCGCAAGATCCGGAGAACTCCATGCCCACCGTGGAAGAAGCCAGGAAGCGCATGGACGACGCGCTCGACGCAATGCACCGCGAGTTTGCGACGGTCCGCACGGGGAAAGCGACCCCAGCCCTTCTCGATACGGTTCGTGTCGAGGCCTACGGCTCCAAGATGCCGCTGAACCAGGTCGCCACCATTCACACGCCGGAGCCCAGCCTGCTGGTGGTCCAGCCTTTCGACAAGTCCCTGATGCAGGGTATCGAGCGGGCCATCCAGACGGCGGACCTGGGCCTGAACCCCTCCAACGACGGCAACGTGATCCGGGTGCCCGTTCCCGCCCTGACGGAGGAGAGGCGCAAGGAGTACGTCAAGCTCCTGCACAAGATGGCGGAGGAGGGTCGGGTCTCCATCCGTCACGCGCGCCGGACCGTCCGTGACGAGCTGCACCAGAAGATCAAGGACCACGAAATCGGCGAGGACGATGGCCACCGTCGAGAAGAGGCCCTGGAGAAGCTGACCCACGAGTACATCGACAGGATCGACGAGCTCGTGAAGCACAAGGAGCAAGAGGTACTGGCCCTGTAGGCACGGGGTCTCCGACGATGTCCTCCGATCTCCTCGACCGCATCCGAGTGAGCGGTGACGTGCCTCGCCACGTCGCGGTCATCATGGATGGGAACGGCCGATGGGCGCGGGCTCGTGGTCTTCCGCGCCATCGGGGGCACCGCGAGGGGATGAAGGCCGTTCGTGAGGCCATCGAGGGGGCGGTGGAGGCCGGTGTGGAGATCCTCACCCTCTTTGCCTTCTCCACGGAGAACTGGCAGCGTCCGGCGCAGGAGGTCTCCGCCCTGATGTCCCTGCTGCAGCTCTACGCGCGAAAAGAGCGCGAGGAGCTCAGGCGAAAGGGCGTGGCTGTGCACGTCCTCGGCGAGCTCGACCGTGTGGACCCACGGACGCGCAGAGCCGTGGACACCATCGTCGAGGGAACGTCGGGCGGGACGGCGTTGCGCCTGAACCTCATGATCTCGTACGGCGGGCGGGAGGAGATCCTGCGCTCTGCGCGCGAGCTCGCCCGGCGCGTGACCGAGGGCCGGCTTGCCCCAGAAGACATCGACGAAAGGGTCTTCGCCGAGACCCTCTTCACCGCCGGGCTCCCGGACCCGGACCTGCTCGTTCGGACGTCGGGCGAGCATCGGCTCAGCAATTTCCTCCTCTGGCAGCTCGCCTACACGGAGTTGCACATCTCGCCTGTGCTCTGGCCCGACTTCACCCGCGAGGACCTGTTCGAGGCGATCCTGGATTACCAACGTCGGGAGCGCCGCTTCGGGCGCGTCTCGGCGCACTGAGGCGAGCGACACCATCATGCCGTCCGCGGCTTCGACCAACAGCACTCCTCTGGGAGACCTGGGCAAGCGCGTCTTCGTGGCGGTGTTGGGGATTCCCACGGTGCTGGGCCTGCTCTACGTCGGCGGATGGGCTGTCGGCGTCCCCCTCGCCCTCATGGCGGCGCTCGGCGTCCGGGAGATCGGTCGCCTTGCGGCCGCCCACGGGGTGCAACCATTCCGGTGGCTGGGGATGCTTGGCGCAGCGGCCCTCGTGCTGGCGGCAGTGCAGTGGCCGAGCTTCGTCCAGTACGCTCCGTGGGCCCTTTCCATCCTGGGGGTCGTGCTGGCGGTGAGCATGGTGGCGATGCTCTTCAGCCGGAGTCCGAAGGAGCACCCCCTCGGGTCCGTTGCGGTCACCGTGTTTGGGGTGGCGTACCTCGGCCTGTCGCTGGCCAGTGTCGTTCTGCTCGACGCGATGCCGGCGGCGCGGGGGTGGAGTGGAGTGGAAGAGTCCCGGTGGGCGGGCGCGATGGTGGTGCTTCTCCCGATCGCGGCGACCTGGATCGGGGATGCCGCCGCGTACTTCGCCGGGTCCGCGTGGGGGAGGAGGAAGCTCGCCCCCAGGATCAGCCCCAAGAAGAGCTGGGTGGGGTTGTGGACGGAGCTGGCGGCGGCGGCCCTCGCCGGCGTCGCCTGGATGGAGGCGGCACGGACCGTCCTGCCGCGCATGCCCGTGCGCGGTGCGGCAACGGCCGCTGTCCTCGGCATTGCCCTGGGGTTGGGGGCGGTGCTGGGCGACCTGGTCGAGTCGTTGTTCAAGCGCGAGGCGGGGGTCAAGGACTCCGGATCGGTCTTCCCCGGACATGGCGGCGTTCTGGACCGCCTGGACGCCCTCGTGTTCACCCTCCCACTCGCGTACGTGCTCCTTTCCCTCGTGGAGGCGGTTCGGTGATCCGTGTGGCGGTGCTGGGCTCTACGGGATCGATCGGTCGGAGCACCCTCGAGGTGATCTCGCGTCACCCCGACCGGTTCGAGGTTGCGGCGCTGGTCACCAATCGCCGGGTGGGCGCGCTGGTGGAGCAGGTGGGCCGATTCCGACCTCCTGTGGCGGTCGTTGCCGAAGCGGCCCTCCCCTCCGATCCGGGCGGGCCCACGCGTTGGGACACGGGGCGAGACGCAGTCCTGGAAGTGGCGGCGGGACAGGATGTCGACGTGGTCGTGAACGCCCTCGTCGGTGCCGCCGGCCTCGAGCCGACGCTGGCGGCGCTGCAGGCCGGCAACCGCCTTGCGCTGGCGAACAAGGAGTCCCTCGTCGCGGGCGGGCCGCTCGTCCTGCAGGCGGCGGGGCGGGGGCGTGCCGACGTCGTGCCCATCGACTCCGAGCACAGCGCCATCCTCCAGTGCCTCGAGGGGTACGACCGCGCCTCGGTTCAGGGGATCACCCTGACGGCCTCGGGGGGACCCTTCCGAGGTCGGAACCACAACCAGCTTCGGCACGTTCGGCCTTCGGAGGCCCTCAACCACCCGACCTGGGATATGGGGGCGAAGATCACCATCGACTCCGCCACGCTCGCCAACAAGGCCCTGGAGGTCGTCGAGGCGCACTATCTATATGGGTTCGGGTACGACCACATCCATGCGGTGGTCCACCCCCAGTCCATCGTGCATTCGTTCGTGGAATTCGTGGACGGGTCGGTGTTGGCGCAGATGGGTTTTCCCACCATGGAGCTGCCCATCCTCTACGCTCTGAGCTATCCGGAGCGCGTGGAGGACGGCGCCCTCCGCACGTACGACCCGGTGATGGCCTCGCCGCTGACCTTCGAGGCCATCGACCACGACGCCTTCCCCCTGTTCGGGATGGGTGTGGAGGCGGGGCGGAGGGGGGGATGTGCCCCGGCCGTGTACAACGCCGGGAACGAGATCGCCGTTCAGGCGTTTTTGGAAGGGAAAGTGTTGTTTCCGGACATGGCAGAGGTGGTGCACGCCACTCTGGACGGGGTCGGGAACCACGACGTACACACGGTAGACGACGTCTTGGCCGCTGATGCGGCGGCCCGGAGGCTGGCCCGGGAGGCGGTGGATCGCCTGGGTCGCGCAGAGGAGACGGGGAAAAGCGCATGACGATACTCGCGACGGTCATCGTGCTCGGCGTGCTCATCTTCGTGCACGAGCTGGGGCACTTCGCCGCCGCCAAAGCGGTGGGGGTCGAGGTTCAGCGGTTCTCCATCGGCCTGGGGCCCAAGGTGTTCGGGTTCCGCGGCGGGGAGACCGAGTACGTCGTCTCCGCCATTCCCCTGGGCGGGTACGTGAAGATGGGGGGCATGGACGATGAGGTGATGGAACGTCTGGAGGGTGGCGGTACCGGCGTTCCCCGCCAGCCCGGACCTCGGGACTTCGACGCCAAGCCCATCTGGGCACGGGCGCTGGTGATCTCGGCAGGCGTGATCATGAACATGATCTTCGCCTTCGCCGTGTACAGCGCGGTCTACCTCCACTGGGGGCTTCCGGAGCTGAACACCACCCGCGTCGGCCAGGTGAATGCGGACCTGCTGCCGCCGGGGACAGAGGCGCTGGCCAAGATCGAGCCCGGCACCACCGTTCTGCGTATCGGCGGCAAGACGGTGCACAACTGGGGCGACGTTCAGGACGGCTTGTACCAGGCCCCTCCGGGGCCCCTCAGCATCGTCGTCGCACACCCCGATCAGACCCTCCGGATCAGCATCCCGGCGGACAAGCACGCGCGAACCGATCTCCTCCGTGCGGTCAGCCGCTGGGTGGACGCGTCCATTGGGTCCGTCAATCCTGGTTCACCGGCATCCCGGGCCGGCTTCAAAGAAGGCGACAAGCTGATCGCCGTGGATGGACACCCGGTCCACACCTGGTGGGATTTCAGAAGCCTGGTGGAAGCGCGGCCGGGGCAGAAGGTCGACATCACCGTGGTGCGGGAGGGTGACACCCTGATCCGCTCGGTGACCCTGGAATCGGAGAAGGAGCATCAGCCCGACGGTAGCACCATCGAGGTGGGGAAGGTGGGGATCTACCCACCCATGGATGATTACACCTATCGCCCCATCTCTGCCCGGG
>JAJDNI010000014.1 GCA_022340755.1 Gemmatimonadota bacterium
GACCGAGGCCAGGCCCACCATGGCGGGAAAGACGGCGATCTGCTTGTCGACAGCTTCATAGATCGTCGTCACCAACGCCGCGGGCAGTCCTTTGCCACCCCTCATCAAGCGGGCTGCGTCGAGTGCGCTCGACACCCCGCGGACCATTCGATCCTGCACTACCCATTCCACCGCCTGCCACGCTCCGGAACGGACGGCCAGAACCACCGCTGAAACCGCTGCCGCGCCCGCGACCGAGCCCACGGCGCGATGAGAGAACGGAGTGTGGGGCCGGCGCAGCGTCAGCGCCGCGAACCACCCTCCGACCAGCAATGCCCATCCTCGCTCCAGATACCAGCCCCCGTCCTGGGGAATGCCCACGAACGCGATGACCGCGGCCAGCATGCCCACCAGCATGACCCTCGGACGGTGCACACCCAGGACCAGGCCGAGAGCCAGATACGGCAGGGCCATGAGCACCGACGGCTGAGCCACCGAGGTGACGAGGGCCACCAGGAGCAGCCCCACCGCACGGGGCCACCCGGGAGGCATCTTCACGGGGGCCTGATCGACCGGAGAGGTGGAATCCACCGTCGTACCTAGCTCTCGTGCCGCCGGGTGTACGGAATCAGCGCCAGGAAGCGAGCCCTCTTGACCGCCCGACCCAGCTGCCGCTGGAAGTTGGCGGTCACCTTGGTGGTGCGCTTCGGCAGGATCTTGCCGGACTCCGTCAGGAATCGCGACAGCGTGGCCACGTCCTTGAAGTTCAGGAGCTGGACCGGCGGCCCCTCCAACCGGCGACGTCGCCCACGTCCGCCCTGGAATTGCGGAGGAGCGTCCTCGTCGTCGTCCTCCTCCTCCTCCTCCTCGTCGTCCTGGTCCTCCTCGGTCGCGGGGCGCCGAACCTCGGCCATGATGGACTGGCCCGACGTGGGCTCACCCTCGTTCAGCACCAGGAGATAGCGCATGACCTCGTCGTCGAGCTTCAGCAGGCGCTCGAACTCGGGAAGGGCTTCGGACGCGGCGGTGAACTGCGCCACCACGTAGTAGCCGCTCTTCTTCTTGTCGATGGGATAGGCGAGCTGGCGGGATCCCCAGTGATCCACGGCGGTCACCTCACCGCCGTTCGCCGTCGCGAGCTCGTGGAACTTCTCGAGCTTGCTGTTCACGGCGCCCTCTTCCAGCGCCGGGTCGAGGATGTAGACAACCTCGTAGAGCCGCATGCTTCGTTCCCTCGGTCCGTTGGGTTCACACGGGCCCCGCCTGGTTGGCCGTCCGGTGATTGCGGGGGGCGGCCGAGAGCGGAGCGGGATGTCTTTTCAAGCCTGTAAAGGTAGCGTCGGAACCCCATGGAGGGTACCCGACGCCGGATCCGTCAAGTCAGCGCCTTCTGCATGGCCACGACGAGATCACCGTGGCGATGGAACGCCCAGCGTGCTTCCTCGACATCCAGGCGCTCCCGGTTCGTGTGCGCGAACCGCTCCTCACCCGGGGCGAAGCCCAGTGTGGGAACGCCGTGCACGCCGCAGGTCCATCCACCGTCCGTGGCGAACGTCCACGGCCGCACGACCGCCGGCGTGGAGGCGTCGTCGCGCCGTCCCACAGCCCGGGCGGCGGCCTCGACCATCGGATGATCCGGGTCCATCAAGAACCCCGGGCTGAACATGTCCCGCTCCACCTCGAGGCCCGTGTGCGTGCGTTGATGCTCCTGGGCCATGCGTACCGTCACGTCGAGACCTTGGGGCACCTCGGGCAGGCGCCTCCCCAGGGCCTCGCGCACCTGCCGCAGCAGCGTGGGGTCCTCGTCGTTCGGCAAGGTCCTCCAGTCGAGGGCTACGACCACGTTGTCCGGGATCACGTTCCGACTCTGAGGCAGAACGTCCAGCATGGTCGCGACGACGGTGGCCCTCCCGAGAATCGGGTCGGCCGGCAGCCCCTCGGCCACGTCCCGTACCGCCAGGAGGACATCACCGACGAGATCCAGGGCATTGTGCGCCCGCTCGGGCGCGCTGGCGTGCCCGGCGAGTCCCGTGATCACGACTTCCACCTCGGCCCTGCCCCGGTGGCCGATGCAGATGTCGCCCCGCGTCGCCTCGCCGATGATCACCGCGCCCGGTCTGACCCCCGACTCCAGGAGATGCTTCATCCCCAAGCCGCCCCGCTCCTCGAAGACCGTATGCGCGACGATGACATCGCCGGGAGCCTTTCCCTTCAGCGCGGCCGCGGCATACGTCTGCAGCGCCAGCTGGCCCTTGATGTCCATGGCGCCCCGGCCGTGGAGGAATCCGCCCTCCACCACGCCGGAGAACGGTGGGAACTCCCAGTCCGCGTGGTCTCCCTCGGCCACCACATCCAGATGGCAGTTCAGCAGCACCGACGGCGCGTCCCCCGTTCCCCGAGCGACCCCGATCGCGTTCCCGGCCTCGTCGAGGCGCGCGTCGTCCAGGCCCAGGGCCTCCATCTCGACACGCACCCTGCGGGCGACATCCCCCTCCGAGCCCGACAGTCCGGGGATGCGGATGAGATCCGCCGCAAAGGCGATGGCGTTCTCGAAGGTCGGGTCCTTGGCCATATCTCTAACTGCCTTTCCCGTCTGCGTCGCCGCGCGCTCGCCGCCCCATGTGCGACGGGGCCGGACCCAAACGGGCCCAGCCCCGCGCCGTCACGCTCGCCGGAAGGTGAAGGTCATCCGAAGAGCGCGTGGACGACGTGCTGCAGCCACTCGAGAGCCGTGCTCTGGTTCACCGTGATGTGGTGCACGCGCACGAACCACGGAGCCAGCACCAGCGACACGACGCTCATGAGCTTGATGAGGATGTTGAGCGACGGACCCGAGGTGTCCTTGAAGGGATCGCCCACGGTGTCGCCTACGACCGCCGCCTTGTGCGGATCGGAGCCCTTGCCGCCGTACGCGCCGGCCTCGATGTACTTCTTGGCGTTGTCCCAGGCACCGCCGGCGTTGGCCATGAAGAGCGCCATGAGCACGCCGGTGACCGTGGCGCCTGCCAGGAGCCCACCGAGCGCTTCCACGCCCAGGAAGCGGCCCACCAGCACCGGCACCGCGATGGCGGTAACACCCGGCAGGACCATCTCGTGCAGCGCCGCCCGGGTGGAGATGTCCACGCACCGCGCCGAGTCGGGCTTCGCGGTGCCTTCCATGATCCCCGGGATCTCGCGGAACTGCCGCCGGACCTCGTCCACCATGCCCTGGGCGGCCTTGCCCACCGCGGTCATGGTCAGCGAGGAGATGAAGAACGGCAGGATGCCGCCGATGAAGAGACCGATGACCACCAACGGAGTGACGAGGTCGATGCCGGTCTCCTGCAGCCCCACCTTCGACGAATAGGCGCTGAAGAGTGCCAGCGCGGTGAGCGCCGCCGAGCCGATGGCGAAGCCCTTGCCGATGGCCGCCGTGGTGTTGCCCAGCGCATCGAGGGAATCGGTGATGGCCCGGGTCTCGGGACCCAGGTGGCTCATCTCGCTGATGCCGCCGGCGTTGTCGGCGATAGGGCCGTAGGCGTCCACGGACATGGTCACGCCCACGGTGGCCAGCATGCCGACGGCCGAGATGCCGATGCCGTACAGGCCGGCGAAGTAGTACGAGACCCAGATCGCCACGCAGATGAGCAGCACCGGGACCGCCGCGGACTGCATGCCCAACGCCAGGCCGCTGATGATGTTGGTGGCCGCGCCGGTCTGGCTGGCGTCGGCAATCTTACGGATGGGCCCGGCCGCGGTGTAGTACTCGGTCACCAGGCCGATGGCGATCCCCACCAACGTGCCCGCGAGGATGGCCACCCAGGGCCCGTAGGTCGGGTAGCTCCGACCGCCGGACTCGAAGGTGATCCCCATGGCCTGGACCACGAAGTACATGATGATCAGGAAGAGCGCGGCGGCGATGAACGTCACGTTCCGCAGCGCGGCCGCGGGATTGGTGCGCTCCAGGACCTTCATCATACCGATGCCCAGGAGCGACATCAGCAGGCCGACCATCACCGCCAGCAGCGGAAGCGCCACCGCCGCGGTCCGGTGCTGCACCAGCGCCGGCGCCGTGGCACCGATGGCGATGGTGGCCACGAGAGAGCCCACGTACGACTCGAAGATGTCGGCGCCCATGCCGGCAATGTCACCCACGTTGTCACCGACGTTGTCGGCGATGGTGGCGGGGTTGCGCGGGTCGTCCTCGGGAATGCCCGCCTCCACCTTGCCCACCAGGTCGGCGCCCACGTCGGCCGCTTTGGTGTAGATGCCGCCGCCGACGCGTGCGAAGAGCGCGATGGAGCTGGCACCCATGGCGAAGCCGGAGACGATCTCCGAGAAGTTGGCGAACTCAGGCCCCGACGCCGCCGGCGCACCAAACAGATAGTACAGCGTCCCCAGGCCAAGCAGGCCCAGCGCCGCCACGGCGAGACCCATCACCGCGCCGCCGAAGAACGCGACCCGCAGGGCCTTGCCCTGCCCCACCTGATTCGCGGCAGCGGAGGTGCGCACGTTGGCACGGGTGGCAGCCTTCATGCCGAAGAAGCCGGCGAACATCGAGCTCAGCGCGCCGCCCACGTACGCGACGGCGGGCACGTTGCCGATGGCCAGCTTGAGCAGGATGGCCACCACCACGATGAAGATCGCCAGCACCGAGTACTCACGGCGCAGGAATGCCATGGCACCGTCATGGATCTGCTCGCCGAGCTCGACCATGATCTCGGTGCCGGGATCTTGCTTCTTTACGTACACGTATATCAAGGCGGCGGTCGCCAGGCCCAGCAAACCCAGCAGCCACGCCCAATCGGTCAATACGACGAGGTCGGTCATTGGATCGATCATCCCCTGTTCGTCGTTGCCAAAGCCCTTAGCGGCCCGGCACTTCTCCTTGGCGGACCGCTAACGATTGAAATGGTTCATGGCCACTTCCGTGCCCTCCGCGAGCCATACTTCCACGGCCCCGGTGAGCTGCGGGAGGAGCCCCACCACCACATCCTCGTCCTCCTCCGGCATCGGCGAGAGGACCCAATCTGCCAGGTCCATCCCTTCCGGTGCCCGCCCCACGCCGATCCTCAGGCGGGGGTATTCATCGGAGCGCAGTACGCTGGATACGGACTTCAGTCCATTGTGGCCGCCGGGACTTCCCTTCGGACGGAAGCGTATCCGCCCGACATCGAGCGCGGCGTCATCCACCAGCACCAGCAGGTCCTGCGCCGGATCGAATTCGTCCAACTCCTGAAGGAACCGGAGCGCCAGCCCGCTCCGGTTCATGTAGGTGGTGGGCTTCACGAGCAGTACCTCTCTTCCTCCCACCAGCCCTTTCGTTCTCAGCGCCGGCCCTTCCCGCCGATAGGCTCCGAAACGCCAATCATGCGACAATCTGTCCAGCATCCACCACCCGACGTTGTGCCGGGTGGTATCGTACTCGGGTCCGGGATTGCCCAGCCCGACGACGATCTTCACGTGACAGCCTGCGCGGCCGCAGGGATCAGTCCTCGTTCTCCTTGGACTCTCCCTCCTCGCCGACCTCCTCGGGCTCCTCACCCTCCGCCAGCTCGCCTTCCTCGACCTCCACCTCCGGCTCCTTCTCCACCCGCGGCGTGGCCACGAGGCACACGGTACGCTGGAGATCGATGGTGATCTCGACGCCTTCCCCCAGCGTCAGGTCGGAGACGTGCAGGCTCTCGTCCAACTCCAGAGGAGAGACGTCGACCTCGACGGACTCCGGAATGAGGGACGGAATGCAGCGCACGGGCAGCTCGTGGATGATCTGCTCGAGAACGCCGCCGTGCACCCGGACGCCCACGGGCACGCCCACCAGGTTCACCGGGATCTCCACGTCCACCGCCACACCCGCCTGAATGCGGAGGAAGTCGATGTGCAGAGGAACCTGCGGCTTGTCGGCCGGGGACTGGATCTCACGAACCAGAATCTGGTGGGGCTTCTTCTCCCCCTCGATCCGCAGGTCGATGACCGTGTTTTCCCAGGAGATCTCGTGGAAGAGGTGCTCCACCTCCTTGGCATCGACCGTCAAATGCACGGGCTCCATCTCCTTCCCGTACAAGACTGCGGGCACCCTGCCATCCTGCCGCAGTTTTCGCGCTACACCCTTGCCGGTACCCTCGCGCTTCAAGGCCGTCAAGCTCTTCGTCTCGCTCATATTCTCTCGCACCTGATGTCCGGGTCCGGGGGGACCGCTAGGGGCCTTCTCCGGGCCCGTCTCTTACCTCAGCTCTCCGGGGGAATCTCGAAGAGCTGGCTGACAGATTCGTTGGAATGGATGTGGTCGATCGCCTTCGCGAGAAGATCGGCCACGGAAAGAACCCGAAGGCCGGGGAACCTCCGCTCCTCCGGAACGTGAATCGTGTTCGTAACGACCATCTCTTCGAGGGGAGCCTCGACGAGCTTCTCCACCGCCTCGCCCGAAAGGAGCGCATGGGACGCGCACGCGTACACCGCGCGGGCGCCACGATCCTTCAGGGCACGCACGGCGTTGGCCAGCGTCCCGCCCGTGTCCACCATGTCGTCGGCCAGGAGGCACGTCCTGCCATTCACGTCGCCGACCACGTTGAGCACCTCGGCGACGTTGGCCTGAGGACGCCGCTTGTCGATGATGGCGAAGGTCGCGCTGAGGCGCTTCGCGAAGCCCCGGGCCATCTTGGCCGAGCCCACGTCCGGGGCGACCACGACCAGGTCCTCGAGATTCAGGTCACGAAAATACTTGGTCAGCACCGGAGCCGCATACAGGTGATCCACGGGGATGTCGAAGAACCCCTGGATCTGGTGTTGATGAAAGTCGATGGAGACCACCCGATCCGCACCGGCCGCCACCATGAGGTTGGCGACCAGCTTGGCGCCGATGGCCACCCTGGGCTGGTCCTTCCGGTCCTGTCGCCCGTACCCGAAGTACGGCACGACCGCCGTGACCCGAGCCGCGGAGGCCCGCTTCGCGGCATCGATGAGGAGCAGCAGCTCCATCATGTTGTCGGCCGGCGCAGGCGTGGATTGGATGATGAAGACATCGCGGCCACGCGCGTTCCGGTCGATGCGCACGAAGATCTCGCCGTCAGCGAAGTTCCGGAGGGTCACGCCGTCGGGAGACTTGCCGATCAGCTCCCCGATCTCCACTGCGAGGGGCCGGTTCGCGCGCCCGCTGAGGAGAAGGAGGGGTCCCCGTCTGTAGGTGTCGTCCATGATCCGGATATCGTGTTCGCCGGGCAGGGCAGGTAGGCGGCTACCATGCCACCGAGAGCCCAAAAAGCTAGACAGGACGCGGAAAAGCGTCAACGACGGTTACGGCCGTCGACCACGCCGGCTGAGTCTACCTAACTACGGCCCGAAATACCACCTCCGACGTGAGCGCCGCCCTGCCTGGAAGTCGGGCCTGCAGGCGAACGCGGTACGCCCCGTCGTCGAGCTCGGGGAGGTCCAGACGCACGCTGCGCAGCACCCTCTGGGGATTCGGAGGACCCGGCTCCGTCCAGCGCAGCTCCAGGGGACGATCCCGACCCACGAGATGAAGGAGCTCACCGACCCGCCGCAGCGCCCCGCGGTCGTCGCGCTCGACGGAAACGGAGTATTCCACCCTCTCCGGCCTCCACCCCAAGCCCCCGACCTCCCAGACCAGACCGAACGTCTCGCCGGAATGGACCTCCGGCCTGGGCAGGGCCGCCGCCGCCGCGGCGGCCAGAGACACGGGCTCCGGCCTGGAAGCGTCCGTCAGGAGTAGGCCCGAGATGGTGGCCACGTCGGCGGGAATGGTGTCCAATCGGAGACCACGCCGAAGGCGACCGGCCACCCGCCGCGAGGGGCTCCACGCCTCGGAGGACACGACGTAGGAGCCCGCCGGAGCCCTCATGATGAGCCCGGCAGGACCGGCACCCTGAACGACCAACCTCGACACGGTGGCTCCGTCAGGAGTCACCAGGAAGAGGCCTTCCTCGTCAGGCCGCCCTCGGTCGGGTCCCGGATCCATCCAAGGGCGGTCCTGGCCCTCCCGC
Source organism: Gemmatimonadota bacterium (assembly GCA_022340755.1). Taxonomy (GTDB): domain Bacteria; phylum Gemmatimonadota; class Gemmatimonadetes; order Longimicrobiales; family Gaopeijiaceae; genus SZUA-318. Next base: position 7,959 of record JAJDNI010000014.1, read on the forward strand.
GCGCGCTGCGTGGTGTCCCTGGGGACGAAGGCGGTGGCGACCACCGCCAGGCTGTCTCCGCGGGGGAAGACGGCCAGCTGCCCGTCCATGGGTAGCAGCAACGGTGCGTATGCGGGCTGGTACAAGCTCCGGGGCCGGTCCACGTCGGGCACGAGGTCACCGGCCGCAGCCGACGAGGGATTCTCCAGCGCCGACGCCGGAGGCATGAAGTCCCTGCCCTCGGGGTCGTTGTATCCCAGCACTCCGTCGCGTGCGGTGAGGTCGAACGAGCTCCGTACGCGCTCCCACGCGATCTCCCATCCGTTTCGGACCAGGAGCTCGGCCAGATCGGAGCCCCAGGAGACCTGGTGCGGGTTCCGGCCCCCCTCCCGCAGCGTCGCCACCGTCCACCGGGCATAGTGGGCGGTTCGCGCGTCGTTGCCCGGGATCAGATAGAGCGGATCCGCCAGCAGCCACAGACGGGTGAGGAGCGTGTCCCGGCGCGCAGGCGAGGCGTGGTCGAGCAGACCGGCCGTCTTCCCGTCCACCGACTGGTCGGGAACCACCCATCGGCGAGACTGCTTGGGAGGCATACCCTCGAGGGCCACCCGAAAGACGGCGTCGGCCTCCTCGTAGCGACCCAGACCGTGGAGCGCGAGCCCCTCCAGAGCGGCACACCACCACACCTGCGCCCCACCGCAGTGCCGGGCTACGTCCAGGGCCCCGGACCACCGCCCGGCCTCCCCCCGGTACCAGACCCGCTGCCCCAGGACCCACCCGTCCCCGGGCACCAGACGCTGGATGGAATCCAGCCGCATGAGGAGCGTGTCGCGGTCGGCGGTGACCTCCGGCGCTTCCGGCTTCGGGGTCCAGTGCGGATCGTCGCCCCACCACACGCAGAAGCGACCCACGCGCTCGTCGCACTCGCCACCGTACGAACCGGTGGTGAAGGGCATGTATCGGAAGCGCGCCTGCTCGAATCGCCGCTGCTCCCGCCGCGCCCCGCCGTGCAGATCGGCCGAGTCCGGGACCTCCTGCTCTTTCCCGGCGTCCGGCCTCGCCGCGGTCTGAGCGCCGGCGGGTGTGAGGCCGTCCGCGCCAACCAGGATCGCGACGCTCAACGCCGCCAGTAGCGAGGTTTCCGGTCTGCGTCGGGGGAGGAAGGTCATGAGCGCCGGAGTAGCCGTGGATTGGCCCGGGTGGATTCGAACCACCACCGCCGGTTCCAAAGACCGGTGTCCTGCCATTAGACGACGGGCCAGCAAATCCTCGTCGGGAAGGTGAGCGTACCCCAGGGTGGGATCAAGGTCCGAGTGCTCGCCTCGGCGCCCGGCAGCGCCTCAGACGGAACGGCTCGCCGCTCAAGACCTTCGGCAACGGGGATCGCGGCCATTCAACAGGAGACCTGAAACGACACAATGGACCGACGACCCAAAGCGTCCCGTCAACCGCGACCTAAGCGCGGACCGGTCCTGCGCCACATCGTCAGAGGCCGGCGGAAGAACCCGCCCGGCCGGAAGCTCGACGCTCTGCGGATGGGACCCGGACAGGTTCACCTCTCGCCCACCAATGACGAGGGCGGCCCCCGGCAGGGGCCGC
>JAJDNI010000147.1 GCA_022340755.1 Gemmatimonadota bacterium
TCGAGAGGTATCTCGATCGACCCCGCCACGTGGAGATCCAGATCCTTGGCGATCTCCAGGGGAGCGTGGTCCACCTCGGGGAGCGGGAATGCTCCATCCAGCGCCGGCATCAGAAGCTGGTCGAGGAGTGTCCGTCGCCCGTGCTCACACCGAAGCTGCGCGCCGCCATGGGCCAGGCCGCGGCCCGCGCGGGGCGGGCCGTGGGCTATCAGGGTGCGGGCACCGTGGAGTTTCTCTATCAGGACGGCGACTTCTTCTTCCTGGAGATGAACACCCGCATCCAGGTGGAGCATCCGGTGACGGAGCTCGTCACAGGCGTGGACCTCGTGGCTTGGCAGCTCCGGGTGGCTTCGGGCGACGCGCTGGACTTCGAGCAGCAGGACGTGGGCTGGAGCGGGCACGCCATCGAGTGCCGAATCACCTCCGAGGACCCATACCGGGGGTTCATGCCCTCCACGGGGACCGTGACACACCTGCAGATTCCCTCAGGCCCGGGAGTGCGGTGGGACGGCGGCATCCAGATGGGCTTCGACGTCTCTCTCCACTACGATCCCCTTCTGGCGAAGCTCATCGTTCATGCTCCGTCTCGGGAGGCGGCCATCGCCCGCATGGCGCGCGCTCTGGAGGAGCTGGTGGTGCGTGGAGTCGATACCAGTGCCCCGTTCCATCGACGCGTCATGGAAGAGACCGACTTCCGCTCGGGGGCGCTGAGCATCCGCTACGTCGAAGAGCATCCGGACCTCCTCGATGGCGGGCGCGACGAAGACGTGCTTTCCGCCGCCGCGGTGGCGGCGACCCTCCTCGAGGAGGAAGACCGTCAGCGTCACAGGACACCCAGGATCGGCGCCACGGACGCCGCACCCGCGACGGGGCTTACCGCATGGCGCCGGGCCGCCCGGCCCTGGAGCGGAGAGTGACGGTGGCGAGTGCTCTCGCCGTGGGCGACCGCGTCCCGGTCACGGTTCGCGGGATGGCTTCCAGCGGGGCGGGAGTGGTGGACCTCCCCGACGGCCGCGTGGCCTTCGTGCACCGTACGGCTCCCGGTGAGGAGGCGGTGGTGCGGATCGACCGCCTCCGTCCGAGATGGGCCACGGCCACGCTCCTGAGCCTGGACGCGACGGGGCCGGATCGCGTCGCGGCTGCGTGCCCGCTTTACGAGGAGTGCGGCGGCTGCACGCTCCAGCACCTGGACTACCCGGCGCAGCTCGCGTGGAAATCCCGGTTCGTGACGGACGCGCTTCAACGCATCGGCGGTATGCGGCTCCCCGAACCAGAGGTCGTGGCTTCGCCCAAGGCGTGGCGCTACCGCAACCGGATCACCCTGACCGTGCGGCGACTGCGGGGCGGTCGTGTGGTGGCGGGCTTCCACGCCCTGGGGCGCCCCGACCGATTGACGGACATCACGGACGAGTGTCTGCTGCCGGAAGAGGGGCTCATGCGGGCGTGGTCCGGGCTGAGAGCGTCGTGGGGCCAAGGTGCCGCCCGCCTCCCACCGGCGCGTCAGCTGCGGGTGACCCTCCGGAGCGTGGAAGGCGGCGTGGCGCTGCTCGTGCGCGGGGGTGGAGCCGGATGGGACGCCGGAGACCTGCTGTCCGACGTGCCGGGGGGACGCGCCCTGTGGCACCAGCCCGCGGAAGGTGAGATCAGACTCGTGGCGGGTGGGCCCACGGAAGAGGTCTGGGAGGGCGAGAGGGTGCCGGTGGGTGGCCGGGCGTTTCTGCAGGTGAACCGAGAAAGCGCGGCTTTGCTCGCGACGCACGTGCTCGCCCTCGCCGAGTCCGAGACCGGCGGGACCGTCGCGATGGCAGATCGGCAATCCACGTCTGGTATCGGCGACGGGTCGCTCGCTGCACCCACGGGACCCAGCCTCCGGCGCCCGCCCCGCGCCGTGGACGCATACAGCGGGGTGGGGATCTATGGCCGCGAGCTGGCGCGAAGGGGGTGGAGCGTGGTGGGCATCGAAGTCGACCCGGAGGCTTGCGCGGCCGCGCGCCACGACAGGCCCGACGGCTTCGACGTGGCGGAGGACCGGGTCGAGGACCGCCTCCGGGGGTGCCTCCCCGCGGATCTGGTCATCGTGAATCCACCGCGGACGGGCCTGGCGGGGGAGGTTCCGGGCATTCTGCTGGACGAGCCGCCCCCGCATCTTCTGTATGTGAGCTGTGATCCGGCGACCCTGGCACGAGATGCGGCGCGCCTGGCACCGAAGTACAACCTGACGGCGCTCCGCTCGTTCGATCTCTTCCCGCAGACCGCACACGTCGAAACCGTGGCGCTGTTCAGCCTGCAAACCCACGAAGGGACGGCCTGAGATGCGCTACCACGTCGCCGTGGGGGATCGGACGTACCTGGTGGAGCTCGGGCCCGAGGGCACGACCGTGGACGGCATCGCCGTCAGGGCGCAGCTGGCCCACGTAAACGGCACCGATGTGCACAGCCTGGTCCTGGACGGGGCCTCGTACCGATTGGTCGCTGCCCGGTCCGGCTCCGACACGTGGGACCTCCACCTCCGCGGTCAGCGCCTTGCCGTCGAGGTTGTGGACGAGCGGGCTCACGCCATCAGGGAGATGACGGGAGCGGGCTCGGGGCCGGCGGGACCCCATCCCGTGCGCGCGCCCATGCCCGGGCTGGTGGTCAAGGTGGAGGTCGCCGAGGGAGACGCCGTGGAGGCGGGGCAGGGGCTGGTCATCGTGGAGGCGATGAAGATGGAGAACGAGCTCAAGGCCGAGGTGGCCGGCGTCGTCGCCCGGGTGCACGTGGAGCCGGGCCAGGCCGTCGAGAAGGACCAGATCCTGGTCGACTTCGCCGCCCCCGACGACGAGGGCGGTGAGGGCGTCCACCCGGAGAAGGACACATGAGCGAAGATCGACGCGTGGTCACGGACAGCGGCATCCCCGTGGGGCGCGTGTATGGCCCGCCCTCCGACGCCCCGGGGGACTCACCCCCGGACAGCCTGGGAGATCCCGGGGCCTTTCCATTCACACGGGGCATCCACCCGGACATGTACCGGGGTCGTGTCTGGACGATGCGGCAATACGCCGGATTCGGCACGGCCGAGGAGACCAACACCCGCTTCCTCTACCTCCTGGACCGGGGACAGACCGGGCTTTCGGTGGCCTTCGACCTGCCCACCCAAATGGGCTACGACTCCGACCACGCCATGTCCGACGGCGAGGTGGGCCGGGTCGGCGTGGCCATCGACTCGCTGGACGACATGCGCACGCTCTTCCAGGGGATCCGCCTGGACGAGGTGTCCACGTCCATGACGATCAACTCCACGGCGGCCATCCTGCTGGCGCTCTACATCGCTCTCGGTGACGAGCAAGGGGTGCCCAGGAGCAAGCTCGCGGGCACGGTCCAGAACGACGTGCTCAAGGAATACGTCGCCAGGGGGACCTACATCTACCCGGTGGAGCACAGCCTCCGACTCATCGCCGACATCATCGCGTTCTGTGCCGTAGAGGTGCCACGGTGGAATCCGGTTTCGATCTCGGGCTACCACATCCGGGAAGCCGGATCCACAGCGCCCCAGGAGGTCGCGTTCACCTTCGCCAACGGCCTGGAGTACGTAGAGCGGGCCATGGCCCGCGGCATCGAGCTGGAGGTGTTCGCCCCCCGCCTTTCCTTCTTCTTCGCGGCGCACAACGATCTCCTCGAAGAGGTCGCGAAGTTCCGCGCCGCGCGGCGCCTCTGGGCTGCCCTCATGCGTGAGCGCTACGGCGCGTCGGACACCTCGTGCCGGCTGCGATTCCACACCCAGACCGGAGGCTCGACGCTCACGGCCCAGCAGCCGCTCAACAACGTCGTGCGGGTGACCGTGCAGGCGCTCGCGGCGACCCTGGGCGGGACACAGTCGCTCCACACCAACGGGTACGACGAAGCCCTGGCCCTGCCCAGCGAGGAATCGGCCAAGCTGGCTCTCCGTACCCAGCAGATCCTCGCCTCGGAATCCGGGGTGACGCGAACCGTGGACCCCCTTGGAGGGTCATGGTATGTGGAGACGCTTACCGACGAGATCGAGAAGCGCGCCCGCGACTATCTGGAGCGCATCGCCGAGATGGGCGGCGCCTCCCGTGCGCTGGAATACATGCAGGAAGAGATCCATCGGGCAGCGTACCGCTTCCAGCGGGAGATCGAATCGGGCGATCGCCCCGTCGTGGGCGTGAACGTCCACGACGAAGACGAAGGACCCCTGCGCATCGGCCAGCCGGACTACTCCGCCCTCGAACGTCAGCAGCGGGAGAAGCTCTCGGCGCTCAAGGGGCGTCGGGACGTGGGGTCCGTGAACGCGGCGCTGGCCGCCGTGCGCGAGGTCGCGCGCGGTGAAGGAAATCTGATGCCCCCCATCATCGAAGCCGTAAAGGCCAACGCGACGCTTGGGGACATCAGCGACGCGCTCCGCTCGGAGTGGGGAACGTACGACGCGGCGTAGCCCGGCGCCTGGGGCCGGTAGTCCACGATTGCAGCGTCCGTTAACTTTTTGGGCTTGTGCGGCCCGCCGGGCCGAGTCATGTCCAACCCGTTTCGACGTTCATGCCCACGTACGAGTACCGCTGCCCTCGCGGGCACGAGTTCGAGGTTTTCCAGCGCATCTCGGACGAGCCCGGGGCGGCCTGTCCGGAATGCGGAGAGGCCGCGGAGCGCATGATCTCCGCCGGCGCCGGCTTCCTCTTCAAGGGTGAGGGGTTCTACATCACGGACTACCGCAGCAAGGAGTACAAGGAGAAGTCCTCCGCCGAGAAGAGCGGCGGGTCCGCGGACGCCTCCAAGGCGGCGGGATCTTCGGGAAACAAGCCCAAGGAAGGTCCGAAGAGCACCTCGAAGCCATCGGAAGGCTAGGAGCGCTTCGGACCCATGGCTCTTGAACAGATTCGCTCCGCCCTCGTGACGGTTCTGAGGGAGATGGGCGTCGCCGATCCCTCGGTGGGCCTCGAGCGCCCTCGGGATCCCAGCCACGGGGATCTGGCCACCAACGTCGCCATGACGCTAGCCAAGGTGCTGGGCCGTCCTCCGCGCCAGATCGCCGAGGAAATCGTGTCCCGGCTTGATCTCGTGGCGGCAGGCGTCTCCGCCGTGGAGGTGGCGGGGCCGGGCTTTCTCAACTTCCGCCTCTCCTCCGGAGCGGTGGCCTCGGTGCTCGACGACATCCTCGACGCCGACGGCTCATATGGGCGGAGCGGGAGCGGCAAGGGCGAGTCCGTGATGGTCGAATTCGTCTCGGCCAACCCCACGGGGCCTCTGCACCTCGGCCACGGGCGCCAAGCGGCGCTCGGGGACGCGGTGGCGTCGCTGTTGGATTGGACGGGGTGGAGGGTGCACCGGGAGTACTACTACAACGACAGTGGCACCCAGATGGACAACCTGGCCCTGAGCGTGCGGGCCCGGTACGGGCAGCACTTCGGTCGCCCGGGAGAGATCCCCGAGAACGGGTACCACGGGGCGTACGTCGCGGACATCGCCCAAGCCCTCGCCGACGAGGTCGGCGACCGCTGGGCGGACGACGACTCCGCCGAGGCCCTGGACGCCATGCGAGCCTTCGCCGTGAGGCTCATCCGCGAGGAGCAGGACCGTGACCTGGCGGACTTCCGCGTCCATTTCGACGAGTACTACCTGGAGTCGTCGCTGTACCGCGACGGGAGGGTGGACGCGACGGTACAGGCGCTGCGCGACGCGGGCTACGTCTACGAGCGGGACGGAGCCGTGTGGCTCCGCACGACGGAGTTCGGCGATCAGAAGGACCGGGTCATGATCCGCTCCAACGGAGCGCCGACCTATTTCCTCCCGGACGTCGCGTACCACCTCGGCAAGTGGGAGCGCGGCTACCATCGGGTCATCAACGTCCAGGGCTCCGACCACCATGGCACGGTTTCCCGCGTCCGCGCGGGGCTCCGCGCTCTCGGGCTTCCCGAAGGCTATCCCGAGTACGTCCTGCACCAGATGGTCCGGGTGGAGCGAGACGGCAAGGAGGTGAAGTTCTCCAAGCGGGCCGGGTCCTACACGACCCTGCGCGAGCTGTACGAGGAAGTGGGCGTGGACGTGGCCCGCTACTTCATGCTGATGCGGAAGCCGGACGCCCACCTCGTGTTCGATCTGGATATGGCTCTGGATCAGTCGGACAAGAACCCGGTCTACAAGGTCCAGTACGCGCACGCGCGCATGTGCTCGATCTTCGCCAAGGCGGGCCTGGAGCCCGAGGAGGCCGTGGCGGGATCTCACGCCGATCTCTCCCTCCTGGTGCACGATCTCGAGCGGGAGCTCATCAAGCGCCTTCGGGAGTTTCCTGAAACGGTGGAGCGGGCCGCCTCCCAGGCCGCACCGCACGTCGTCTGCGACTATCTCGAGCAGACCGCGGGCGCCGCGAACTCCTGGTACCACGCCGGCAACCCCAGCAGGAACCCCGAGCTCACCGTGCTCGCAGACGATCCCGCGCTACGCGCCGCCAGGCTGGTCCTCACCCGAGCGGTCCAGATCGTGCTGCACAACGGGCTCACCCTTCTCGGCATCGATGCCCCCCGGCGCATGGATCGCGCCGAGGCCGCGGTGCCGGCCTGAACCTGGAAAGGTCCCGACCCCCGATGTCGATACTCTGTGTGGGAAGTGTGGCCCTGGACTCGGTGGAGACCCCCTTCGGCAAGGCCGAGCGCGTGCTGGGAGGATCCGCGGTGTTCTTCTCCGCCGCCGCGACGATCTTCTCTCCCGTCCGCATCGTCGGCGTGGTGGGGAAGGACTACCCGTTCGCCGACCTCGACTTTCTCGCCGGGAGGGGCGCCGATCTGGCCGGGATCGAGCGGCGGGATGGTGAGAGCTTCTTCTGGGCAGGGCGATACCACTACGACCTGAACAGCCGCGACACCCTCGAAACCCGCCTGGGCGTGTTCGCCGACTTCGAGCCCAGGATCCCGGAGGCCTTCCGCTCCTCACGTTACGTCTTCCTGGGGAATATCGATCCCACGCTGCAGCATCAGGTCCTCGATCAGGTCGAGGCCCCCGAGGTGGTGGCGTGCGACACCATGAACTACTGGATCGAAGGACAGCGGAAGGAGCTGGTGTCGCTGTTGGAGCGCGTGAACGTCCTTCTGGTGAACGACGCCGAAGCGCGCCAGCTCGCGGACGAGCCAAACCTGCTCAAGGCGTCACGGTGGATCCGCGAGCGCGGCCCGGAGATGGTGGTGGTGAAGAAGGGGGAGCACGGTGCCATCCTCTTCGCCGACAACTGGGTCTTCTTCGCTCCCGGGTATCCCCTCGAGGTGGTGTTCGACCCCACGGGGGCGGGCGACGCCTTCGCGGGAGGGTTCATGGGGTACCTCGCCCGCAGGGCCTCCCTTGCGCCCGACGACCTTCGCAGAGCCATGATCTATGGATCGGTGATGGGATCCTACGCCGTGGAGGACTTCAGCATCAACCGCTTTCGCAGCCTGGACGGCGCCGACGTGGCCGATCGTGTCGACGAGTTCCGGGAGATGACCGCCTTCGAGACCCGGGTGGATGGGGCTCCGCATGGGTGACCCGGGCCTGAGCTATCGCGACGCCGGAGTCGATCTGGACGCCGCGGATCGCGCCAAGCGGCGTCTGAAGACGCTCGTGGAGGCCACGCGAGACCGTTACACGCTCTCGGAGCTGGGGCTCTTCGGTGGCCTGTACCAGGTGCCCGACGGGCTCTCCCAACCGGTCCTGGTGGCATCCGCCGACGGCGTAGGCACGAAGCTGAAGATCGCCTTCGAGGCCGCCCGCCACGGCACGGTAGGGCAGTGCCTCGTGAACCACTGCGTGAACGACATCCTCGTCCAGGGCGCTCGCCCCCTCTTCTTCCTGGACTACCTGGCCACCGGCCAGATGGACGAAGAGGTAGTGGCGGAGGTGGTGGGCGGGGTCGCCGTGGCGTGCGCGGAGAACGGGTGCGCGCTCCTCGGGGGCGAGACCGCCCAGATGCCGGACTTCTACGCCCAGGAAGAGTACGACCTGGCGGGCTTCATCGTGGGCGTGGTGGAGCGCGACCGGGTGCTGGACGGGCGGGGCATCCGCCCCGGCGACGTTCTCCTCGGCCTGGCGTCCACGGGGCTCCACACCAACGGGTACACCCTGGCTCGCCGCATCGTCTTCGACGTCATGGGGCTGCGCGTGGAAGATGACCTTCCCGGGACCGGACGAACCGTAGCCGACGAGCTCCTCTCGGTACATCGGAGCTACCTGAGGCCCCTCGCGCCGCTGCTGGAATCCGGCACTTTGCGGGGCCTGGCGCATATCACGGGAGGGGGGATCCCGGGGAATCTCCCGCGGGTGCTGCCGAACGGAGTTGGCGCCGTCGTAGATCGGGGCGCGTGGAAGGTACCGGCGGTGTTTCGCACGCTTCAGGAGGGAGGCCGGGTGGAGCGAGGTGAGATGGACCGGGTCTTCAATATGGGCGTCGGCATGATCGCCGTGGTTCGGCCGGAGGACGTCGACCGGGCCGCCGATCGGATCCAGGAGGGTGGCGTGGACGTCTATCCGATCGGCACAACCGAGGCCGGTGCCGGCGTGCGGTACACGGGATGAGGTCGCGGCGCGTGAAGGTCGGCGCTTCCCTGGTCGGGGTCCTCGTGGCCCTGACGGCCTCGGGGGCGCGGGCGCAGAACGTGGAATCCCTCGTAACCCAGTGCACCGCCTCCGGGGGCACTGCGGCCCAGTGCACGGAGCTCGCCATCACCGCCCGGTCCCTCCAAGGCCACGTCGGGCTCATGGCCGGACTCGGCTCCGAGATCCCCGGAAGCGCCGGAACGCTCGGGCGCCGCCTGGGGACGACGCCCCATATCGCCGGGTACCTGCGTGCGGCCTTCGCGG
>JAJDNI010000149.1 GCA_022340755.1 Gemmatimonadota bacterium
ACCGGTTCGGGCCTCCACCAGGTGTTACCCCGGCTTCACCCTGGCCATGGATAGATCGCTTCAGTTTCGGGTCTGCCCCCACGTACTTCATGCGCCCTCTTCAGACTCGCTTTCGCTTCGGCTCCGGCCCTGAAGGCCTTAACCTCGCACGTGAGGAGCAACTCGCCGGATCATAATGCAAAAGGCACGCCGTCACCCTCGGACCAGCCGTAGCTGGTCCCGGGCTCCGACCGCTTGTATGCACAAGGTTTCAGGTTCTCTTTCACTCGCCGTCAGGCGTTCTTTTCACCTTTCCCTCACGGTACTCTCCACTATCGGTCACGAGCTCGTATTTAGCCTTGGAGGATGGTCCCCCCTGATTCGACCAGGATTCCTCGTGCCCCGGCCTACTCGGGTACTCCAGCGCCTCCCTACTCGCGTTTCGCATACGGGGCTCTCACCCTCTCCGGCCCGCCGTTCCAGGCGCGTTCCGCTACGCTTTCGGTCGGTTTCCCTGAAGCCCCACAACCCCGGCAAGGTTTAACCCCCGCCGGTTTAGGCTCTTCCCGGTTCGCTCGCCGCTACTTCGGGAATCTCGGTTGATTTCTCTTCCTCCAGGTACTTAGATGTTTCAGTTCCCTGGGTTGGCTCCCTCTCGGGTGACGGAGTATGACCTCCGCCGGGTTGCCCCATTCGGATACCCCCGGATCGACGCTCGCTTGCAGCTCCCCGAGGCTTTTCGCAGCTTGCCACGTCCTTCTTCGCCGGCTCGTGCCTAGGCATCCACCCTGTGCACTTTCCCGCTTGACCGATGCTCCTTGCCACGCCTCGCGCGGCAATCTCCCACCAGCATCCGTCGTCCTTCCCTTCCTTCTCACCAGAAAGCCGTCACTTCCTTGCAGCTTCCCACTGGCTTCGGCTCCCAGCACCCGGACCGCGTGACCTCACGCTTAGGCACCAAGAGCCTCACCTAAGGCTCTCTTCTTCTCTCTCGACCTCTGTTTTCAATCAGCTGGTTCTGCGACCGCGCACACCCATGACTTCCGGCGGGGTCCCGGCGAACCGGGGCACGTAGCCACCCACGGGTATGGCGGAGCAGATAAAGATAGAGAAACGATCAGGGGGGGTCAACGCGTTTCTTCCAGGGCTGGCGGCACCTTCTCCGGGACGATCGGAGGCCCTACATCCCCCCGGCCACCAGCAGCCGTTCCACTTCGTCCGCCGTGACATGGAAATCCCCGAGAGCACTGCCGTTTTCGGGGGTGTGCCAGTCCGACCCGCCGCTGGCCAGAAGCCCCGTGGTGCGACAGACCCCCTCCAGTCGGAGGACGTCGTTGTGGTCGTGCGTGGGGCGGTATACCTCCACGCCCCGGAGCCCCGCACGGATGAGCTTGGGGAGGAGAGCGTCCATCAGGTCACCCGGCGGATGGGCCCAGACCGGGATCCCCCCGGCCTCCAGGATCAGGGCGATGGCCTCCTGGGGCTCTCCCAGAGCCGTGGGCACGAAGGCCGGCCGGTTATCCCCGATGAGATTCAGGAACGCGTCTGTCACCGAGGTTGCATGGCCCAAAGCCACCAGCGCCCGGGCCAGGTGCGGCCGGGCGAGGTTGACCCGATCCTCGCCGGCGGCGCGCTCAATCTCCGCGAAGGGCACTTGGATGCCTTGGCTCTGGAGGCGCACGAGCATCTCGCGCATACGGACTTCCCTGCGCTCCGACGCGCGCCGGGTCTGCCGGACCAGTGCCACTGAGCGGAGATCCACGAAGTAGCCGAGGATATGGATCTCCCGATTCTCGTAGGTGGAGCTGGCCTCCAGGGCCGGAATCACCTGCACGTCCAGTTGCGCCCCCGCCGCCTGCGCCGCCTCCACGGCCGCTACGGTGTCGTGGTCCGCCACGGCGATGACGTCGAGGCCGCCGCTGTGGGCGCCGGCCACGACCTTGGCCGGAGGCCAGGCCCCGTCCGACGCGGTGGTGTGTATGTGCAGGTCCAGTCGCATCCGTGTACTCCAACCTCGTTCGGCCCTGCCCCTCAAGAGCGACGAGGCGGAGGGCACCCTGCGGAGCCCCCCGCCTCATCTGCCAACGAAGGGAGCGCCGCTCCCCTCGAGCCTACGGGTTCCCCGCGCTGACGGAAACGTCCTCCGGATGCAGGATGGCCTCCACAGGAATCACCTCCGGAGGCTCGCTCCCGGCATACTCCGTGAGCACCGTCACCTTGTTGGCCAGCACCTTCAGGGCACCCCCGGCCACCTGGAAGGTTTCGCTCCCGCCACCAGGAAGGTCGACGGTGAGGGCGCCCACCCCGACGAGGGCGAGGAACGGTGCGTGTCCCGGGAGGATGCCCACCATGCCGTCCCACGCCGGTGCCACCAGCGCCGAAGCCTCCCCCTCGAAGACGGTCTTCTCGGGCGAAACCACGTGGACCCGAAGCGTGCCCTCAGCCACCCTACGCCTCCTTGGCGAGTTGCTCGCCCGCCGCGATGACGTCTTCGATCCCACCCTTCATGTAGAAAGCCTGCTCGGGCAGGTGGTCGAACTCGCCGTTGGCCACGCGCTCGAAGGCCTCGATGGTGGCTTCCAGCTTGACGTACTTGCCGGAGATGCCGGTGAAGGTCTCCGCCACGTGGAAGGGCTGGGACAGGAAGCGCTGGATGCGGCGCGCCCGACCCACGATGATCTTGTCCTCCTCGGAGAGCTCGTCCATCCCCAGGATGGCGATGATGTCCTGGAGGTCCTTGTAGCGCTGGAGGATCTCCTGCACCCGGGTGGCGACGCGGTAGTGGCGCTCGCCCAGGAACTGGGGATCCATGATGCGCGATGTGGAGTCCAGGGGGTCCACCGCCGGGTAGATGCCCAACTCGGAGATGGCCCGGGAGAGCACGGTCGTGGCGTCCAGGTGGGTGAAGGCCGCGGCCGGCGCCGGGTCGGTGAGGTCGTCGGCGGGCACGTAGATGGCCTGCACCGAAGTGATGGAGCCGGCGCGGGTCGAGGTGATGCGCTCCTGAAGCTCTCCCATCTCGGTCCCGAGGGTGGGCTGGTAGCCCACCGCCGACGGCATGCGGCCGAGAAGGGCCGACACCTCGGAGCCCGCCTGGGTGAAGCGGAAGATGTTGTCGATGAAGAGCAGCACGTCCTGGCCTTCGACGTCACGGAAGTACTCCGCCACCGTGAGGCCGGACAGACCCACCCGCAGACGCGCTCCCGGCGGCTCGTTCATCTGGCCGTACACCAGGGCCGTGGAGGCTAGCACTCCGGACTCCTTCATCTCGAGCCAGAGGTCGTTGCCCTCACGGGTACGCTCACCCACTCCGGAGAACACGGAACGTCCGCCGTGCTCCTGGGCGATGTTGTTGATGAGCTCCATGATGATGACCGTCTTGCCCACACCGGCGCCGCCGAAGAGGCCGGTCTTTCCACCCTTCACGTACGGGGCCAGGAGATCCACCACCTTGATGCCCGTCTCGAAGATCTCGGTCTTGGGCTCGAGCTGATCGAACTTCGGGGCCTCGCGGTGGATGGGCCACCGCTCCACCGTGGCGCCCTCGCCGCCCACGGGGCCCAACTCGTCCACGGGCTGACCCAGAACGTTCAGGATGCGGCCCAGGGCGACTTCCCCCACGGGCACCGTGATGGCTTGACCGGTGTCGACTACCTGCATGCCCCGGGTGACGCCGTCCGAGGAGGACATGGACACGGCGCGGACCTGGCCTCGACCGATGTGCTGCTGCACCTCGGCGACGAGGTTGATCTCCTGTCCCGACTCCGTCGTCGCCTGCAAGCGGAGCGCGTTGTAGATCTCCGGTAGGCTCTCCGGGTCGAACTCCACGTCCAAGACGGGGCCGATAACCTGGACGACCTTTCCGATGTTCTGTTTGGCGATGTTCTGCTCAGCCATGGTATCCCGTGTTTCCCTGGGTTTCCCGCGTTTGCATGTCCCCGAACGCCCCGGCAGTCCGACCCTATTCGAGGCCGGCGGCGCCTCCGACGATCTCGGCGATCTCCTGAGTGATCTGGGCCTGGCGCGCCCGGTTGTACGAGCGGGTCAGGTACTCGAGCATCTCGCTCGCGTTGTCCGTCGCGTTCTTCATTGCCGTGCGGCGCGAGCCCTGCTCCGCTGCGGCGTTCTCCACCAACGATGTGTAGACGGCGTTACGCAGGTACAGCGGTAGCAGCCGTCCCAGGATGTGGTCCCCCGGGGGGGACATGATGAAGACGTCCACCGACGCGGCAGTCTCTCCGGGCTGGATGGGCAGAAGCTCCCGGACCCGAGGTGGTGTGGACATGGCAGACCGGAACTCGGAGCTCACCAGGTACACCGCATCCAGCGCCCCGGACTCGAACTTGTCCCGCAGCGGACCAATGAGCGATTCGGCGTCCTCACTGGTGGGGGCGTCGCCGATGTCCGTCCTCATGGTCTCCATGGGCTCACCGCGGAATCGGAAGAACTGGATGCCCTTGCGACCCGCGACATGCAGCTCGGTCTCGGCGCCGGCAGCCCGTAGCTCCTCCAGTCGGTGCCTGGCTTCGCGGATGAGGTTCGCGTTGAACGCCCCCGCCTGCCCCCGGTTGGCCGTGAGCAGCAGCACCGCGGCCCGCTTCATTTCCGTGGGCCGGCGCAGCACGGGAAAGCGTTCGGCGAGCTCCGCCGAGTAGAGGCTCCGGACGATCTCGTCCAGAGCTCCCGCGTACGGACGTGCGGCATACACGC
Source organism: Gemmatimonadota bacterium (assembly GCA_022340755.1). Taxonomy (GTDB): domain Bacteria; phylum Gemmatimonadota; class Gemmatimonadetes; order Longimicrobiales; family Gaopeijiaceae; genus SZUA-318. The sequence goes on from JAJDNI010000149.1 coordinate 4,690, forward strand.
GATCCGTCGCTCGCTTGAGCTTGGACGTCGCCACCAGCTCCATCGTGCGCGTGAGCTGCTTGGTGTTCTCGACGGACTTGATCCGCTTTCTTACTTCCCTGGCACCAGCCACGTCCTGTGTTCCTCGCTACGCTCTGGGTGACCGTGGCCTCACGCCGTCGCTCCGACGGCGGTTTCCTCGTTGGCGGCGAACACCTCGTTGTACTCCTTGATGGCGGCCACCAGCTTCTCCTCGATCTCCTGCGTGAGCTGCTTGGTCTCACGGATGCCGTCCAGGATGTCCTGATGCCGGGAGGCCAGGTGCTCGTGGAAGCCTCGCTCCCAGGCGCGCATCCGGCCGATGGGATGCTGGTCCAGGTAGCCGTTGGTCACCGCGTAGATGACCGCAACCTGATTCTCCACCCGCATGGGCTGGTACTGGGGCTGCTTCAGGATCTCCACCGTACGCGAGCCCCGGGCCAGCTGCCGCTGGGTCGCCGCGTCCAGGTCCGAGCCGAACTGCGCGAAGGCCTCCATCTCCCGGTACTGCGCCAGGTCGAGGCGCAGGCGCCCGGCGACCTTCCTCATGGCCTTGACCTGTGCGTTACCGCCCACCCGGGACACGGAGATACCCACGTTCACCGCCGGGCGCACGCCGGAGAAGAACAGGTCGGGCTCGAGGAAGATCTGACCGTCGGTGATGGAGATGACGTTCGTGGGAATGTACGCCGACACGTCACCGGCCTGGGTCTCGATGATGGGGAGCGCCGTCAGGGAGCCCCCACCGTGCTCCTCGGACAGCTTCGCCGCCCGCTCCAGAAGCCGGGAGTGCAGGTAGAACACGTCACCCGGATACGCCTCGCGGCCCGGTGGCCGGCGCAGCACCAGCGAGAGCTGGCGGTACGCCTGGGCCTGCTTGGAGAGGTCGTCGTAGATCACCAGGGTGTGCTTGCCCTGCCACATGAAGTGCTCGGCCATGGCGCAGGCGGCGTACGGAGCGATGTACTGCATGGGGGCCGGGTCGGAGGCGTTGGCCGCCACGATGATCGTATAGTCGAGGGCGCCCTGCTCCTGCAGCAGCTCCACGACGCTCCGCACCTTACCGGCGCGCTGACCGATGGCGCAGTAGATGCAGATGACGTCGGTGTTCTTCTGGTTGATGATCGTGTCCACCGCGATGGCGGTCTTGCCGGTGCCGCGGTCACCGATGATGAGCTCCCGCTGCCCACGCCCGATGGGGATCATCGAGTCAATGGCCTTGATGCCCGTCTGCAGGGGCTCCTTCACCGGCTGCCGGTGCACGATGCCCGGCGCCACGATGTCGATCTGGCGACTTCCCTCGATGCCGTCGATGGGCCCCCTGCCGTCGAGGGGGTCGCCGAGGGGATCTACGACGCGCCCCAGGTATCCGGCGCCGACGGGAACCTCCAGCACCTTGCCGGTCCGGCGTACGGGTTCCCCTTCGTGCAGATGGGTCCAGTCGCCGAGGATCACCGCCCCGATGTTGTCCTCTTCGAGGTTGAGAGCGAGGGCGGTGACCGTCTCACCGGTCTCGGAGGAGGTGATCTCCAGCATCTCCGAGGCCATGGCCTTGGTCAGCCCGTAGATGCGGGCGATCCCGTCCTTGACCTCGAGGACCTCGCCGATCTCCTCGGCGTGCAGATCCTCCTCATAGCGCTCGATCTCGGAGAGCAGGACTCCCTTGATCTCGCTGGCGCGAAGCTGCGACTCGTTGGCCATCGTTTCTCTAGTCTCTCGTCGGGTCCAGAGTTCGTATCCCCTACTCGCTCTCGTCCGCAGACTAGAGCGGTGCCTTCATCATCTGGCGGCGCATACCGTCCAGCCGCCGGCGTATCGAACCATCGTAGATCGTGTCGCCCGCACGGACGATCACCCCACCCACGATCTCCGGCTTCACACGGACGTGCGTGATGGCCGTCTTGGCGAGGAGCTTCGACAGCCGGGCCGTGAGCATCCCGGACGTCGCCTCGTCCATGTCGCGCGCCACCGTCACCTCCACGCGCGCCCTGCCCTCGTGCTCGTCCACCATCGCGTGGAACTCCCGGGCGATGTCCCGAAGCAGGCGCTGCCTGCGCTTGTCTATGGTGATGAGCAGAAAGCTGACCAGCTCCCCGGGCAACTGCCCGGTGAACGCCTTGCGTACCACGGCCTTCTTGTCGCCGTCGGCGATACGCGGCGTGTCCAGGAAGCGGCGGAACTTCGGGTCCTCGTCGATGAGGCGCGCCACCGTCTCGATGCCGAAGCCGTACTCCTCCAACCCTTCGTGCCGCTGCGCGAGCTCGAAGAGCGTTGCGGCATAGCTCCGGGCAACGGTCTCGTCTCTCACGCCCGGGCCCCCCGACCGTCATCCATCTCGTCGAGAAACTGCTCCACGAGCCGACGGTCCTTGGCCTGGGTGAGGTTCTCGCTGAGCAGCTTCGACGCGGCAGCCAGGGCAAGATCCACCGCTTCCCTGCGTAGTTGAGCCACGGCAGCGTCCCGTTCGCGCTCGATCTCCTGACGTGCGCGCTCGACGATTGCCTGTCCCTCCACCCGGGCCTTCTCCTCGATCTCCTTGCGCACCCGCTCTCCGGCGGCCTTCCCTTCCGCGAGGATCTCGTTGGCCTGGCGACGGGCGTCCGCCAGCTGCTGCTTGTGCTCCTCGAGCAGGCCCGCGGCCTCGGCGTTCCTCCGCGCCGCCTCGTCCAGGGCGCCCTGGATCCCCTGCTCCCTGGCCTCCAGGGCGCTCAGAATGGGCTTCCAGGCGTATCTCGTCAGAACGAGCACCAGCGCCAGGAACACAAGGATGGTCCAGGCGCTGAGGCCGTAATTGATGTTGAACATGGCGGCGCCGCCGCTCTCGGCCTCACCACCCTGAGCCCAGAGGACCGCAGGGGACGACGCCAGAACGACAAGCGTGCCCGCGACGATGCGACTCGCTCTCATGTGGCTCTCCGTCCGTGTCTCGCCTTCAGACGAGGGGTCTCGCCCCCGGAGGACATGGGCGTGCAGAGCCCCCATCCCCCCGGGACGTCCCCGGTTCCGGTGCGAATCAGAGGAACTTGTAGAGGATCGCGATCACGAGGGCGAAGAGTGCGACGCCCTCGATGAGCGCTGCGAGAATGATGGCGTTGCTCGCGATCGTTCCCGCGGCGTCCGGCTGTCTCGCGATCGCCTGGGTCGCGCCGGCGCCGATCTGTCCGATGCCGATGCCTGCGCCGACTACGGCGAGGCCGAGGCCGATGCCGGCCCCCAGCAGGCTCAGAGAGTTCTTGGCAACCAAAGGGTCCGTGACTGGAGTCTGCTGGAGCGCGACAAGCATTGCGTGGAGCATGGTCGGTACGTCCGTCCTTGGTATGATGTGGACTACAAATCCGTGAACGTCAGTGGGCGTGGCGGATCAACCCGATGAAGACCGCCGTGAGCATGGCAAAGATGTAGGCCTGGATGAATGCGACGAAGAGCTCCAGGCACATGATGGCCGTGACCATCAGGAGCGACCCTCCGGCGATCGCCCACTTCCCCAGGGCGAGATTCGCAAACAGGAAGATCACGCCGAGCAGCGAGAGTACCAGTGTCTCTCCGGCCAGCATGTTCGCGAAGAGCCGGATCATCAGCGCGAAGGGCTTCGTCAGCTTGCTGAGGAACTCGACGGGGGAGAGGATCAGCAGCATGACTCCCGCCATCACCGGGTGCAGTCCCGGCGGGACGTAGAAGATCGTCTTCATGTAGCCCTTGAAGCCGAGCTTCACCATGCCGGAGACCTCGATCATCACGAAGGAGAGCGCGGCGAGCCCCCCGGTGACCGACAGGTTGCCGGTGGGGCGGGACGCGAAGGGGATCACGCCGAACAGGTTCATCGTGAGGATGAAGAAGAACAGGCTGAGGATGTAGGGCGTGTATGCGTCCGCACCCTTGCCGATGCTCCGCCGCACCACCTCGTCGCGGAAGAAGACGACCAGGGCCTCCATGGCGTTGGCGAAGCCCTGTGGGGCCCGGTCCGTGTACTTGTTCCGCATCGCCCGGCCGATGGGGATGAAGACCGCCGCCACCAGGAGCGCGGCCAGCACCATGAAGACGATGAACTTCGTCGGCGAGAGGTCGATGCTCACCCCTGCCAGGTGTACCGGCGGGATGTGGAAGCGGGAGAGATCGACATCCACCCCGTGACCCAGGATCTTGAACTCCAGGTCCTTTCCGTCGGAGAGGTGGTGGGTCAGCATCTCCTGCAGCCCGGCGGAGGCGTCCCCGGAATGCGTGGCCCCCGACCCTGCTTCCTGGATCGCGCGAAGAGCTCCTAACAGTGTCATCGAGCCTCGACGGTCTCAGCAGGCTCGAGCCTGAGGTAGAGCGGCTCGAGCAGAAGGAGTAGGAAGAAGAACCCCGCGAGCGCGAGAAGCGTCGCAACTGCACCGACCACGTGGGACCGCACCAACAGGACGGCCACCGCGATCACGATGGCCATCCGTACCAGCGTCCCCCCGGCCCAGACCGCCAAGAACCGGCGGTACCGGGTCCGGCACAGGACGAGCACCGCAAAGGCAGCCACCTGGACCGGCAGGGCGATGGCGGCGGCGAGCAGAATGCCCCGCCTTCCTGCCGGATCGAGGAAGGCCCACAGGGCCAGGATGATCGCGCCCAGCGCTACAGAACCTGTGACCGCGTACCTGAGAGAGGCCTTCACTCCTGGTCGTCTTCCCGGTTACGGGGTTCGATGATGGCGTGATAGTACAGGCTGTAGAATCCCGCGCCCGCTCCGACGAGGGCGCCCAGCACCATGAGAATCGGCGACGTGCCCAACTTCCCGTCGAGCCACGCACCCACGGCCAGGAAGAGCAGAACGGAGAGAGCCCAGGCGAGGCCGTAGCCCATGTACTGGCCCGACGCCCTGATGATCTCTTGTGGATCCGACCCCTTGGGATCTTGTGCCACTGCCGGCTCCGATCGGCTCTGTAGCCGCGAAAAGCTACCGCTTGTGAAAAATAACGCAAGCTCGTCCCGGAGGGATTTTCGGGCCCTCCAATCGCTTGACGGACGGAAAAGGCGCCGTCTATCTTCGCGCCGTTTCGGGGCCCGGCGCCTGGGGGGCGTTCGGCGGGCTCCTCCGGGATCCGGAGAAGCTGCCACGGGTATCGGGTCCTGCGGCATACGGAGGGCCCGGTTGGAGCCCATTGCGGACACTTGTACCGAGATCCGGACCCCGGCGGCGGGGCGGCGGGAGACGACACAACGGATGTCCAGCACTGAGACCGCGGTGAACCGCGACATCGAGCTTCTGGACCGTGTCGCGGAGGTCTCGGCGGCCCTCAGGTCCGAGGTGGAGAAGCGCATCATCGGGCAGCGTGACGTCGTGGAAGGGCTTCTCACTGCCCTCCTCGCCAACGGTCACGCGTTCCTGGTGGGCGTGCCCGGCCTGGCGAAGACTCTTCTCGTCCAGACGGTGGCCGAGGCGCTCGACCTCGACTTCAGCCGCATCCAGTTCACACCGGACCTGATGCCTACCGACATCACGGGAACCGAGGTCATCGAAGAAGATCGAACCACCGGGCGCCGGGTCTTCCGGTTCATCAAGGGTCCGGTGTTCGCCAACATCGTGCTGGCGGACGAGATCAACCGCACCCCGCCCAAGACGCAGGCGGCCTTGCTCCAGGCCATGCAGGAGCGGGCCGTGACGGCGGCGGGAGAGACCTACCCCTTGGCGCCCCCGTTCTTCGTGCTGGCGACGCAGAATCCCATCGAGCAGGAGGGAACCTACCCTCTCCCGGAGGCGCAGCTGGACCGCTTCATGCTGGAGCTGCCCATCACGTACCCCTCACGCAGCGAAGAGGAGGAGGTGGCGATGCGTACCACGGGAAACGCCGAAACCGACATCCGAAGCGTCGTGAGCGCCTCCGAGTTGATCGAGCTGCAGCAACTGGTCAGGCGCATCCCTGCCCCCCCCTCGCTCGTGTCGTTTGCCGTGCGGTTGGCGCGGGCTACCCGGCCCGTCGGCGACGAGTGTGCCGCGGTGACCCGTCGGTACGTCTCGTGGGGAGCAGGCCCTCGCGCGTCTCAATTCCTCGTGCTCGGCGCCAAGGCTCGAGCGGCTGCGCGCGGTTCGGCGATGCCGTCGTTCGAGGATGTGCGCGCGGTGGCTCCGGCGGTTCTGGCCCACCGCCTGGTCCTCAACTTCGAGGCCGAGGCCGACGGTCGGGGAACGAGAGACGTCATCGGAGAACTCCTCCAGGAGTCCCAAGCTTGGACGTAGACCGAAGTACCAGACCGGACGAAGATCCTCCAGGTAGCCGTCCATGACCGGCATCGTCCTGGGAGTGGCCATCGTCCTCCTCGTGATGTCCGCCGTGCTCACCACGGCCGCGACCGCCGTGTTCCAGCTCAATGGCTCACGGGTGCGCACCCTCCAGGACGAGGGCTTCCAGGGAGCCGGTTCCCTGGCGCGGTTGAGAGAGAAACCCCGACCCACGCGAACGGGACTCCGCATCCTGAGCCGCACGCTGGACATCCTGGCGGTGGGACTGGCCGTGGCCTACGCACAGCGCTCCTGGGGAGACGGGGGCGTCGTCTCGGCCCTGCTTCTGGGGGTGCCCATCGTGCTCTTCGTCGGGGATGTCCTTCCCAGGGCCTTGGTGGCGAGGCGGCCGGTGCGCCTGGCCCTGCTCTCGGCCCCTCCGCTCCTGAGCGTTTCCCGGTGGGTCAACGCGCTGGGCGCTCCGTTCGCGCGCCTCGAGGAAGCGCTATTGCGCGCCGCAGACGGGGAGGTCAGCCCCGACGAGCGGGAGCTGCGGGATCTCCAGGAGCTGGGCGAGAAGGAGGGGATGATCGAGGACCACGAGAGCCTACTGGTCGAGCGGGCCTTCCGTCTCGACGACCTCACGGCCTGGGACGTCATGACGCCCCGGGTGGACATCTTCGCCTGGCGTGACGCTCTCACCCTGCAGGAGATCGTCGGTCAGCTCTCGGAGGTTCCCTACAGTCGGGTTCCGGTCTTCGGTGAGTCCGTTGACGACGTCACGGGCATCCTGTACGTCCGGGAGGCGTATGAGGCCTACGTCGACGGTAACCCTGATCTCACCCTGAAACACCTTGCGCGGGAGCCCTTTTTCGTGCCGGGCTCCCTGCCCCTGTCCGGCCTTCTACAGGCGTTCCAGACCAAGCGAATCCACATGGGAATCGTTGCCGACGAGTTCGGGGGCATCGACGGGCTCGTCACCCTCGAGGATGTCCTCGAAGAGCTGGTCGGTGACATCGTGGACGAGACGGATGTGGACGAAGAGGAGCTGATCCAGGAATCGGAGAACCAGGCGCTCGCGGACGCCGGTGTCGACATCCGGGACGTGAATCAGGCGCTCAATGTGTCCCTTCCCTACCTGGAGCACCGTTCCCTGAACGGGTTCATTCTCGAAGAGCTGGGATACGTCCCGGGCGTCGGAGAGTCACTGGAGCGCGCCGGCGTGCGTATCGAGGTGGTCGAGGCTACCGAGACCCAGGTCCTGCGCGCCCGCATCACCCGCTTGCCGACACCCCTGCCCGCTGAACCGACGGACTGACATGGCTCACATCCTCTCCTTCGGAGGAAGGACCCCGAAGATCCATCCGACCGCCTTCATCGCGCCCACCGCCGTCGTCATCGGCGATGTCACCGTCGGGCCCGAAGCGAGCATCTGGTTCGGCGCCGTCGTCCGCGGTGACGACCCCCAGAACGGTATCGTCATCGGTGCCGGAAGCAGTGTGCAGGACAACTGTGTGGTTCACGTCGGGGTGTGGGGCCCGACGGTCATCGGAGAGAACGTCACCGTGGGTCACGGCGCGAAATTCGAGAGCTGTATCATCGGCAACCGGACGGTGGTGGGCATGAACGCGGTTGTTCTGCAGGGTGCCGTCATCGGTGAGGAGTGCGTGCTGGCGGCCAACACCGTCGTCCTCGAGGGCGCCCGGATCCCCCCCAGGTCGGTGGTGGCCGGCCTTCCCGGAACGGTCAAGAAGTCCCTGGACGGGTCGGCGGCCGAATGGATCGGTCGTGGCGGACGCCACTACGTGGAGCTGTCCCGTAGCTATCTGGAGCAAGGCTTCGGAAAGCTGGATGAGTCAGGGGATGGCTGACCGGACCCCGCCGGTCGAGCCCCCGGAGCCCCGTTCCCAGCACCGTTGCGACCTTTGCGGGGCCCCCATGGTGGAGCGCCACTGCAAGCTGGTGTGCACCCGATGCGGCTACCAGCGCGACTGCTCGGACCCGTGACGGTGGACGGCCACCGAAGGCCCTGAGGCACGGATCCCCCGCGTGAGCCTGTCGGGCTCTAGGGCCTGATCCCCACCGTGGTCAGATACCAGGTCGCGAGCGGCTGGCCCCACACGTAGGTCACCGCTCCGGCGACAGCCAGGAACACACCGAGGGGGATGAGCCTCTTGGAGATGAACGACACGGGACCGAAGACCAGGAGCGCGAGGACCGACCCGATGAAGACGGTCTCCGCGACGCCCCACACACCCACGAAGGCGCCGACCATGGCCATCATCTTGATGTCTCCACCCCCCATGGCCTGATCCACCCCGGCCTCCTCGAGGCGGCCCGGAAAGAGGCGTCGGATGATCCACGTACCGCCCACCGCGACCAACCATAGGGCTCCGTAGCCCACCACCGCTCCGATCAGGGAGCTCCGCCATCCGATCCCGCCGGGAAAGAAAGCCATCAAGAAGCCCAGGATGGCTCCGCCGATGGAGAACTGGTCCGGAATGATGTAGAAGCGGGCGTCGCTCAGAGAGACGCCCAGGAGAACCGTCAGGAAGACGCTTCCACGCAACGACTCCAGAGTCGGGCCGTGCGCGACGAACACCCCGGCCCATACCAGCCCGGTCGTCAGCTCCACCAGCGGGTACTGGACGGAGATTCGCTCCTTGCAGGAGCGACACCGGCCCCGAAGCAGAAGCCAACTCAACACGGGGATGTTGTCATGCCACCGGACCGGTTCCCCACAGCTCGGACAACGTGAGGGTGGCGAGACCACCGACTCGTCCTGCGGCCACCGCAGTGAGCACACGTTGAGAAACGATCCGATGGCCAGGCCGAATAGCCCGGCGACGACAGGTATGACCCCCTGGTCAAGCACTCTCTTCCTCCCTTGTGGGCGCACCACTGGGACCGGTGAGCACGTGGAGGAGAATCGCGCCGGCGACGCCGGCGTTCAACGACTCCGCCGGGCCCGGCATCCGGACGGCGACCTCCCGTCCACCCGCGGCCCGAAGCTCGCTTCTCACGCCGGCTCCTTCGTTCCCCACCGCAAGCGCCCATCGCTCGCCGACAGCGACGCGGCGCACGTCGATCCCGCTCGAAGTCGCGGTCAACAGCTCCGTGCCGGTTGCCTCCAGGAGCTGCAGCAGGTCGCCGGAGGAGAGGGAGTGGACGGGTAGGCGGAAGGCCATGCCGGCCGACGCCCGCACCGCCTTCGGGCTCCACGGGTCGGCCGTACCGTCCAGCACGATGACCGCGTTCAGCTGGAACGCCACCGCGGCGCGGATGAGCGTGCCTACGTTCCCCGGATCCTGGATGGCGTCCAGCACGAGGACGCGTCCTCCGACGGTCTCCCGATCGCGGTGCGGCTCGGGGCAGACCAGCAGGACGCCCTGGGGATGCTCCGTGTCGGCAAGCGCCGACAGCTCGTCGTCCTCGAGCAACGTCACATCGCACGCACCCCCCAGGAGTCGCTCCTTCAACGCCATCCCTTCGACGGTCTGCTCGAGTCGTGGCGAGACGCACGCGAAGCTGACCTCCGATCCCGCCGCAATGGCCTCCCCCACGGCCCGGACACCCTCAACCAACACCAGCCCCTCCCGCATGCGCGTCTTGCGTTGTCGGAGGCGCCCGATGAGCTGGGAGCGGCGCTGGCTCAACGGCATGGGATGCTCCACCTTTGGACTTTCGGGGGCACCGCACGTCCTTCAATCTCCGAGGCCTCATGACCGAGCCCCGCGCCATCGCGCTGACCATAGCCGGGAGCGACAGCGGCGGAGGTGCGGGCATCCAGGCGGACCTCAAGACCTTCCACGCCTTCGGCGTCTACGGCACGAGCGTCGTCACCGCCGTCACCGCCCAGAACACGCTGGGCGTGAGCGCCGTGCACCCGGTCCCACTGGAGGTCGTTCAGGCCCAAATCGACTCCGTGGTCTCCGACCTCCGGCCGGCTGCCGTGAAGACCGGGATGTTGGCGACAGCGGAGCTGGTGCTTGCCGTCGCCGAGACGGTGTCCCGCCACCGCCTCGATCAGTACGTCCTCGACCCCGTGATGGTCGCCACCAGCGGCGCTCGCCTGCTGGACCGAGAAGCCGAAGAGGCCCTCGGGGCCCGCCTGGTGCCGCTGGCCCGACTGGTGACGCCCAACCTGCACGAGGCCGGCATCCTCACGGGTCGGGAGGTGGAGACCTTGAACGGCATGCGCGCGGCGGCCCGGGCCCTGGTGGAGCTGGGAGCAGGAGCGGCCCTTCTCAAGGGTGGACACCTGCAGGGTGACGCCGTCGATCTGCTCTGGGACGGCACAGAGGAGCGAGTGTGGCGCAAGCCCCGTCTCGCTACGCGCCACACACACGGCACCGGATGCGCGCTCTCGGCTGCGGTTGCCGCGGGGTTGGCGCTGGGAGCGCCCCTCGTGGACGCCGTCGATCGGGCCGTGCGCTGGGTGGCGCGGGCCATCGAGACGGCCCCCCTGCTCGGGTCGGGCGATGGCCCCGTGAATCACTTCGCTCCTCTGGACTGAGCTCCCTCCGGCAAAGAGGCGATCACCGCCTGGATGAGGTCTCCGACCACCCGTCCGGACCGGGCGCCAACCTCCTGGACATCGACGTGGCTGAGGGGCTCGGGCGACAGCCCCGTGCCCTTGTTGGTCACCATCGAGAACGCCAGGCACCGCAGTCCCAGGGCACGAGCCACGATGACCTCGGGAACGGTGGACATTCCCACGACGTCCGCTCCCAGCCGCCCGAGCATCCTGACTTCGGCCGCGGTCTCGTAGGACGGACCGGTCAAGGCGGCGTACACGCCCGTGCGAAGTGGTACGCCGAGCTCCTCGGCCGCGGCCAGGGCGGCTTTGCGCAACGCCGCGTCGTACGGCTCGCTCATGTCGGGAAAGCGCTCCTCCCCTTCCCGAGTCGGTCCGATGAGCGGAGAGCGGAACATGAGATTGAGGTGGTCCTCCACGAGCACCACGTCTCCCGGCTCGAGCTCCGGATTCACACCGCCTGCGGCGTTGGTGAGCACGAGCACGCGGACCCCCAGCTTCGCAGCGACTCGCACCGGCGCCGCCACGACGTCCATCGCGTGCCCTTCATAGTGGTGGAAGCGTCCGGCCTGGATGAGGACCGGGCAGGAGCCCATCGTGCCGTACACGTACTGGCCGGCGTGTCCGGCGACGCCCGCCGCCGGAAAACCCGGGACGTCGATGAAGGGGACGATCACCGGATCCATCACGGCCGAGGCCACGCTCCCCAGACCGGAACCCAGCACCACGGCGATGTCCGGGGTGGGGCGGTCCCCGAGACGTGCGCGCAGAGTGTCCGCCGCCGCGGTGATGTCCACCCTGCGTGCTCCGCCCGTCACATGACCATCCCGGCCACCGTGGCCGTCATGAACGCGGCGATGGTACCGCCGATCATCGCCCTGAGGCCCAGCCGTGACAGGTCGTGACGCCGTGAGGGCGCGATGCCACCGATGCCTCCGAGCTGGATGGCGATGGAACTGAAATTCGCGAAGCCGCAAAGCGCGTAGGCGGTGATGACGATGGAGCGTGGCTGCAGGGTCACGCCCGAACCGAGGTCCGCCGCAAGCTGCAGGTAGGCGTAGAACTCGTTCAACACGGTCTTCATGCCCAACAGCGACGCAACGGTGGGCGCGTCGTGCCAGCTCACGCCCATGAGCCACGCGAGAGGTGCGAGCACCCAGCCCAGGAGACGCTCGAGGGTGAGGCCGTGAATCCCCACCAGTGCCGCGCTCCACCCCAACAGCCCGTTCAGCAGATAGATGAGCGCGACGAACGCCAGAAGCATCGCGCCTACGTTGAGAGCCAGGAAGAGTCCCTCGGAGGCGCCTCGGGCTGCGGCATCGATGACGTTCACGTCGGGTCTCTCGATGGCCACCTCGAGCTTGCCGGCCGTTTCCGGCGTCCCGTCTTCCGGCACCATGAGCTTGCCCACAAGGACAGCCGCAGGGGCGGACATCACGGACGCCGCCAGGAGATGTCCCGCGATGTCGGGGAAGTAGGCCAGGAGCATGCCCACGTAGGCTGCCATGACCCCTCCGGCCACCGTCGCGAAGCCCGCCGTCATCACCACCATGAGCTCGGACATGGTCATGCGCTCGACGAAAGGCTTGATGAGCAGGGGTGCCTCGGTCTGCCCGACGAAGATGTTGCCCGCAGCGGACAGCGTCTCGGCACCCGACGTGCCCATGGTCCGCTGCATCACCCAGGCCATCCCCTTCACTACCGCCTGCATCACGCCCAGATGGTACATGAGCGTCATGAGCGAACAGAAGAAGATGATGGTGGGCAGCACGCTGAACGCGAAGGAGGCACCGGTGTTGGCGACCTGCCCCGCCATCTGCTGAAAGGACCCCGACGCGATATCGCCCGTGCCCACCGGAACCAGGTTCTTCACCAGGCCGCCGAAAAGGAAGCTGGCTCCGTCGTTCGTGTAATTGAGGAGCGCCACCACCACCCTGTTCACGGCGGTGAAGATCCCGGCTCCCAGAGGCGTCTTGAGGATGAAGAGGGCGAACAGGATCTGCAGTGACAGGCCCCAGATCACCACACGCCAGGGCACTCGCTTCCTGTCGGTGCTCAGCAGCCACGCGATGAGCGTCAGGGCGAGGAGCCCCAGCAGAGAGCGCAGGCGCGGCAACAGAGGTGTGCCCAGGGAGCCCCGCGGCACCTTGATGATGGCCCGGGTCTGGCCTCCCTGGGCCACTTGTGCTGCCGGGGCGTGGACCACCGCCGCGGGCGGGGCGAGCGAAGCAGACGTCAGGGGAGCAGGCGGTCCACCCGCCCGCCCCGTGGCGCCGGGCAGCGCAGCTCCGAATCCCATCATGATCAGCGCCGACAGACCGAGAGCCACCGTGGACGCACGGGGTCGCTTCATCACTGGCAGTTCCTGAAGGAGGAAGGTGGGCCGCCGGGCCGCGAACGAGCGCGATCATGCGCACCCCGCCCAAGCTGGTCAAGGGAGCCTTCCCGCCGAACGAGTCGCGTCCGCTACGGTTCGGGTGCGTCCTTAGCGGCGGCAGGGCTCGCTACCACCATCCTCCGCGGTCGATATCCGAGCGGCTCAGGACGACTCCCTGGCGCTTGGCGTTCACCAGCCGGCGGTTCGCGAACAGCGGCACGAGTAGCACGCCGGCAAGGAATCCGCCGACGTGAGCAGCGTAGGCGACGCCGGCACCGCTCGCCGAGCCGGACGCGGAGGAGACCACCTGGATGAGGAACCAATATCCGAGAATGACCCAGGCGGGGACGGGAATCACCTTGAAGAAGATGAAGAAGAAGAAGAGCGTGTGCACCCGGGCCCGAGGGTACAGGACCAGATAAGCTCCCATGACCCCCGAGATCGCGCCGGAGGCTCCCACGAGGGGCATGGCGGATGTCGGGTTGAAGAACACGAAGGCCGCAGCGGCGATGAGCCCGGCTAGCACGTAGAAGACGAGAAAGCGGATCCTCCCCATGGAGTCTTCGACGTTGTTCCCGAAGATCCAGAGAAACCACATGTTCCCGATGAGATGCATCCACCCGCCGTGCAGGAACATAGAGGTGAAGAGGGTCTGCCAGGTGAGGCCACCGGCGGGACAGGGTCCCCGCGCCCCCAGGCGCCCGGTTACCTCCGCGGGGATGGCGCCCAAGGAGCAGATCGAGGCGTCAAGGGTCCGCGGAGAGAATCCGCCCCCCTGGATATAGACCCAGACCGTCACGCACGCCGCGATGATCGCCAGCGTGAAGAGAGGAAAGATCTCCGTGGGGTTGTCGTCGCGAAGCGGGAACAATCCAGGCTCCTGGAGCCGGCGTTACCTGCCACATTGGCGCCCATAGACCCACAACCCGCCTAAATGGCGGGCTTTTCAGGCTTGTTCGAGGCACGGTGATTGCACGTCCCGTGCCGCGGACCCAACGAGTCCGTCAGTAGAGCATACAGCACGACAGCCGACGGGGCACCCGCGAGCGCGGCCCCCCAATTGGAGATCGACTCCCGCGAGGAGCGGACATGAGCAAAGTCATCGGCATCGACCTGGGCACCACGAACTCGGTGGTGGCCGTCATGGAGGGTGGGGAGCCCGTCGTCATCCCGAACTCCGAGGGCGGGAGGACAACGCCCTCCGTCGTGGCCTTCACCAAGGACGGAGAGCGCCTGGTGGGCCAGGTCGCACGTCGGCAGGCCATCACCAATCCACAGAACACGATCTTCTCCATCAAGCGGTTCATGGGCCGCAAGCACGACGAGGTGCAGGAGGAGGAGAAGCTGGTCCCCTACCAGGTGAGCCATGACGCCGGCGGCCGCGTCCAGGTCACCATCCCGAACGCGGAGCAGAAGACCTTCACGCCCCCCGAGATCTCGGCCATGATCCTGCAGAAGATGCGGCAGACGGCCGAGGACTATCTGGGTCAGAAGGTGACGAAGGCCGTGGTCACGGTACCGGCCTACTTCAACGACTCCCAGCGGCAGGCCACGAAGGACGCCGGCAAGATCGCGGGCCTCGAGGTGCTTCGGATCATCAACGAGCCCACGGCGGCGGCTTTGGCCTACGGCCTGGACAAGAAGAAGGACGAGAAGATCGCCGTCTTCGACCTGGGCGGAGGGACCTACGACATCTCCATCCTCGAGCTTGGTGACGGCGTATTCGAGGTGAAGTCCACCAACGGCGACACGCACCTGGGTGGTGACGACTTCGATCAGAAGGTCATCAACTGGCTGGTCGACGAGTTCAAGCGGGACCAGGGCATCGACCTCGCCAAGGACGCCATGGCGCTGCAGCGGCTCAAGGAGGCCGCCGAGAAGGCGAAGATGGAACTGTCCAGCACCATGACGACGGACATCAACCTGCCCTTCATCACCGCTACGCAGGAAGGCCCGAAGCACCTGAACTACAGCCTGACACGAGCCAAGTTCGAGCAGCTCGTCGACGATCTGGTCAGACGCACGATCCCACCGATGGAGAAGGCCCTCGGGGACGCCGGCCTCAAGCCCGGTGAGATCGACGAGGTCATTCTCGTGGGTGGGTCGACCCGAATCCCCAAGATCCAGGAGGTCGTGAAGGAGTTCTTCGGGAAGGACCCGCACAAGGGCGTGAACCCGGACGAGGTCGTCGGCGTCGGTGCGGCCATCCAGGGCGGAGTCCTGGCGGGCGACGTGAAGGACGTCCTTCTCCTGGACGTCACGCCGCTTTCGCTGGGCATCGAGACCCTGGGTGGCGTCATGACCACGCTGATCCCGCGCAACACGACGATTCCCACCAAGAAGGTGGACGTGTTCTCCACGGCGGAGGACAACCAGACCACCGTGGAGATCCACGTGCTGCAGGGCGAGCGCAAGATGGCCCTCGACAACAAGACCATCGGGAAGTTCCAGCTCACCGGCATCCCGCCGGCACCCCGGGGAATGCCCCAGGTGGAGGTGACCTTCGACATCGACGCCAACGGCATCCTCCACGTGCAAGCCAAGGACCGGGCCACCGGCAAGGAGCAGAAGATCCGCATCGAGGCTTCCAGCGGGCTCTCCGATGCGGAGATCAACCGCATGGTGAAAGACGCCGAGGAGCACGCCAAGGACGACGAGGACAAGCGCTCCAAGGTGGAGGCCCGCAACCAGCTCGACTCGCTGGTCTACCAGGTGGAGAAGGACACGGGCGAGTGGGGGGACAAGGTCTCCGCCGACACCAAAGCGCGCATCGACCAGGCCCTCACCGGCGCCAAGGAGGCCCTCAAGGGCGACGACCTGGCTACCATCAACTCGGCGAGGGACGAGCTCATGCAGGCTTTCAGCGCCGCCGGCCAGGAGATGTACCAGAGCCAAGCCGCCGAGGCCGAGCCCACGGCGGAGGGCCAGCCCGAGGGAGGCGCCGAGGCGGGGGCCGAGGAGCCCCAGGCTTCCTCTGCCGCCGACGAGGATGTGGTGGAGGCCGACTACGAGATCGTCGACGAGGACAAGTAGGCGGGCACACACGCTGGCGTGCGGGGGCCCGGGCAACCGCCCGGGCCCCCGCATTCGTCAAACCGCAGGGTCTTCGTGCCCCATCGGACCCGCACACGCCGATCTCGGGTAGCAGGATCCCGGACGCAGGTGCCGCCCGTCATCCAAGGAGCCATGATGTACGACCCCCTCCGTGCAAAAGCCAAGATCGCGCTGTATACGGTCGTGGCCTTTCTCTTCGGATTGGGCCTGGCCAGCGGTATGGGCTGGACCGGCTCGTCCTACGCGCAGCCCGCCATCAACGAGGTACCGCAGGTGTCGCCCGCGGCGGTCAAGCCCGCCCAGGACCTGAGCGAAGCCTTCGTCAATCTGGCGGACGTGGTCACGCCGGCAGTGGTGCGCATCGAGAGCCGTCGGCCCATCAGCGCCGACGATCGGCAGATGCCGGACATCTTCCGGCGCTTCTTCGATGTCCCCGACCAGGGAAGAGGCCAGGATCAGGCTCCACCTTCGCAGGGCGAGCTCGCCGGCGGAAGCGGATTCATCATCTC
Source organism: Gemmatimonadota bacterium (assembly GCA_022340755.1). Taxonomy (GTDB): domain Bacteria; phylum Gemmatimonadota; class Gemmatimonadetes; order Longimicrobiales; family Gaopeijiaceae; genus SZUA-318. The sequence continues at coordinate 21,375 of JAJDNI010000149.1, forward strand.
ACCGGACGGGTACATCCTCACCAACAACCACGTCGTCGAGGGATCCGATCAGATCCGGGTCTTCCTCCCGGATCGACGGTACTTCGACGCCAAGCTCATCGGCACCGATCCCTTCACGGACGTCGCGGTCATCAAGATCGAGGCCGGCGACTCCCTGCCCGCGATGAGCTTCGGCAACTCGGACAACGTGAAGGTCGGCGAGTGGATCCTGGCCATCGGCAATCCCGGGTTCGGCTCGTCGACGCAGCTCGACTTCACCGTGACCGCCGGCATCATCAGCGCCCGGGGACGTGGTCTCCAGCTGCTCCAGCGCGACCTGTACAACGATCCGAACTACGGGCCCGACGCGGCGCCCTACGCCATCGAGGACTTCATTCAGACGGATGCGGTCATCAACCCCGGGAACTCCGGGGGCCCCATGGTCGACCTGAACGGCCAGGTGGTGGGCATCAATTCGGCCATCGCGTCCCCCACGGGCTCGTACGCTGGATACGGATTCGCCATCCCCATCAATCTGGCCCGGCGGATCATGGAAGACCTGATGCAATACGGACACGTCCAGCGTCCCCTCATCGGGGTGCGGATCCAGGACGTGGCCGCCGAGGACGCCGAGCTGTACAAGCTGCCCAAGGTATCGGGGGTGCTCGTGCAGGGCGTGACGGAAGGAGGCCCGTCGGAGGGGAAGCTGAAGCCCGAGGACGTCATCGTCTCCCTGGACGGCAAGCCAGTGGGTTACGTGGCCGAGCTTCAGGCGAAGATCGCGGAGCACCACCCCGGAGACGCGGTGAGCCTGAAGGTGTATCGCAAGGGGCGTCCGGTGGACGTGACCGTGAAGCTCGGCGAGGCCCCCATCAACGATCAGGCGACGAGGACAGCTTCGCGCGAGGTCCACGCCGAGGAGCGCCTGGGCATCAACGTGGCGACCCTCGACGATCAGCTGGCGCGCCAATACGGGTACGACGAGGCCGGTGGCGTGATCCTCAGCGACGTGGCACGGGCCAGCCCGGCTGCCCGTCGGGGGCTCGGGGCATTCATCGGCGCCAAGCTGGTCCAGGTGAACGACACGCCGATCCGAACGCCCGACGACGTGCGCAGCGCCCTCGAGAAGGTGAAGGGCGGGGAGATCGTCTCCCTTCACCTCGAAGACATCCAGGGGGGCGCCCGGGTGATGAACATCCGTATGCCCAACTGAGGCATCCGACAACGGCGCACGTCGCTGCGTTGGACGACGGGAGAAGGGGCGCGGCCCAGCTCGCCCGCGCCCCTTCTCGTCCGCCGAAGCGGCAGTCCCCACAAGTGGCGGCGTTGAAGGGCTTCGGTCGCGAGGTTTATCTTCCGTGCGTCACGAGTCGACCATCCGGTCGGTATCGGTACCGCCTGGAGCGAAGAGCGTGGGCTGGGCGAGCTTCGCGCGACAGCTGGTTGGCCGGTGGGCAACCTGCGAAAGTGGCGGAACTGGTAGACGCGCGAGATTTAGGATCTCGTGGCCTCGTGCCGTGGGGGTTCGAGTCCCCCCTTTCGCATTCGGGGTCGGTTCCGCCGAACGGCCCGCGTTCTTTCTTTTTCCAGACCCGAGGCTGAGAAGGGCATGAGCATAGACGGATCCCGACTGAAGGTGACGCTGCAGGAGCAAGAACGCTGGCGGCGCCGGCTGAGCATCACCGTCCCTGCCGCACTCGTGCAGGAGGAGGAGGGCAAGGCCGCCCGGAAGCTGGCCTCGCGCGTCAAGATGAAGGGGTTTCGGCAGGGTCGTGTCCCCTCGAAGGTCATCGAGGGCCGCTTCGCTGGCGCCCTCCGGCAGGAGGCGCTGGACAAGCTCATCGGAGAGGCGTACCGGCAGGCTTTGGCGGCCGAGAACCTCCGGCCGATCAGCGAAGGCGAGGTGGAGGAGGTCTCCTACGAGCCGGCCCAGGATCTCACCTTCGCCATCGCGTTCGACGTGCAGCCCCAGATCGAGCTGGGCCGGCTTGGAGGCTTCTCCATCGAGCGACCCCAGGCAGCCGTGACGGAGGAGCACGTCGAGGAGATCCTGGGACGTATCCGGGAGCAGAACGGCGTTTGGCAGCCGGTGGAGGGTGGCGCCCCTTCGGACGGTGACCTGGTGAACGTGCGGATCCGCCGGCTGGACGGGGACGACCCCTCGGCAGAGGGAAAGGAATACGAGTTCGTGCTGGGGCGCGGGGATGCCATCCCGGACATCGAGGCGTCTCTCAAGACCCTGGAGGCGGGTGGGACCGGGGAGTTCACGGTGACGTTCCCCGATGACTTCCCGGACGAGTCCAGGCGCGGGCAGCAGGAGCTGGTGGAGTTGTCGCTCCTCGGCCGCAAGACCCTCGAGCTCCCGCCAGTGGACGATGCGCTGGCCCGCCAGGCCGGAGCCTTCGAGAACCTAGCGGAGCTGAGGGCTCGCATCACAGAGGACCTCGAGAAGGACGCGGCGGCGCAGGGCGAGGCCATCGTACGTGGGCGGGTCCTCGACGCGCTCCTGGAAGCGAACCCGTTCGAGGTGCCGAAGTCGATGGTCGATCGGTACGCAGACACCGTGCTGGGAGACCAGAAGCAGCTCAGCCCCGAGCGTCTGCACGAGATCCGGGAAAGCATCGCCCCCGAGGCCGAGCGGGCGGTCAAGCGACTTCTGGTGGTCGACCAGGTGGCCCAGATTCGGCAGCTCGACGCCACTGAAGAAGAAGTGGACCAGCGCGTCGAGGAGATCGCCGCGCAGAACGACACCACTCCTGCCCAGGTCTACGCGAATCTGCAAAAGGCGGGTCGCCTGGAGAGCCTCGAGCGGGAGATCACGGAGACGAAGGTCTTCGACTTCCTGAAGAGCCAGTCAACCATCACGGACACCCCGGCCGTCTGACGCGGCCTCCCGAGCGAGACGCAGCCATGCCGATCTATCCGCCGTACGTAATCGAGCGCACGAGCCGCGGTGAGCGCAGCTACGACATCTTCAGCCGGCTCCTCATGGACCGCATCGTGTTCCTGGGGAGCCCCATCGACGACAACGTCGCCAACATCATCGTGGCGCAGCTCCTCTTTCTCGACGCCGAGGACCCGGAGCGTGACATCTACATGTACATCAACTCCCCGGGCGGCGTGGTGTACGCGGGCATGGCCATCTACGACACGATGCAGCACCTGCGTGCGCCTGTCTCCACGTTCTGCGTGGGCATGTGCGCCTCCATGGCGGCCGTCCTTCTCACCGCCGGCGAGAAGGGCAAGCGCAACGCGCTTCCCAACTCGCGTATCCTGATCCACCAGCCCTCCGGGGGGTCGCAGGGCACCGCGGCCGACGTCGAGATCGCCGCGAAGGAGATCCTGCACCTGCGCGAGCAACTCAACCAGATCCTCTCGAAGCACACCGGCCAGCCGGTAGAGCGCATCGCGGAGGACGTGGACCGGGACCGGTTCATGAGCCCGATGGAAGCCATGGAGTACGGCCTCATCGACCGTGTGCTCGAGGGCCCGGTGCCGAACACCGGCAAGCCGAAGGACTCGCAGGATTGACGCGAGCCCGCGGAGAGGCTGCCCTTTCGGGCCGCAGTGGCATTAGCTTAAGGTCAGGCGCACCGCTGATGGAGCGAGGGCAAAATGACGAGTGACAAACACCTCCGCTGCAGCTTCTGCGGGAAGTCCAAGGAGAGTGTCAAGAAGTTCATCTCCGGACCCAACGTGTACATCTGCAACGAGTGCATCTCACTCTGCAACGAGATCCTCGCGGAGGAAGAGGAGCGCGAAGCCCAGGAATCCGTCGTCCCCAGCCCGACGCCGGAGGAGGTCAAGGACGTCCTCGACCAGTACGTCATCGGTCAGGAGACCGCAAAGCGCGCTCTCGCCGTAGCGGTGTACAACCACTACAAGCGCGTCAATCACCAGGGCGTGCTGGACGAAGTGGAGATCGACAAGGCCAACATCCTTCTCATGGGCCCCACCGGAGTCGGCAAGACGCTCCTGGCCCAGACCCTCGCCCGCATCCTGCACGTTCCGTTCACCATCGCCGACGCGACCACGCTCACCGAGGCGGGCTATGTCGGCGAGGACGTCGAGAACATCCTCGTGCGCCTTCTCCAGGCAGCGGATTTCAACATCGCCGAGTGCGAGCGGGGGATCGTCTACATCGACGAGCTCGACAAGATCGCCCGCAAGTCGGAGAACCCGTCCATCACCCGTGACGTGTCGGGAGAGGGCGTTCAGCAGGCCCTCCTCAAGATCCTGGAGGGAACGGTTGCGAGCGTGCCACCTCAGGGGGGACGCAAGCATCCGCAGCAGGAGTACATCCAGATCAACACCCGCAACATCCTGTTCATCTGCGGCGGCGCGTTCGACGGGCTCGAGAAGATCGTGGAGGCACGAGTGGGAAAGCGCCGGATCGGTTTTTCCGGCACAGCGGAGAGTGGGGACGACTCCGGCAACGTGCTGCAGCACGTAGAGCCCGAGGACCTTCAGAGGTACGGTCTGATCCCCGAGCTGGTGGGGCGCCTCCCGGTCACCGTGCACCTGGACGAGCTCGACGAGGATGCGCTCATTCGCATCCTCGAGGAGCCGAAGAACGCTCTCGTCAAGCAGTTCAAGAAGATGTTCGAGTTGGAGGGCATCGGCCTGACGTTTGACCGAGACGCCATCGGCGCCATCGCCAAGAAGACACTAGACCGGGGAACCGGGGCGCGAGGCCTGCGTTCGATCATCGAAGGACTCATGCGTGACGTCATGTTCGAGATCCCGTCGCGCAAGGACGTCCGCGAGGTTGTCGTGACGCAGGAGTGCGTCGAGAACGGGGTCGCACCCCTGCTGGTCCTCCGCCCGGAGGAGCGCAAGCTGGAAGCGTAGGGTAGGCGCCCAGAACGTCGCCTGGCCGACAAGTGCACGCCGAGCGCCACCTCGCAGGAGCCGATCCTTTTCAGGGGGCCGATGGCGGCGTACGATAGGCGCGACACAGCCCCCAGACCCCTCACCCTCCTGCGCTGCGGATGGCCACCCTCTATCGGGCAGAAGACCAGATCGAGATTCCCGATCGCCTTCCGGTGATCGCGCTGCGGGACCTCGTCTTCTTTCCGTACATGGTTCTTCCCCTCCTCATCGGTCGGCCGCGTTCCGTGGTCGCGCTCGAGGAGGCACGACAGGGGAATGGTCTCGTGCTCCTCGTCGCGCAGAAGAACCCGGCCGCCGACGACCCCGGGACCCAGGAGCTGTTCCGGGTCGGATCCGTGGCACGGGTGGTTCAGGTGTCACCGCTGCCCGACGGCACCGCTCGGGTCGTTCTCGAGGGATTGGGTCGGGCCCGCATCCGCCGTCTCACCACCACCAGTGAGGCGTTGCGGGCTTCCATCGAGCTCCTCGTGCCGCGCGAGACCGACGACACCGCACCACCCTCGCGCGAAGCAGCGCGACTGGCCTCCGGAGTGACGAGGCTCTACGCCGAGTACGCCCGGCTCCACGAGCGCATTCCGGACGAGCTACCGGGTGTCCTCGGCTCCGAAGGAGACCGCCTGCGCCTGGCGCATCTGGTGTCCGGACATTTGATCCTCCCCTCGCTGGAGAAGCAGCAGCTCCTCGAGGCCGAGGATGTCGTCAGGCAGCTGACGCTCCTCGGAGAGCTTCTGCTCAGGGAGCTGGAGATCCTGCGCATCGAAGCCAAGCTCGACCGCCAGATGCAGCTCCAGTTCGGGGAGGATCGGGACAAGGACTTCGGGCCCGGATTGAGGGCCGTCCACCGGGAGCCGCCCTCGGAGGAGTCGGACGAGTGGGAGGAGCTCGATGACGCGCTTCGGCAGGCGGATCTCTCTCCCCACGCCCGGGAGCGAGCCGAGAAGGAGCTCTCCCGACTCCGCCGCCTGAACCCGGTGGCCCCCGAGTCGGCGGTGATCCGCACGTACCTGGATTGGATCCTGGCCCTGCCCTGGGCGGGACGGTCGCTCGACAACCTGGACGTGGCTCACGCTTCGGAGATCCTCGAGTCCCAGCATTTCGGCCTGACGGAGGTGAAGGAGCGCGTTCTGGATCACGTGGCCGTCCTTTCCCTGGTCCAGGAGATGCGAGGCCCGATCCTCTGCCTCGTAGGCCCGCCGGGCACCGGAAAGACTTCCCTCGGCAAGAGCATAGCGGAGGCATTGGGGCGGGAATTCGTTCGGGTGAGTCTGGGCGGCATCCGCGACGAAGCCGAGATCCGCGGTCACCGACGCACGTACGTGGGCGCGCTGCCGGGGAGGATCGTCCAGGGCATGCGCCGGAGCGGCACCGTGAATCCGGTCTTCCTTCTGGACGAGGTGGACAAGCTCGCCCACGACTTCCACGGAGATCCGGGAGCCGCGCTTCTCGAGGTCCTCGATCCCGAGCAGAATCGGAGCTTCACGGACCACTATCTCGAGCTCGAGTACGATCTCTCCGACGTGCTCTTTGTCGCCACGGCCAATACGCTGCAGGGCGTCCCTGAACCGCTGCGCGACCGCATGGAGGTGATCCGGCTCCCGGGATATCTGGATACGGAGAAGCGCGAGATCGCGCGACGGTTCCTCTGGCCCCGACAAGCCGCGCGTCACGGCCTCGGAAGGGACGCGGTGACCCTGGCCTCCGAGACCGTCGATGCCGTCATCGACCACTACACCCGCGAGGCCGGTGTGCGGGAGTTGGACCGTCGGCTGTCGCGCATCGCACGCAAGATGGCCCGGGCCCTCGCCGAGGGGAGTGGCGGTCCGGTGCACGTGAGCCCCGACAACCTCCGAGAGCTGCTGGGCCCACCCGCCTACCAGCCCACCGACCGGGACCAGGCCAACGAGCGCGTGGGGATCGCCAATGGATTGGCCTGGACCGCGGCGGGGGGCGAGGTGCTCGACGTGGAGGTGGCGATCGTCCCCGGAACCGGGAATCTGCGCTTGACCGGCACCCTCGGAGACGTGATGAAGGAGTCCGCCCAGGCCGCCGTCACCTACGCCCGGTCGCGGGCGGAGGTCCTGGGACTCTCTCCACACTTCCACGAGACGGTAGACGTGCACATCCACATACCCGAGGGCGCAACCCCGAAGGACGGTCCGTCGGCCGGGATCACCATCGCCCTGGCGCTCATCTCGGCGCTCACGAATGCCCCTACGCGGGCAGACATCGCCATGACGGGGGAGATCACCCTGAGAGGACGGGTGCTCGGCGTGGGAGGGATCAAGGAGAAGGCCGTGGCGGCACTGCGGGCCGGAATGCGCTCGGTGGTCCTTCCTGCGGCAAACGCCAACGACCTCGAGCTTCTGCCGACGGAGGTCCGGGACCAGGTGAGCTTCACCCTGGTGCGCTCCATGGATGAGGTCATGGAAGCCGCACTGTACCGAAGCCCGACGCGTCACCCGAGGGTCCAGCTGCCGCCCGATCTCGGAGCGCCGCTTTCCCACGGATGAAGATCCGCTCCGTGGAGTACGCCGGCACCATCGCCGAGCCTGGCGGACAGGCTCCGGGCGATCTGCTCCAGATCGCCTTCTCCGGGCGCTCCAACGTCGGGAAGTCCTCGCTGATCAACACGCTCCTGCGTCGCACGCGGAACAAGCTGGCGCATGTGTCGGGACGCCCGGGGAAGACGCGGGCACTCAACTTCTACCGGGTCAACGACGCGTTCTTCCTCGTCGACCTCCCCGGGCACGGCTACGCGAGGGTGCCCGTCGCGGTCCGCGAGGCCTGGCAACAGCTCATCGAGTGGTATCTTGGGAAATCGGGCGCCGTTCGCGGCGTCGTCCACCTGGTGGACGCGCGGCTGGCTCCCACGGAGCACGACCGGCGCATGGTGGAATACCTCTCGGAGCTCGGTATCCCGGCCCTCATCGTGCTGACGAAGATGGACAAGCTGAAACGATCGGAGCGAGAGAAGTCCATGTCGCGGGCCATGCGGGACCTTCAGGTGGCGGCGGAGCAGCTCGTGCCGTTCTCGTCTCGCACCGGCGAGGGGCGCGAAGCCCTGCTGGATGCCCTCGAGGCACTCATCGGAGGGGCCGAGGACACGGCGGGCCATCCCACCGGACGCGCGCCGTGACGCCCCGCCGCAGGCGCCGCGTCCCGGGGATCCTGGCCGCGCTGGGGCTGACGGCGGGGTGTGCCGGCGCGCTGCCCATGGCGCAGCCCGGGCGACCCCCTGCCCTCCCCCCGGCCGGCTACGGAACGCTCCGCCAGGACGACATATCGGTGGATCTGACCAGCGGTGACCTCCGACTCAAGGTCACTCCTCTGGCCGAGTCCGTGACACGCCTCGCGGCACCGGACACGTATCAGAGACTCTCCGCCCTGGCCGGTCAGGTCCAGACCGAAGTGGTCCGGCGTACCGGGAGCGCCAATCCGGTGCTCTTCCTCGTATCCGCGTACTCTGAGAGTCCCGACGTCCCCGTCGTGCCCGAGGAGCTCCAGCTGATCTCGAACGGAGTGCGTGTGCGGCCCGCGGCCATCGTGCCCGTCACCGCTGGATGGGAACAGCGGCGGCTTCGGCAGCGACAGACCGAGATGGCCATCTACGCGTTCACCGGCGACGTGGATCTGGAAACCGACCTGGTGGTGGTCTACGGGCTCGAGCAGAGCAACGAGTGGAGTGCAATCCTGCCCAGGCTGCGGGCCGAACGGGCCCGCGTCCTGGCGCGGGCGGGGGGAGGAGACGCCGCGCTGCCCTGAGCGGCGCGGGGCGTCGACGGCTTCTCAGACGTCCAGACCGTATCCCGCGATCTTCCGGTAGAGCGTGCGCTCGCCGATGCCCAGCATCTCCGCCGCCCTCCGCCGATTCCCGCCGACGGCACGGAGGGCCGCCCGAATGGCCTCGCGCTCCATGTCTTCCATGGTCATGCCGGGACGAAACACCACCGTCCCCTCCGGCTCCGGGCTAGGCGCGCCATGTTCGTGCGGGGGCTGCTCTACGACTTCGTGCACCGTGGGTTCCTCGTCCACCACCGAGTCGGGGGTATACGCCCCCACCGACACGCCACGCGCGGCGATCTCTCGCGGGTGGAAGCCCCCGTCCACCGGGACAAGGGCCGTCTCTCTCCGATAGGCCTCGAACTGCCGCCGGAGGTCGTCCATGTCCACACGCAGGTCGACCAGCGTGCGGAAGATGAACTCGAGCTCAGGGCGCAGATCACGCCCCCCCGTGGGGAGTGCCGACGGGCGGGTCATCGGCGCCGGAAGCAGCGTCCGCCCCTTTCCGCCACGCACCTCCGACGGAATGTCACCCGGTTGGATGGGCCGGTTGGGGGCCAGTACCACCATCGACTCCACCAGGTTTCTGAGCTCCCGGACGTTGCCGGGCCACGCGTAGTCCTTGAGGATCTCGAGGGCCTCGGGAGAGATGCCCGGAAAGGCCCGGTCGTGCCGCTCGGACGCATCCTGGACGAATGCGTTCACGAGAAGGGGGATGTCGTCCCGGCGCTCTCGCAGAGCCGGAAGGTCGATGTGCAGCACGTTCAGGCGGAAGTACAGATCGCGACGAAACTCCCCGATGGCCATGAGCTGGCGCAGATCTTGATTCGTGGCGGCCACGATGCGCACGTCCACACGGAGGGTCTTCTCCCCGCCCACGCGATGAAACTCCCGCTGCTCCAGCACCCGGAGGAGCTTCGTCTGCGTAGCGAGGGGCATCTCACCGATCTCGTCGAGGAAGATCGTCCCACCCTCGGCCAGCTCGAAGAGCCCACGGCGCGCGTCAATGGCGCCGGTGAAAGCCCCCTTCTCGTGCCCGAACAGCTCTGATTCCAGGAGGGTTTCCGACAAAGCCGCAACGTTTACCGCGATGAACGGCTTGTGCCGCCTCGGGGACAGCGCGTGGATCCCGCGGGCCACCAGCTCCTTCCCGGTGCCCGACTCCCCCGTGACGAGCACGGTAGCCGCCACGGGAGCGATCTGAACCACGCGTTCCAGGGCCTCCCTGATGGCGTCGGTCTCGCCTACGATCCCCGTGAGGCGCTGCAGGCGTCGCCGCTCGATGGCGGTGCGGCCCACCGCCGCGATGTCCTCAGCGGACGTGGAGGGCGCAAAGAGCTCGTCGAATCCCGGACGCAACGCCGGGGTGACCTCCCCCGGCGCGACGGCGAAGACCGGAATCCGGAGCCGGTCCCTGGCCTGGCGCGCCAGTGATCCGCCCCCGTCCTCCACGCCTCCGGTGAGCACGAGGAGAACCGTACCACCGGCGTCCAGCGTCTCGTCCGGAGTGACCAGGTCGGTGGCGTATCCGGCCCGCCCGAATGCCTCCCGCAGCGGCCCGGCCCGTGCCAGGTCGTGGGTGGAGATCAGGACCACGTCGTCCGTCATGACCGGCCACCTCCCCCGTCGCCCGACGCGGCATGCTCGGGCGCCTCGCCTCGAGCGAGGCGCACGGCATGCTCCACCAGGGGGTCCAGCACTTCGAGGCCGTCCCTGACACCTCCCGGGCTTCCCGGGAGATTCACGATGAGCGTGTGGCCCCGTACGCCGGCGGCTCCCCGCGACAGCGCCGAAAAGGGTGTCGCCGACATTCCGCGCCGGCGTATCTCCTCGGCGATCCCCGGGGCTTCGCGCTCCAGCACGGAGCGCGTCGCCTCGGGAGTCACGTCCCGCGGGGCCACCCCCGTTCCTCCGGTAGACAGGATCAGATCGAGGCCGCGGGCGTCGCTCCACGACTGCAGGAGGGGCGTGATCCGGCTGGTCTCATCCGGCACAACGGCGCGGACCTCGAGCTCGTACCCGCGCTCGTCTACCCACGCGGCGATGGTGTCGCCGCTCTTGTCGGCGCGCTCGCCCCGCCAACAGCCGTCGCTCACCGTGAGGACTCCCACCCTCATGCAGCCTCCATTCGGACGTTCACCGACGTATGGAGCCCTCAGTGTAGAACGGCGGTCGCCGCACCACCGCGTTCAGCGTCTTCCCACGCACATCGATCTGGACGGAGGTGTCGGGCTTCGACAATGCCGGAGGCACGTACCCCATGGCCACGCCGATGCCCAGGGACGGGCTCACCGTGCCGCTCGTGAGGACGCCCACGGACTGTCCCGCTTCCACAACGGGGTATCCGGGACGGGGGAAGCCCTTGTCGGTGAGCGTCATCCCCACGAGTCGCCGCGTGATGCCTTCCTCCTTCTGGCGCACCAGGACATCGCGACCGATGAAGTCGCCCTTGTCGAGCTTGGTGATCCAGCCCAGGCCAGACTCCAGAGGAGTGTGCTCCTCGTCCAGGTCGTTTCCGTAGAGGGCGTATCCCATCTCGAGCCGCAACGAGTCCCGGGACCCCAGACCCGTGGGCATGAGGCCCTTGCTCCGACCAGCGTCCAGAAGCGCGCGCCAGAGGGCGGCAGTGTCTTCCGCCGCGACGCACAGCTCGAAGCCGTCCTCGCCGGTGTATCCGGTACCGGCGATGACCGCCGGAATCCCGGCCACTGATCCTTCCGCGAACCGGTAGTACTTCACGTCGTCGACGTTCACGTCCGCCAGAGGCCGGACCACTTCCCGGGCCCGCGGTCCCTGGATGGCAATGAGGCCCATGTCGGGCGAGGCGTCCTCCACCTCGACGTCGAGGCCGTCGGCATGGGAGCGGATCCACGCCAGATCCTTCGCGAGGTTCGAAGCGTTGACGATGAACATCCACCGGTCCG
>JAJDNI010000159.1 GCA_022340755.1 Gemmatimonadota bacterium
TCCCCGGGAGGATACGGTGGGAGCATGAAAAGCTAAGCCCGCCTCACGCCGCCTTCAACACCTGCCGGCCTCGTCGTCGGGCTCGCCAAACCCCTCGCCATCGCCCCGACCCCGGCGACCCCGGCCTCCCCTCCTCCTTGACGGACCAGCCCCGTATTTGTATTACATTCACGTATGTATTAAAAATACCGCATCGCAGATGGGCGCGGTGGATCGTCGCGGTGACCACGCTCGCCTGCGGACGGAGTGCGGAACCGCCACACGGCCGACGATCTCACGGCCGAGGCCCGACACGGCCGAGAGCCACCAGGGAGACGCACCATGAAGGGTGAGCGGATGGGGGAGTTCGAGGAGTTGGTCCTGCTCTGTGTCCGCCAACTGGGGGACGACGCGCACGGGGCAGCGCTCCAGTCGCTCCTGGCCGAGCGCGGGAACCGCGAGGTGACGCTGGGCGCGATCTACGCGGCCCTGGACCGCGCGCAGCGGAAGGGCCTGGCTGATTCCTGGCTGGGTGAGCCCACGGCCACGCGGGGTGGGCGGGCCAAGCGTCACTATGCCGTGACGCCCGAGGGCGAGGAGGCACTCCGGGAGAGTCGCCGCATCCGTGAGCTGCTCTGGTCCGAGGCGGAGCCTGTCCGGCCATGAGTCGTCGTCACGAGATCCCTCCCCTGCTCCGCTGGCTCCTCGAGCGGCTCGTCCCCCGGGAGCGTCGCGAGGACGTCCTGGGCGACCTGGAGTTCTCGTACCGTGAGCGCCGCGCGCGCCGCAGCGGGGCGGCAGCTCGATGGCACCTGGGCAGAGAAGTGGTCGGAATCTTGATGTGGCGATTCGCCGGCCTGGGAAAGGGAACGATGGGGAGCGACCTGGTGCAGGACATCCGCTTCGCCATCAGGACCCTCGTGCGTCGGCCGGGATTCTCCCTCACGACCATCCTCGTCCTCGGCCTCGGCATCGGGGCGCCCACCACCGTCCTCACCCTCGTCGATCGGATCTTCTTCCAACACCCCGCGCACGTGGTCGAGCCTGATCGTCTCGTGCGCATATGGCGCTCCTGGGGCCCGGGACAAGGGGGCGGCTCCCTGGGCAACCCGGACTACGAGTACTACCGCGCGAACGCCAGCACGCTGGAGGGCCTCGCGGCATGGGGCGGAAGCAGGGTCGCGGCGTACTCCGTTCCCGGCGGCATCGGCGACCAGCTCCAGGCGACGTTCGTGTCGGACAACTTCTTCGGTGTTCTGGGCGTCCATCCGGTGACAGGCAGGTTCTTCTCCCCCGAAGAGAACCGCGACCCGGGTGTCGACGCCGTCGCCGTGGTCAACGACGCGTTTCGCAGGCGCGCATTCGGGGACGGCACACCCGCCGTGGGACGCACGCTGAAGATCAACGACATCGACTTCACCGTGGTGGGCGTAGCGCCCTCCGACTTCCGGGGCGTCGACGCCCTCGGGAGTGCTCCCGATGTGTGGATCCCCCTCGCGATGTTCGGCGCGATGATCAGAGCCGAAGACAGCGCCTGGTGGGAGCGGCTTCCCCACCTGCGAAGCAGCTGGCTGTCCCTCGTTGGCCGGATGGCGCCGGGTGCGACCTTCGAGAGCGTCGAGGCCAACTTCGCGACGTTGTCGGCGAACCTCACCTACCCCGGGCGCAACGAGAACGAGGGAGTGTTGGTGTCTCGGCAGTATCTCTACAACCCGAGCATGGCGACTTCCCTGGACTCGCTGAGCCGTTTGCTCCTCGCGGTGGTAGCCCTGGTTCTCCTCATCGCGGTCGCCAACGTCGCGGTGCTGCTGCTGTCGCGGGCGACCAGCCGCGCTCGCGAGCTGGGTGTACGGGCCGCCCTGGGCGCCGGACGCAGCCGTCTGGTTCGCCAGGTTCTGGCCGAGAGCCTGGTCCTGGCCCTCGTGGGGGGCGCGGTGGGTGCCGGGGTTGCCTATGCGTCCGCCGGCGCCGCCGCCTCGCTCCTTCCGTACCCCTTCGTGGGCGTCTTCAGGCCCGACGGCCGCGTCCTCCTCTCGTGCCTGGGGATCGCGCTACTCACAGCCGTGCTCGCGGGCTCGGCGCCCGCCCTCCACGTAGCCCGGTCGGACGTGGCCGAGTCGGTGGGGAATGCCCACGTCGTAGGCGGCCGGAGTCGCGGTCGGGACGTGCTGGTGGTCGCGCAGATGGCTCTGTCCCTGGTCCTGGTCGCCGGCGCCGTGTTGTTCGCCCGGAGCTTCTGGATCGCACGCACGCAGGATATCGGCTTCAGAACGGATCATACGCTCGTGCTCCGGGTCAATCTGCGAGACCGCGGTTATTCTCCCGAAGAGGGGCTGGCTTTCCTGCCCCGCGCGCTGGAGCGACTGCGAGCACTCCCCGGCGTGAAAGACGCGACGACCACCACCATGGTCCCGTTCCGCGGTGATTGGAGCTCGGACCTCGACCCACTGCCGGGAGCCCTGCCCAACACAGACGAAGGCAAGATCTGGGTCGGCAGGAACAGCGTGGCGCCGGGGTACTTTCAGCTCATGGGCATGCCCATCCTGAGGGGGCGTCCCCTGGGCGCCGAAGACGTCGCGGGTGCGGCCCCGGCGATCGTCGTGAACGAGGAGCTGGCGCGCCTGCTCTGGCCCGGGCAGGATGCCCTGGGGAAGACCCTGGAGGCGGGTGACGTCGACTGGACGGTGGTGGGGGTGGTTCGCAACGCGACCTACTACGAGCTCGGCGAGAAGCCCACGACGCAGCTCTACACGTCGGTCTATGCGGTCTACCAACCCTCCGTGAGCTTCCTGCTCCGGACCTCGGGGCCCGCGACCGAGGTGGCGCCGGCAGCCAAGGCCTCTCTCCGTGAGATCGATCCCGGGCTGGCGTTCAACGAGGTGACCACGCTCGCATCCGTCTTCGGCGAGGTCACGGCCCGGTACCGGGTCAGCGCCGTCCTGGTCGGTCTCTTCAGCGGGCTGGCTCTGCTTCTCGCGGCGGCCGGGCTGTACGGCGTCGTCTCCTTCGTCGTGGCCCGACGGACCCGGGAGATTGGCGTGCGTATGGCCCTGGGTGCGGGACGCGGTCGGGTGGCCGCGGAAGTCATGCGCACGGGGCTTCGCATCGCGGGCTTCGGCGCCGTGGTCGGCCTTCTCGGAGCCCTGGCCCTGCGACGGTTCACCGCCTCGCTCCTCTACGGCGTCGAGCCCGCCGATCCCTGGCCCCTCGTCGCGTCCTGCCTCATCCTCCTGGCGGTGGCCGCAGTGGCGTCGTTCGCCCCCGCCCGTCGTGCCACGCGCATCGACCCCATGGAGGCGATCAGAAGCGAATAGGGTCGGTCGGGGGGCGGCGCTCCGCCGCCCCCCCCGATTTCTCCTCGGGCTACTTCTGCGGCGCCTCGTCCTTCGGCTTGCGATGGCCGGCCCACACCACCAGCCCCACCGCCGCCACGCACAGGATCAGCGCGATGACCGACGCTGGATCGTGAGGCAGGTTGGCCAGGATCATCTTCAGGGAGAACGGCGAGGGCTGGGCCGCGGGCTTCTGTTGTTGGACGAGCGCGAGGGACGCGATGAGCGTGCTCATGTTCGTGACTCCGGATTCTCGTTCGTGACAGGCGGACGCCGGATCGGCGGCCGCAACGTTCGCTCAGCTCAAACGAGGAGGAGCCGTGGGTGGGTGGGCCCTGCGTCCCAGGGCCGCCAGGGCACGCTGGAGCGCTACCGCCGGACGGGCGCTCCCGGACGCCGAGATGGCCGTGCTCCGGCACTCTTCCCGGTGGTCGACCTGGGGCGCCTCGGGGGGAACGATCTCGGAGAACGCGTCCGCGCCGACCTCGATGGCCGGAGCGTCCGCGAGCAGGAGGTGCGCACCCGTCAGGCCTGCCGGCGCCGACGCGGTCACGGTAGTCGGCATCGTGGCCTGCTCCACGGGCACGCGACCCCCGGCGATCCCGATGAGGATCGCCAGCGTGAAGCTCAACAAGGCCGAGTTACGCATGCGCGTGTACCCCGTGGCCGACTCCGTCGGGTCCTGGCCGGCGGTGGATTCCAGCGTTTTCACTTCCCATGTACCTTCCAATCATGCGTAGGTTCACGCTCTGCAGCATCGCCGTCCTCGCCGCTCTGGCTCCGCCGGGGGCCTCCGCGACGGCGCAGCAGACGCTGAAAGAGCTCACGGCGACCCCCGAGCAGGCGGCCACCCTCTTCCTGCGCTCGGTGAGGGCCATCCGTTGGCACACCGCGGCGCAGTTCATCCATCCCCAGACCCTCGCGCACTTCAAGGCCGTCGTCACGATGATCTCGGACGCGGATACGACGGGGTCGCTGCGGCGCTACCTGACGGAGACGTCGAGCGCGCAGGCCCTCGCGGCGCTGGCTCCGGCCACCGTGTTCGACCGGGCCGTGGGCCGTACCATCGACAGCCTCCCGGGCCTCATGCACTCCCTGTACGACCACGACGACCACGTGCTGGGCCACGTCATGGAAGGCACGGACACCGCCCACGTCGTCTACCGCACCGTCGAGCGCCTGAGCGGCGCGGTTCCCGACGTGCAGGTCATGCAGGCGGCGCGCACGCCCGACGGCTGGCGCATCCTCTGGAGTGACGAGCTGGGAGTCCTGGAGGCGGCGCTCCGCGGCGTGCGGCGGGCCGTCAAGCCGGCACAGGGAGGAGCAACGGTCGTCCGGTCGCCACGGTAACCGCCCTCTTCGGCGGGAGCAGCGCGGGCTCGGCGGAGGCCCAACCTTTGTGTGCGCCCGGTCCGGCTCCCATCTTGTCAAGTGCCTGGAACGCCTTCCTGCCCACACCCCGAGGAAGGAGCCGGCCATGCACGCGCGCGCCCTCTGCAGGATTCGGACCGCCCTCCCCCTGGCTACCGTCAGCTGTGCCACCGCCACGTACCCCGGACTCCACTACCCCCTCGTCATCCGCAGTGCTCACGTCGTCGTCGACGACGCCGCGCGGCCCCTGTTGATCACGGGCCAGACCGTCGACGACGACGATCTCCGCATCGCGCTCCAGGCTGACCAATCGGGCTTCGTGTTCACCTTCGCGGCTGGGGACGCGGTGCCGGGCACCATCCTCTGGGACGAGGCGACCTTCGCCCGGACCTGAGGAGCGCCCCGACGCCTCTCCGTGGGGCGCATGGCGCGTCGATCGCGGATACCGCCCGATGATGTCGGGCCACTGATCGTCTCTGGCGCCCTCTTCGAGCTGGTTCTCGAGCCGAACACCCGTGCGACGGCCTACGCGGAGCCCATCGAGTTCATCGATTTCGCGCGGAGCTGTGACGAGATCCTCGAATCCACCCCCCGCCTGGAGATCCCGGTGGCGTCGGACGGTGCCCCGCGACGGTACTCGCTGCTTCTCCAGGTGCCGTGGGTCACGGGTGCCCTGGACGACGACAGCGAGCTTCGGACGATGACGTGTGGCCCCATCTCGCGGGACCGGTTGGTCGAGAGCTGGTAGCTCCGACGGATCCGTGGCGCGACGCCGGATCCGTCGGCGACGTCGCACCTGGACTACGTCGGCGGGACCGTTTCCATGAGCATCTCCAGACCGCGGCGAAGCGCTCGACCTCCGGCTCTGGCCCCCTTGTACTTGCCCAGACGCACCACCACGAGGTGGTGGCTTGGGATCATGATGGTGTTCTGACCGCCGGCCCCGGCGAAGTAGGTGGCCCCGGCGGGCACCGGGAACGACCCCATGCCGTTCACCCATTGAAACGCGCCGCCGTACGTCGGCCGGCCATCGGCCACCCATGCGGGCGCCAACGTGCGAGCGTACTCCGCGTATCCCTCGGGGAGGAGGCGCTCGCCGTTCCAGACGCCATCCTGGAGCCAGAGGTTCCCCAGGCGGGCCCAGTCGCGGCCGGACATGAAGTCGTACCCCTGGCACAGGAAGTCACCGTAGGGGTCGGTCTCGATGACGGCGTCCCGGATGCCGATCTTGTCGAAGAGGTCCCGCTGCGGAAACGCGTGGTAGTCCTCACCCCGCTTCTCCACCGCGAGTCGGATGAGGTAGTTGGTGAGCACCGGATCGGTGTTGCGGTACCGGCCCACCGTGTTGGGCGGCCACTCCTGGGGCCGCGTCGCGGCGTAGTGGAAGGAGTTCACGCGTCCGGTATAGAGATAGAGATGGTCCGGGTATCCGATGGACGGGTCGTAGTCGGGGTCCTGAGGCGCGCGGATCCGGATCCCCGACGACATGCGCATGATGTCGCCGATGCGGATCTTCTGCCGGGGGTCGTCCTGCTTCTCGTACCACTCGGGGATGGGCGCCGGCTGCCAGAGCTCGTACGCCCCCTGCTGGATGAGCACCCCCATCATGGTCCCGGTGATGCTCTTGCCCATGGACCAGCTTTCCAGCGGCGTGTGGATGCCGATCCCCTCGCCGTACCGCTCGCCGATGATCCGCCCCTCATAGGTGACGACGAAGGCCTCGGTCATGGCTTCGGGGGGGCCGAACGCGGTGTCCACCGCCGCCGCGACCTTCGCCATGTCCAGCTCCGGAAGCGGCGCTTCGTCGGGAAGGACGTCCCCCATGGGCCACGGCGTCGTGGCGGCGTCGGGCAGGTCGGGCTTCACCCACTCCGGCGTGAAGTGCACCGAGTCTTCGCCGATCACCCGGGTGACGCAGCCCTGGCTCTTGTACCGCTTCGCCGCCAGCACCACGCCCGACGGGAGGGTCAGTCGGACCTCCTGGCGGTCGCGGTCCACCACCGTGTCCGTGACGAAGTGCCGCTCCGCGTAGGGGCTGGTGAAGTACCCGACGTTTTCGGCCGCGTCGGCGGGGTCGAGTCCGGTGATGAACACCGCCGTACACAGGATCTTGGCGAAGCCCGACGTGTTGTGCTCCAGGGCGTCCCCCGGGGGCGGCACGTACTCGGTCGGCAGCTCCAGCGACTTCCCCCGGGCGATGACCGCGGCGAGGAGGGAATCCCTGGCGGTGGCGGGTGCGGCTGCCTCCCTGGTGGAGGTGCAGCCGACCGCGAAGACCGTGGCGGCAAGGAGGAACACACGGACGGGGCTCGTGGTGCGCATGCGTCGACCCTCCGAGAGGAGTGGAGGCGGAGAAGGTACGGGCCGGGGGGAGCTCTCGCGACAGGTCTAGTTCATGGCTGGGGCACCTCCGGTGGGACCGCGCGCGCCCGGCGGCATCGGTACGGCCCATGGTGCGTATCTCCAGGCGGAGACGTATCATCACCGCCCTGACCGCGGGCACCTCCGCGGACGTGCGTTTCACGGAGTCGGACATGATCTCGAGACGTGATTTTCTGGGAGCCTCCACTCTCGCTGCGGCCGGCGCGGCCCTCGGTCCGGCCTCCACCCTCGCCGGACAGGCGCACGCGGAAGCGCAGCAGGCTTTGCCGCCCTCCATCGCCCGGCTCACGTCCCGGGCGGCGGAAGCGAAGCCTATCACCGTGGAGGAGCGGGCCGCCCGCGTCGAGCAGGCGAAGCGCCTCATGAGGCAGAACGGCCTCTCGGCGCTCTACCTCACGGGCGGCACGTCCATGGTGTATTTCACCGGCATCAATTGGGGTGGCGGCGAGCGCCTCTTCGCGGTGACCATCCCGGTGGACGGCGACCCCTTCGTGGTGTGCCCGTATTTCGAGGAGGACCGTGCCCGGGAGCAGCTGGCCATGGGTCCCCTGAAGGACGCGAAGGTGATGACCTGGCTGGAGGACCAGAGCCCCTACGCCCTGGTTGCCCAGGGGCTCAAGGATGCCGGCATCGCCACCGGGAATATCGGGTGCGAGGAGACGGTGCAGTTCCGCTTCTCGAACGGCCTGGCCCTGGCGGCCCCCGCCAGCCAGGTGGTGAGCGGCACCCCCGTCACCGCGGGGTGCCGGGGGGTGAAGAGCGAGCACGAGATCGCCCTCATGCAGCTGGCCAACGAGGTCAC
>JAJDNI010000168.1 GCA_022340755.1 Gemmatimonadota bacterium
GCTCGCCGCCGTGGTGCCGATGGCGTCCCCGGCCGACATGTTCCTCGGCGACGACTTCCACCACAACGGAGCGTTCCGCCTGAGCTACGGGCTGGAATACGCCTACACCATGGAGTCGAACAACGAGATGACCGACCCGGCGGGGGTCATCGATCGCTACGACACCTTCGACTGGTACCTCGCCCTGGGCCCGCTCTCGAGCGTGAACGAGCGCTACTTCCACGGCCGGCTCCCGACCTGGAACGACTTCGTGTCGCACCCCGACTACGACGCGTTCTGGCAGCGCCAGGCCTTCGCCCCCTGGCTTACGCGCGTCACGGTGCCGACGCTGAACGTGGCCGGGTGGTGGGACCAGGAGGACTTCTACGGGCCGATGAAGATCTACGAGCTCCTGGAGCGCCACGACTCCGCCGGTCTGAACTCGCTGGTGGTGGGCCCGTGGAACCACTCGGGATGGAACGGCGGGTCGGGGCGGACGCTGGGGCCCCTCGACTTCGGCTCCGAGACCGCGGCGTACTTCCGCGCGAACGTGCTCGCGCCGTTCTTCGCCGAACACCTGTGGGGACGCGGGAGCGCCGGGCTCCCCGAAGCCCTGACCTTCCGCACGGGCACGAACGAATGGGTCCGCCACGACAGCTGGCCCCCGACCCGGGAGGTCGAGCGCCGCGACCTCTATGTGCGGGCCGGGGGACGCCTCTCCTTCGACGCGCCTCCGTCCGCGACGCCCCCGGCGTTCGACAGCTACATCTCGGATCCGGCGCACCCCGTCCCCTACCGGCCGCGCCCCATCCGGCTCGGGGCCGGCTGGTCGACCTGGCTCCTCAACGACCAGCGCTTCGTAGACGACCGGCCGGACGTGGCGACGTGGGTCACGGAGCCGCTCCAAGACGACGTCACCATCTCCGGGCAGGTCGTGGTGCGACTGTTCGCCTCCACCTCCGGCACGGACAGCGACTGGATCGCCAAGCTCATCGACGTCTACCCGGAGCGGTACGAGCCCAGCCCCTCGATGGGCGGCTACGAGCTCATGATCGGGGGAGACGTGTTCCGCGCCCGCTACCGCACGAGCTTCGAGCATCCGGCGCCCGTGCCCGCGGACTCGGTGCTGCCCTACGAAATCGCGTTCCCGGGCAATGACCACGTCTTCCGCAAGGGCCACCGCATCATGGTGCAGGTCCAGAGCACCTGGTTCCCCATCATCGACCGGAATCCGCAACGCTTCGTGGACAACATCTTCGAGGCCGACGAAGCGAGCTTCCAGCCGGCCACGCAGCGCATCTACCGCTCCGCCCCGACCGCGTCGCACGTCGAGCTGCCGGTCGTGCGCCGTGCCACACCCGCCGACTCCGGAACCCGCCCCACTGGAGACACGCCATGAACGACACGACCGCGCATCGCATGCTGAAAGAGCTGCGAATCCTCCGGGTCCACGCGCTCCTGTCCACCCTGGTGATCATTACCCTCGCCGTCGCGGCGTTCCGCCCTCAGCGCCTTGATACCGTCGATGTCCTCGACGTGCAGCGGATCAACGTCCTCAACGACTCGGGCACCCCCGCCCTGGTCATCGCCGGCCTCGGGCGGCTTCCCGGCCCGACATTCGGGGGGAAGGAGTATCCGCAGGAGCTGTCCGGCGGGCGCACGGGAGCGTCCGGAATGATCTTCTTCAACGAGCGCGGTGATGAGGTGGGCGGCCTTACCTACGCCGGCCACCTGGAGGGGGGTGGGTACCGCGCCGGAGGCGGGATCATGTTCGACCAGTTCCGCCAGGACCAGGTGGTGGGCATGCAGTACCAGGACGACGGTACCGCCCGGAGCGCCGGCTTCCACGTCTGGGATCGAAACGCCGACGTCCACATCGGGGACCTCATCGAGATCCTCCAAGCCCGACGCAAGGCAACAGGTGCTGCGAGGGACTCGGTGGAGCAGGCGCTGCGTGAGGCCACGGCGGGAGGGTTGGGCGCGCACCGGGTCTTCCTCGGCAGCGAGAATCGCAACGCGATGCTGGGCCTCCAGGATCCCGATGGCCGAATCAGGGTCCGGTTGTCCGTCGACTCCCTGGGGGTCGCCCGCCTCGAGTTCCTCGACGAGGCGGGAAAGGTGACCCGGGAGGTGTCGGGGTGAGCGGCCGCTTCGCGCCCGCGGCCGCGTGCCGGGGAGTGTGTGCAGCCGTGCTGGCGGCGGCCGTCGCGGCCGCCGCCGCCGCCGGTCCGACCCGCGCCCAGGCGCAGCGCTTCGAGGTGACCGTGTCGCCCTCTGCCCACCAGGGGCCGCTCACGGGACGGCTGGTCGTCGTGCTGGCGAAGGAGGCGGAGCCCGAGCCCCGGCTCCGCATCTCGCCCTCGGGCCCTGCCCTCTTCGGAGTGGACCTGGAGTCCTTGCCGCTCGGGGGGATAGTCGTGATGGGCGAGGAAGCGACCGCATACCCGCAGCCTCTGTCCGCACTGCCGCCGGGAGACTACTACGCCCAGGCGGTGGTGAACGTCTACGAGGAGGTGCGCCGGGCGGACGGCCACGTCGTCTGGCTGCACATGAACGACGGGACCGTGGAGTTCTTCACCGTCGCGGCCGGCAACCTGTTCAGCGATCCGGTGCCCGTCCATGTCGGTAGCGGCGGGACCGTGCGCATCGAAGTCGGCCATGTCATCCCGCCCCCGCCCCGCCCCGCCGACACGCCGTGGCTTCGCCACGTGAGGATCCGGAGCGAGATGCTCTCGCGCTTCTGGGGCCGCCCGGTGTACATCAATGCGCACGTGCTCCTCCCGAAGGGCTACGAAGAGGACCCCGAGCGACGCTACCCCACGCTCTACACGCTGGGGCACGGTACCACGCCCTTCGGCTTCACGCCCGACTCGACGCGCGTCCGGGGCATCGGCGAGATCAACCCTGCCACCGGCCTCGAGACGGGCTACGATTTCTACAAGACCTGGGTCGCGGACGACTTCCCCCGGCTGGTCGTCATCACGCTGGAGCAGGCCACGCCCTACTTCCCCGACTCCTACTCGGTGAACTCGGCAAACAACGGGCCGTACGGGGACGCGATGGTGGAGGAGGTGATCCCCTGGCTGGAGGACCACTTCCGGCTCCTCCGGGAGCCCGCCGCCCGCATCCTCGAGGGAGCCTCAACGAGTGGCTGGCAGTCGCTCGCGCTGCAGCTCCGCAATCCGGATTTCTTCGGCGGTGCCTGGGTCCTCCAGCCCGATCCCATCGACTTCCGGAGCTACCAGCTCGTCGACGTCTACGGGGACGCCAATGCCTTTTCGGTCCCAGCCGGCACACTCAACGCCCAGCGCCCGTTTCGCCGCACGACGGAAGGGCAGGTGGTGTGGACCGTCCGGGACTTGAGCGCATTCGAGGACGTGCTGGGCTCTAACGGCCGCTCCGGTTACCAGCTCGAGGCATGGGAGGCGGTGTACGGCCCGGTGGGCGACGACGGCTACCC
>JAJDNI010000180.1 GCA_022340755.1 Gemmatimonadota bacterium
TCCGGCTGGACACGCCGGTGCGGGCCGTGCGGCACACGGGCGGAGCGTCCTCGTCGTCCGGTTGGACCGTGGAGCTGGATCAAGGCTCCGTGGATGCCGAGCACGTGGTATTCACCGCACCGGCGCCCGCCGTGGCGACCCTGCTGGATCCCGTGGCGCCGGGCCCCGCCGACGCCCTGCGGTCCCTCCACTACAATCCGCTGGCAGTGGTCCATCTCGACGCGGAGACGGACCTCGAGGGGCTCGGCTTTCAGGTGGCGTTCACCGAGGAGCACCTCGCGCTGCGCGGGGTCACGTACAACCACTCGCTCTTCGGCCGCCGAAACGTGTACACGGCGTACCTCGGTGGGGCGCGCCGCCCCGAGGTCGTGGATCTCGACGACGCGGAGCTGACCCGCCTCGCCGTCGACGAGTTCCGCACATGCACGGGGTACGACGCACGTCCCCTGGCCGTCGAGCGGGAAGCCATGCCCGCCTGGGACGCATCGTGGAGCGCCCTCGAGGGGTGGACGCTACCCGAAGGGCTTCACGTGGCCGCGAACTGGATGGGCAGGCCCGGGATTCCCGGGCGGCTGGCGGAAGCGCGACGCACGGCGGAGCGGCTGGCCGGGGCGCTGGCGCCGACGTCCTGAGTCGGCGCCCGGAGCCCAACGACGTCCTGCGCCGATATCACGCCCCCGTCAAAAAACCGGGAGGGAGATCCCCTTCTCTAGAGCCCGCCTGGCGAAGTACGCGAACGTCTCCTCCGCCTCGCCTGCGTCCACCATCCGCTGCCACCGCTTCGGGATGTACGCGCAGAAGGGCTCGGCCTCCAACGGATCACCGGTGACGGCGTAGGCCCGCGCGCGGCTTCCGCCGCACACCGGGCGATACTCGCAAACCGAGCACTTGCCCTTGAGGAGCGAGCGGTCGCGCAGCTGACGGAAGAGTGGCGCGGTGCGGTAGACATCCACGAGGTCGTCGGTACGTACGTTGCCCGCCTTCAGAGGCAGGAAGCCCGACGGGAAGATGTCACCCACGTGGCTGACGAACATGAACCCGTCCCCGTCGTTGACGCCGCGGGCGCGGCCGATGCCGTCGCTCAGGGAATGCGCCACGCCATCGGTGAGCACGTCCGACGCCTCCGCCCGCATTCCTTCCCGGCGCTCCTCGACCTTCCTCTGGAGCACCACGCGCGAGTAGTGGGGCGCCGCGGTGGCCTTGATGTCGAACGGGACCTCCTTGGCGAGGTCGTACAGCTCGTTGAAGACCGCCTCGAAGGCCTCCGCTCCCGCCACGTCCTCCGGACGTGCCCGGCCCATGGGCACCAGGAAGAACACTTCCCAGAAGACGATCCCGAGCTCCGAGAGAAGCTCCGCCATGACGCGGAAGTCCTTCACGTTGTGGCGCGCCACCACGGTGTTCACCTGGGTGGACATTCCGATCTCGCGAGCGGTGCGCAGAATGCGAAGTCCGTGGTCGAACGAGCCTCGCACCTGGCGGAACTCGTCGTGAACGTCGGACGTGGGGCCGTCCAGGCTCACCGCCAGTCGCGCCATCCCGGCCTCGTAGAGCTCGCGTAGCTTCTCCTCAGAGCAGAGCGGCGTAGTGGCCGGCGTGATGGCCATGCGCAGGCCCAGCTCGGTGCCGTGCCGAGTGAGCTCCACGATGTCCGGCCTCTTCAGGGCATCGCCGCCGGAGAAGACGAAGATCATGGGTCCGAAGCGGCGCACGTCCTCAAGGAGCTTGTGAGCCTCGGCGGTGGTCAGCTCGTCCGGGTGGTGCAGCGGCTGGGCCTCGGCGCGGCAGTGCTTGCACGCGAGGTCACAGGCCTGGGTCGTCTCCCAGATGACCAGGAAAGGCGCCTGGTCGAAATCCCGGGACATGCCGGGATGCCCACGTCCATGGGGGTGACCGCCGCGCCCGTGGGGATGCCCGTGGCGCTGACCCTGCCCATCTCCGTGACCGTTGCCGTGCACCGTCCATCTCCTTCGGAAGAGACCCCGGACCGGTCGGGTCCGTACCTGGGAAAACTGGTTCTCCTGAGGAAGCGACGATGTCGGGCCCGGGTGTCCCCGGCCGTGGGGAGGCCCCCACCGCTACCCTCCGTAGTCACCGGTACGCTCAGGTCCGGGATTTCCCCACGCGAAACCATGGGGATGTCCTCCCGTAGTTGGAGCCGGGTCAGGGCCCCGGCGCAGCGCACGGAACGGAGCGACGCGGACACAGCGTCCTTCCTGGGGGACATGTCGCTCGGCGGCTGATCTCGGTCATATGCACAAGCACTTGTCGTTACATATCTTACGACACATGACGTTCGCGGTACGAGGTATGCCCTTAGAGTCGTCGACAGGACATCATCACGTGACGGGGGGACGACGATGAGACGCGTAGCGTTGCGGTGGGCGACTGTGGCGTTGGCGGCGGGGACGGTGGGGTCCGCCGGGCTCGGCGTCCGGAAAGCGTCGGCGCAACAGGTGGTGGTAGTGCCGCGGCAGCCGGGGGGTTGGCTGGGCGTAAACCTCATCACCGCCGACCCCGCGGGTGAGCTTGGCTCGTACTTCGAGCAGGGTTTCGGTGCTCAGCTCCACGGCGGTCTTCCTCTCGAGGCGACCGGCCGACTGCGGCTGCGGGGTGATGTCGGGTTCATCATCTACGGATACGAGCGCCAGCGGCTCTGCTTCGGTGCCCCCATCGGGTGTCGCATCGTGGCCGACCTCACCACCACCAACAACATCTTCTTCGGAGGTCTGGGGCCGGAGCTGGTCCTCGCGACAGGCACCGCACAGCCCTACCTCAACGCCTCCTGGGGCGTTTCGTATTTCGCCACCACGTCGTCCCTGGGCGGGTCGGCCGATTGGGGGGACTTCGCCAATACCACGAACTACGGTGACGCCACCTTCGCGTGGCGGGCGGGAGGCGGTGTGCGGTGGGAGGTGAGGGGGGGAAGAACGCCCATCTACCTGGACTTCGGCGCCGAGTGGCACCAGAACGGCCTCGTGGACTTCCTCACCGAAGGTGACATCATCGACTACCCCGACGGCAGCATCACGATGACGCCCCACCGGGCCGAGGCGAACCTGACCACCTTCCACCTCGGTGTCGCCTTCGGCATCCCACGCGGCGGGTAGGCACGCCACCACGCGCGCCGCGGCCACGATGGCTGGTGAGGACCCGCCGACGGTGACGCTCGAAGATCCAAATCATTCCGCGTCCGGGCCCGGCAGCAGCCGGGCCCGGACCGCTTCCCGATCCACCTTGCCATTGGCGCTCACGGGAAGCGCCTCGAGGGGCAGCCATCGCCGGGGTCGCTTTGCCGGGCTCAGCCACTCGCGCGCCATGGCATCCACGGACTCGAGGTCGAAGTCGCCCTCGCGGAAGACAAGCGCGGCCGCCACCTTCTCGCCCCACTCCGCGTCGGGGATCCCCACGACGCAGACATCCGCCACCATGGGGTGCCGACGCAGGACCTCTTCCACCTCGCTCGGATCCACCGTGACACCTCCCGACACGACGCGGCTGGAGCGTCTCCCGGTGACCCACAGGTGTCGCTCGTCGTCGAGCTTCCCCAGGTCCCCGGTATGGTACCACCCTCGGTGGTCCGTGATACGCCCACCGCTGGCGACGTACCCCGTCGCCAGCGTGGGTCCACGGACGAGGATCTCCCCGTCGGCATCGATGCGGAGCTCCACGCCATCCAGCGGCCGGCCCACGCTCCCGGGCTTGGCACGCACCAGATCCGGGTCCGCCGTGGCCACCTGGGAGGTCGCCTCCGTCATGCCGTAGGTGAGGGCGAGCGGCCAGTTCGCCGCCAGCGCCTCTGCGACCAGGTCTCCAGAGGCGTGCGCGCCACCGATGAGCGCACACCGGAACGACGGGGGCGGCGGCCTCCTTTCCCGGTGCCTCAAGAGCCGCATCAGCTGCGTGGGGACGAACGACGCATGGGTGAATCGCTCCCCGTCCATGAGCTCCGACGTCTCCGTGACGTCGAACAGCCCCACGGCCACGATCTCGGAGCCCAACAACAGCGATCGCGTCACCAGCGCGAGCCCCCCGACGTGGGCCACGGACAGAGATGCGAGCCATCGGTCGTCGGGACCGAGACCGAGGCGTTTCGCTGCTCCATCGGCGCTGGCACGCAGGTTGTCCGCGGAGATGGATACCCCGCGTGGCTGTCCCTCGGTACCGGACGTCCACAACACCGCGTAAGACCCGGGCTCCGCCTCGGCCAGGGACATGATGGCCGTGTCCCGCTCGGGCTCGGTAAGCCGCGGGTTCAGCGGCGCCACGGCGAGGCCGGCCCGTGTCGCCGCGAGCATCAAAGCGATCCCCTCCGGCGTGGGATCCACCACCAGCGCCATGAGGTCGCCGACCTCGGGGCGGTCCTCCTCCCGGATGCGAGCGGCCAGGCCTGTCACCCAGGCATCGAGCTCCGCGTAGCTCCAGGATCGGGTGACGTCCGAGAGGGCGCGCCTCTCGGGCCAGCGGGCCGCCGCCTCTGCCAGGAAGTCGTCCTTCACCCCGTCATCCCAGCGCGAGGGTGATGCCCAGCGCTGCGCCGTACAGCGCCACCAGACGCGCGGTCTGGCCCAGCGCGGGAAGCAGCTCGGCGGCGTGCGTGTAGGTGAGCACCGTCCGCACCGGCGCCACGCCGAAGGGAATCACCAGGAGCGTCGCGAGCGTCGCCGGCGGCCATCCCATGTGCAGAAACCCGAGCACCGGCGCGAGCAGCGCCGCCAGCAGGAGGATCACGTACTCGGCCTTCGTGCCCGCAGCGCCCAGGCGCACTGCGAGCGTGCGCTTGCCCGCCCGGGCGTCGGTGTCGATGTCGCGCAGGTTGTTCACGACGAGGATGGTCGTGACCAGGGCACCCAGCGCGCAGCCCACCAGCCAAACGTCTGGAGGAAGCGAGTGGCCCTGTACCCAGTAGGTACCGCCCACCGCCACCAGACCGAAGAACACGAAGACGAAGACGTCACCCAGCCCATGGTACGCCAGCGGATAAGGTCCGCCCGTGTAGATCACGGCGCACGCCATGGACGCCAGGCCGACGACCACGATGGGCCATCCGCCGACCCAGGTCAGGTACACGCCCACGAGAAGAGCGGCCAGGAGCGTCGCCATCGTGCCGCGCTTCACCGCCTCCGGGGAGAGGATTCCCGCCTGGGTCACGCGCAGCGGTCCCACGCGTTCGTGTGTGTCCCCGCCCCGAACGAAGTCGTAGTAGTCGTTGGCCAGGTTCGTCGCGATCTGGATGAGGAGCGCGCCCACCAGAGCGGCCGCCGCCGGAAGGGACGACGCCGTGCCGTGGTGGGCTGCCAGCCCCGTCCCGGCGAGCACGGGTGCAGCCGCGGCCGTCAGAGTCTTGGGGCGTGAGGCGAGGATCCAGGCCTGCACCCGGGAGATGGAGGATGAGCCCCCGTCCGTCATGCTGCCGCTCCCCGGCATGCTTCGACCAATGCGGAGGCCGATTTCACGCCCCCGTCTACCACGGGAGCCATTTGTACTTCCTGAAGTTCGGCTTCCGCTTCTCCACGTACGCGTTCTTCCCTTCCTGACCCTGCTCGGTCATGTAGAACAGAAGCGTGGCGTTGCCGGCCAACTCCTGGAGCCCGGCCTGGCCGTCGACGTCGGCGTTCATTGCGCTCTTGAGCAAGCGGATGGCGAGGGGGCTCTTCTCCAGGATCTCCTGGGCCCACTGCCACCCCTCGTCCTCAAGCTGGTCGATGGGAACGACCTTGTTCACGAGCCCCATGTCGAGGGCCTCCTGCGCCGAGTACTGGCGGCACAGGTACCAGATCTCCCGGGCCTTCTTCTGGCCGACGATGCGAGCCAGGTACGAGGAGCCGAAACCCCCGTCGAAGGACCCCACGATGGGACCCGTCTGGCCGAAGACGGCGTTGTCCGCCGCGATGGTGAGATCGCACACCACGTGCAGCACGTGGCCACCGCCGATGGCGTAGCCCGGCACCAGAGCGATGACGGGCTTGGGCATGGAGCGGATGTAGCGCTGCAGCTCCAGGACGTTCAACCGGGGCACGCCGCTCTTGCCGACGTACCCCGCCTCGCCGCGCACCTTCTGGTCCCCGCCGGAGCAGAACGCCCACTTGCCGTCCTTCGCGGGCCCGTTCCCCGTGAGGAGGACCACGCCCACGTCCAGGTCTTCGCCGGCGTCCTTGAACGCTTCCTGCATCTCGAGGAGCGTATCCGGGCGGAAAGCGTTCCTGACCTCCGGACGGTTGAACGCGATGCGGGCGACACCATCACACTTATGGTATGTGATGTCCTCGTACTTCCTGACTTCCTTCCACTCGGGCTTGGCCATCGGTCCCTTCTCTTCGGACAGGATCATCCATGGAGCGGCGATTACCCGTCGGGCGTCGGAACGCTCCCGGAGCGTCTTGAAGATAGGGCGCCACCGAGGCACGCAAGTGTGCGGTCGAACCCTCGCGGACGGGAGCGAGGATCGGGAGACGTGCTCCGACGGAACGCGAGGACCCTCAGCGGAGCGCCTCCCGCACACGCGACAGCACGGCGGCAGCCACTTCCGCATGCCGACTCTGATTGGCCGCCCGCCCGGTCCGCACCCTGAGGATACGTGTGGTCCCATCGGCCAGCGCCCGAGCCAGGGCCGAACCCACGTCCCCTACCGCAACGTCCTCCACCGCCAGACCGTGCATCTCCGCGGCGTGGCGGAGATCCAGTCCATGGGGCGTCGCGAACAGAGGCGTGAAGTGGGGCTCGTGCTCACGCACGGGAAGCATGTGGAAGATCCCGCCGCCGTCGTTATCGATGAGCACGAAGACCACCCGGGCATCTTGCTCGCGCGCCCAGAGCAGACCGTTCTGATCGTGGAAGAACGCCACGTCTCCCAGAACGCAGGCGATGGGTTCGCCGGTCGTGGACGCGACGCCGAACGCCGAAGAGACGATCCCGTCGATGCCGCTGGCTCCCCTGTTGGCGACCACCCGCAGGTGCGTCGCACGGGGCGCCCCGTAGGCGTCCAGGTCCCGGACGGGCATGGAGCTCGAGACGAAGAGCGTGCCGCCCTCGGGTACCACCGCCGCCACCGCCGCGAGGATGTTCCCCTCGTGTGGCTCTCCGGCCGCCGAATCGGACACGGCCGCCCGGGCGGCATCCTCCGCACGGCTCCAGAGCTCCCGCCACGCGGCGCGGGCCGCAGATCGGTCTCCGGTGTCGCCGGCGGCCACTCCCGAGGAGGACCCGAGGCCGATGCCCGCCGTCTGCCGGACCTCCTCCGCCAACCGCCGCATCGTGTCCACGGGGTCCGCCCGCATGTATCCGATGGCCGTGGTGCCATGATCCTTCCAGCGCCACCCGGCATCGACCACCACCTGCCGAGGGCCGCCGTGACCGAGGAGGTATTCCTGCAGCGCCGCCGAGGTGGGACTGGTGCCCACCCGCACGACGAGCGTCGGCTCCAGCTCCGAGCGGACCGCGGCGTCGCGCAGATACAGATCGTACGCCCCGACGACGCAGGCACCTCCGGGATCGCCGTAGCGTGCACCGGACAGGGGATCGGCCAACACGGGGCAATCGACCGCCTCCGCCAGCGTCCGGACGGCGGCACCGACAGCGGCGGGCTCCGGAGTGGGCCCCGCCACGATCAAGGTCCGGGGACTCTCCGCGAGGAGCGTAGCGAGCTCGGTGATCTCGTCGTCCCCGGCCCGTGCCGGAGCGGTGCGCACCCGCACGAAGGGCTCGCCACCGGGATGCCCGCTCGCCGCCAGGGGGTGATCCGCCGCGAAGGCCGCGAGATCCTCGTCGTTCTCCACGGGCTCCAACGGCTTGTCGAAGGGGACGTTCAGATGAACGGGTCCCGCCGGGGCGCCCGTGGCCACGGCCACCGCCCGGCATGTCACGGCTCGGAGGTGCCGGAGCGCCGGGGCCTCCAGGACTGGTGTCGCCAGGTCGAAGAACGCCCGGGGATACGCGCCGTACAGCCGCACCTGGTCGATAGCCTGGTTGGCGTCGGCATCCCTGAGGCGTGACGGCCGATCCGCCGTCAACAGCAGCAGGGGCACCTCGGCCATCGCCGCTTCGACGACCGCGGGGAACAAGTTCGCCGCAGCGGTCCCGGACGTGGTCACCACCGCCGCTGGACGGCGCGATGCCTTGCCCACCCCCAGAGCGAAGAACGCCGCCGAGCGCTCGTCGAGGTGGACGCGCAGGCGAAAGCGTCCGTCCGCCGCGAAGGCGAGCACCAGGGGAGTGGACCGGGATCCTGGAGCGAGGACCACGTCCCGGACGCCGCAGCGCGCGAGCTCGTCGACGATGGAACGGGCCCACGCCGTGGTGGCCGACGCGCTCACAGACGCTCCGTTTCGTTCACGGGAGAACCCTCGTCGTCCGACGAGACGCCGGACCTTCCATATCCGACAGGGTCGAGTGCCCGAGGAGCCTCGGGCTCCAGCGCCACTCCGGCCGCAGAGAGGGCGCGGAGGATCGGCTCGAACTTGATGGCGGTCTCCTCCCACTCCAGGGCCGGAACGGAGCCTTCCACGATGCCCGCGCCGGCGAAGAGGCGCCACGTGTGGCCCACGGCCACCGCCGTGCGCAGCGCGGGGGCGAAGACGCCGTTGCCTTCGGCGTCGAACCAGCCGACGGGCCCCGCGTACCACCCCCTTTGAAAGGGCTCCTCCTCACCGAGAAAGCTCAGAGCCGCATCACGCGGGAGGCCACATACGGCCGGCGTGGGATGCAGCAGCCGGAGCAGGTCGAGCACTCCGGTCCCCACGGGCACGCTGGCCCGGATCGTCGTTTCCAGGTGCTGGATGCGCGGCAGGGTCAGCACGTGCGGCTCCGAATCCGTGCGGATCTGGTGTGCCACCGTCTCGAGCCGGGCTACCATGTCATCCAGAGCGATGCGCTGCTCCGCCCGGTCCTTCTTGCTGGCCAGGAGTCGTGCCGCGAGGTCGGCCTGCTCCGCGGCCGAATCCCCTCGACGAATGGAGCCGGCCACCGCCGTGGCGTGGAATACACCGTCCCGTAGCGTGGCCACCGTTTCGGGGGCCGCGCCCAACAGCGCGTTGCCGGGCTCGGGCTCGAAGAGGAAGACATGGCTTCCCCGGTTGGCGTCCCACAGGTGGGCCAGGACTACCGCGGGATCGAGCTCACCGTCCAGCTCCACGTCCAGAGTGCGCGCCAGGACCGCCTTGGTCACGCGATCCTCGCGGATGGCGCTCAGGGCCTCGTCCACGGCTG
This sequence comes from Gemmatimonadota bacterium, assembly GCA_022340755.1. GTDB lineage: Bacteria > Gemmatimonadota > Gemmatimonadetes > Longimicrobiales > Gaopeijiaceae > SZUA-318. The sequence continues at coordinate 9,205 of JAJDNI010000180.1, forward strand.
ACTCCCACGCCGCCCGTTCGGTGGCCCTGGGCCTCCCGGTAATCCCGCTTTGAGGACGCACGGACCTGTCGCTCGTGGCTGCCAGCTCCGCCCTCAAGGCCTCGGCGTCACGGCGCAGGCGAGTCAAGACGGACCCGGCGTCATCGGGCCCCACCAGCGCGCGAGCTCTCAGCCAGGCGTCTCCGGAAGCCCTGCCCTCCAACTCGAATCGGGGGACGTGGAAAAGTGCCGACGGGAACGCGCTCCACGCGCCTTCGTCGGCGTGATCGGCACGGAACGAGAACCCCCCGTAGAGCCGCACCTCCGGAGCCCGGGCGGCCCCCGAGGGCAGGATGGGCTCCCTGGCGAGCTCCAATGCGAGCTCACGCACCTCCTCGAAGCGGTCCGCGCTACGGAGTCCCTGGCATCGGATCTCGGCTGCGACGCCTCGATGCGCGACCCAACGGTTGCGCCGGGCCCAGAATCCCCTGGGCTCGCCATCGGCGTGGCTCAGGAACGGCTCCGGATGGAGATCCGGTGCCGGAATCGTAACGGTGGCGAGGCGGCGTCCGCCCGGGCTCGGGGTCATGCGGTCCGCGTGTCGAGGTTTCATCCGCTGGATGGATCGGGATCCGCCATTCGGAAAGGGCGGCCCGGCCGGGAATATAGGTCCCGTGGCAGCAGGATGAAGCGGCCCGGTCCCGACGACTCAGCCGTCGGCGTCGGGGCTCGGCTGTCCCTCAGCGGGGAGCACGCCCTCCTGGAACGTCTCCGGAAGCTCTCCCATAGCTGCCGCCGCGTCGAGCAACATGAAGGCGGGACCGCTCCCGTCCGCCAGCTCTGCAGGATACAGAACCGCTCTGCGCACAACCGGTGCACCAGGTACCGATGGAAGCAGGACGACCGGCGCCATGGCGATGGCCACGGCCGCCCAGAGCTTCCAGCACGGTATCCTTCCCTCGGGCCTGCGAGGCGCGAGGATCCTCCTCACGCGTGTGGCCAGGTGCCGGCCTTCCCCCGCCACCGCCACCTCCGGCTGGATCCGGGGCCGCGCCACCGACCACTCCGCCACTCGGGCGACCCCCCGGGCCAGGCCGAGCGGCTTCCCCGTGCGATCGAGGGCCCGGTCATCGCAGTCGAGCTCCGTGGCCACGACGGCACGCGAGACCCCCAGGTGATTGAGCGGCTGGATCCAGAGGACGGCCTCCACCGCTCGAAGGAGTGCGAGCCACAGAACGTCCCCACGCTGCACGTGAGCGAGCTCGTGCGCGAGCACGGCTTCCAGCTCGTCGTCCGAGAATTGGGACTCGCAGCGTTCCGGGAGCACGATGGTGTTCCTCCGGACCACGCAGGGCGAGCCCACGGTCGCGGAGCTCATGAGATCCACCCTAACCGCCGGACCGGCCCGCAGCACCCTGTCGAGCGCCTCCCCAGCGCGTGGTCCTGCCGGCTCGAGCGTACCCAGAGCGTCCCGCAACGCGAAGCGCCGCCGGACCAGGGCGCCCAGGGGAAACAGCGTTCCGAACAGCCACAGGAGGGCCACACCATGCTGCCAGAGGAACGAGCGTGGAAGATGGCACGCCTCCCCGACCAACCGTGGCCAGTCCGCGGGATCGGCGGGCAGGCTCTCCAGGGCGGCGCGGCAGGACTCCGTAGGCTGAGCGACCCTGGCCTTCAGGCCGGCGGCGTGCGTCTCCTGCTCGGCCCTGCCCTGCCAGCGCACCACGCCGCTTCCCGCCGCGGCGGTCGCGGTTCCGGCCGTCGCGCGCACCGCTCGGACCGCGACCCCTCCCGTCTCCTGATTGCGGGAGGGCGCATCCCGCAGGGTACTCGCCGTCGCGGTGAATACCGACCCGATGAGTGCGACCTTCCAGAAGATGTCCTGGGTCGCCGGATGACGGACCCGGCGCAGGCGCATCAGCACCCACGCCCCCACCAACAGCAGCGTGCTGTGGAGGAGGTAGGTCAGGAGCCAACCGTACAGAGCCCCTGTGAACCCGAGAAGGGTCTCAGTCACTCGTCACGGCTCTCGCTTCGGCTTCATCGATGAGCGCTCTTATGCGGGAGAGCTCCTCCGCATCGACCTCGTCGGTCCGCACCAGATGACTCATGAGTGCGGCGACGTCCCCCCCGAAAAGGGTCTCGGTCAGATCCTGCACCTTGCTGCGGCGCACCTCTGCCTGGGTCACGGTCGGGCGGAACACGTGCTGCCGCCCTTCCCTCCGGTGGACGAGCACCTTCTTCCGCTCCAAGCGGGTCAGGAGGGTCGCTACGGTGGTCAGGGCAAGGTTGCGCGTCTCCAGGAGGGCTTCCCAGACCTGCTGGGTGGTGGCCTCGCCACGGGCCCAGAGGATCTGGAGGATCGACAGCTGAAGGCCGGTCAGTCCAATCGTATTCGGCACGTCTAGATCTCCTGCTAAACGGTGGGTTCGCCTGTTCAGACGACGAACGTGGCTGAACAGGTTGCCCGCCCAATCGGGGAGGGTCAGGCGCTCCCACGGAGGCTTTCGCCACCGGGGAACACATTTCATCTTGCGCATCGTCCCTCCACTTGTCCATGGGAGAGAACGCGCCTGCGCCGCGTCGACTCCCCCCGTCCGCACTTGAACACACCATGGGTGAACATCGACACGTGTCGACCATCGGCCGCTCTGGCCGAATGCGGGCCGAAGGGCTTGCCACGTACCCCACTCTTCTCCTCGTGACCACGCTCGTCGCCGGATGCGGATCAGACGCGCCGTCGCAGGCGACGGGCGCCGCCACATCCCCTTCCGCGGCGGCAGCGGCCGCCCCACCGGGCACGGACATCTGGCTGGCGGACCTCACCCGCCGCTCCGACGGCGCACTCACTCTCGGCGAGCCCGTGGACGTCACGCCCCGACCTGGCTATGACAACCAGCCGAGCTTCCTGCCGGACGGCTCCGGATTCTGGTATACCGCAGCCGACTCCACCGGACAGACTGACATCTGGCTCCATGACATGGCCAACGGAGCCAACCACAGGATTACCTCCACGACTCCCGAGAGCGAATATTCTGCGACCTACCTCGGCGTGGGCGGTGGCTTCTCGGTGGTGAGAGTGGAGACGGACTCCACCCAGCGCCTCTGGCGCTTCGACATGAACGGATCGAACCCCTCCCTGCTCCTTCCCGACGTCGCGCCGGTGGGGTACCAGGCGTGGGCCGACGATCATGAGGTCGTGATGTATATCCTCGGGGATCCGGCCACGCTCGCCGTCGGCGACGTCTCAACGGGAGCCACGCGCACGGTGGCGCGTGACGTAGGCCGCTCCATCCAGAGGATCCCCGGAGCGACCGATGTGAGCTTCGTTCAACGTATCGGAAAGGACTCCACGGAGATCAGACGCTTGAACGTTCGGGACGGTACGTCGACGCTCCTCGCGCCCGGCATCCAGGGAACCGAGGATCACGCATGGACACCGGATGGGAGCCTGCTCCAGGCCCACGGAGCGATCCTCTACATGTGGCGCGCCGACGCGGGAGCGTGGGCGCCGGTCGCCGACTTGTCCTCGGAGGACCTCACGCTCAGCCGCATCGCGGTGAGCCCCGACGGCACGCGCATCGCCCTCGTGGCCGAGGAGCGCTGAGCCTCAGGACCAGTCCCGCCAGGCGGACTCGGCGTGGCCCACGGAGAGTTGGCTGCCGCACCGCACCAGAGGCATGCGCAGGATGAGGGGCTCGCCTTCGGCGATCTCGATCCAGCGCTCGTCGCCGTAGTGTGCCGTACGCAGGCCGAGGGCCTGGAAGCGCTTCGAGCCCCGGTCCACCACGCTCTCCGCGCCGAACTTCTGGAAGAAACGCCGCAGCTCGCCCTTCGATGGACCGCGCACCTTGAAATCCACGAAGTGGACCTTGATGCGCCGTTCCTTGAAGAAGCGGAGCGCCTTGCGGGTGTCCGCGTCGTTCTTCACGCCGAAGATCTGTACGTCCATGGCAGGAGAAGGTAGCAGGCCGATGAGGAAGCCGGCGTGCCCGCCACCGCCGCCGTCGTTCCCCGACGGCACGCCCACGGTCATTCGGCCCGCAGCGACCTCACCGGGTCCACCCTCGTGGCCCGCCGCGCGGGGACGTAGCAGGCCGCCACCGCCACCGCGCCCAGGAGTGTTACCACCGTTCCCAGGGTCGCGGGGTCGTTGGGAGCCACGCCGGAGAGCAGGGTCGACATGGCTCTCGTCGCGAGCAATGCGGCGACGAGTCCCGAAAGGAGCCCCAGGACCACCACGGCCAGGCCCTCCCGGAGCATGAGCGCCAACACCGCCGGGCCGTCGGCCCCGAGAGCCAGGCGAATCCCGATCTCCTGCGTCCGCTTGCGCGCCGCCTGCGCCGTCACTCCATAGACCCCGACGGCCGCCAGCAGGAGCGCCATGGCCCCGAACACACCCAGGAGCGTGAGGACGAACTCCTGCTGCGCCATGGACGCACGCCAGACATCCCGGAGGGGCCGCACCTGGCTGAATGCGATGAGGGGATCCATCTCGTGGAGAACGCTCCGCGCGGCGGGAAGCGCGTTCTCGGCGCTCCCCGACGTGCGCACGACGTACCACACCGTCGCATCCCAATCCTGGGTCCGGGGCTCGTACACCTCCGCACGTGCGGGCTCGGCGGGGCTGACCTGGAGCTGGTCTCCCACCACCCCCACGATCTCACGCCAGGTGGACTGGGGCGTGGCGTGGTTGTCGTACGCGATCTTCCGGCCGAGGGGATCCTCGCCGGGAAAGTACTGTCGCGCGAAAGTCTCGTTGATCACCACGACCTTCGGCGCGTCGGGACCGTCATCGGGACCGAAGAGCCTGCCGTGCAGGAGTGGCACGCCCAGCGCCTGGAAATAGCCCGAGTCAGCTCTGCAGTGGATGATCTCGTGGCCCACCCGGTCCGGGGGCCACCCGTCGGCCTGGAACTGACTCGTCCAACTCGTGCCGTGCAGAGGGAGCTCTCCCCCGATGCCCACCTTCTCGATGCCGGGGCGCGCCGCCAGTCGCCGTTCGAAGTCGCTCTGAAAGGCGATCACCTCGTCGCGATTCGCGTAGCGTGACCCGGGAAGGCCGAACTGCACCGCCAACACGCCTCGGGGGGAGAAGCCCGGATCGACGCGGCGCAGGTGCCAGAACGTCCGGACCATGAGGCCCGCGCCGGCGACCAGAAGCACCGCCAGGGCCACCTCGACCGCCACCAGGGTGC
>JAJDNI010000184.1 GCA_022340755.1 Gemmatimonadota bacterium
GCTCGCCATTCCCGGGTCTCCGACCTACACCCTGCGCTCGAGCTGGGCACGTGACGAGGCACCCACCCCGACCGTCGGTATCAGCCATCCGGCGTTGCGCGTCACCTCCACCTTCCCCCGCGCACCGCCCTCCTTCCTGAGCACGACCCTCTAGCACCTCGACAGAGCTGGCCCGGCGTCATCACGTCGCGGCCTTCGGAGCGCACCGCAGCCATCCGTCATATCTGGGCGGGAGCTCGATGGTGCGTACCGCACGGGGCCCACGAACAACCCCGTCTCATTCGAGTGGACCTGTCCCGACGCCGTCGACCGGGCCCCATGGGGGGACGGAGACGCGTCCCACTTGGGGAAAACATGCTCACATCCATGCTCGCCGCCGCTGTGCTGGGAGTCGCGGCATCCGGCGGCGTCCATTCCACCATTCCGGCACCGGCATCCGAGGCGACGGAGCCCGACACGGTTGCGCCCCTCGTGCTTACGCGACGACAAGCCGTGGATCGCGCCCTGGCGCGCAACCCGCAGCTACAGGCGGCTCGCGAACAGGTATCGCAGGCGCGAGCGAGGGTCTGGGAGGCCGTTCAGCTGCCCGATCCCGCCGGCACGTACACGCCGTCCAGCAAGCAGGCTGGGCTCGAGTTCGACGTGCCCTTCCCGGACAAGATCCGGTTGGCCGGAAGCTCGGCGCATTCGGATCTGCAGGCTACGGAGCTCGACTACACGTCGGCGAGCCAGCACATCGCGTCCCAGACCGCTCAGGCCTACAACGCGCTGCTGGTGACCACGCGCCACGAGGATGACTTCCGCAACGCGGTGAAGCTCGCCGACGATTTCGTCGAGAAGACCCAGGATCGCTTCGCGGGTGGTACCGCTGCCCAGCTCGACGTCATCAAGGCCAAGGTCGATCGGGCACAGGCCCAGAACGCCCTCATCGCGAGTCAGCTCGACGTGTCGAACGCACGAGCAGCTCTGAATCGGCTGCTCGCACGAGACCTCGGCGCACCGCTACAGACCGCTGACTCGTTGAGCATGCCGGATTCCCTGGATTCCCTGGACCGGCTACGCACCCTGGCGATGCAGTCACGCCCCGACCTGCACAGCCTCGCGGCACAGCAGAGGAGCGCGCACTCGGTCACGAACCTGCAGCGCGAATGGTGGCTGCCCGATCTCACCGTGTCCCTGTCGCGGGACATGTCCCAGGCCGGACCGGCCAGCACGGAGACCGACATCGGTGTGGGGGTACCCCTCTTCTTCTGGCAGCACCACAAGGGTCAGATCGCGGAGGCGAAGCACTACGAGAGCCAGCTGGCGGCGGCCGATCAGGATCTCACGGCCCAGGTCGAAGAGGAGGTGCGTACCACCTACGCCACCGCCGTGACGGCCATGCAACAGGCCGACTACATCCGGAACGAGCTCCTGCCCGAGACCCGACGCGCCTATCAGATCGCCTCGGTGAGCTATGGTCTCGGCGGCTCCTCCGCCCTCGACGTCCTGGACGCCCAACGTGCGCTCATCGATGCCCAGAGCCAGTACGCCGACGCCCTCGGCGCCGCCAACGACGCCATAGCACAACTCCAGCTCGCGGTCGGAGCTCCCCTGAACACGGCAACCTCCGGAGACAACCATGAGTAGGCAGAGCGCGGCATTCGCCGCTTCGTCATGGATCCTGCCGGTCCTTCTCGTCGCGGGTTGCTCGAGGAGCCCCGACCCCGACGACACCGCGACGGCGTCCGACAGCACGGGCGTCATCACGCTGCCCGCGGACCAGGTCGCCCGGATCCATGTGACCCCGGTGGCTGACACGACTTTTCACCTGACCGTCATGACCACGGGCACGGTGGCCTTCGACGGAAATCAGTCCACGCAGGTGCTGGCGCCCATCTCCGGGCCCGTGCAGCGGGTCCTCGCGGAGCCGGGCACCCACGTCGCCCAGGGACAGCCTCTGGCCGTCGTCTCCTCACCGGACTTCGCAGCCGCCGTGGCCGATTTTCGCAAGGCGCAGGCCGAGGCCCAGAACGCACGCAGGATCGCCGACCTGGACGAACAGCTCTTCAAGAACGACGCCATCGCGCGACGGGACATGGAGCAGGCACAGACCGACGCGGTCTCCGCCGAAGCCGACCTCGAGGCCGCGCGCCAACAGCTCGTCGCTCTGGGCGCCGACTCCACGGACCTGGCGACCCTGGAGGCGGGCAAGCTCATCGACGCCAAGGGGAGCGTCATCCGGTCGCCCTTGGAGGGAACCCTCGTCGAGAAGCTGATCACACCGGGCCAGCTCCTCACCGCCGGAGAGACGGCATGCTTCACGGTGGCCGACGTCTCGCGCATGTGGGTCCTGGGCAACGTCTTCGAGTCGGACCTGGCGAATGTCGATCGGGGAGACTCGGTGGACGTCACCAGCAATGCCTATCCGGGCGTCACCTTCCGTGGCCACATCGACTACGTGGCCGATCTCATCGACCCCGACACTCGCGCCACCTCGGTCAGAGTGACGGTCCCGAATCCGGATCATCGGCTGCGTAAGGGCATGTACGTGGACGTAGCCATTCACTCGTCGCGGGAGGATCAGGGAATCCTGGTGCCGGTGTCGGCGGTGGAGCGTGACGAGGACAACCGGCCGTTCGTGTTCGTCGGTCTCGGCAACAACAGGTTCGAGCGGCGAACGGTCACGCTCGGCGAGCGCATCGGCGACACCTATCACATCACCGCCGGTCTGTCGTCCGGCGACCAGGTCGTAGCGGAGGGCGAGCTGTTCCTGCAGTTCGCGCTGACACAATGAACGCCCCGGAGCAGTTCCCGGAACGCGAGGGAGCGCCGGCACGTCCTTCGCTCATCAATCGCATCGTCACAGGCTCGCTGCGGCAGCGCTTCCTGATCATGCTGCTGGCGCTCTTGCTGGTGGCCCTGGGCGTGCGCTCGTTCACACGACTTCCGGTCGATGCCTACCCCGATCTGTCACCGCCCATGGTGGAGATCACCACCCAGTGGCCCGGCCACGCGGCGGAGGAGGTAGAGCGGCTCATCACCGTACCGCTGGAGATCGAGATGAATGGGCTCCCGAAGCTCAAGGTCATCCGCTCCATCTCGCTCTACGGCCTGTCCAGCATCCGCCTGACGTTCGAGGACGGCACGGACAACTACTTCGCGCGCCAGCAGGCATTCGAGCGACTCCCCGACGCCACGCTCCCCGACGGCGTGACTCCCGACATGGACCCGCTCTTCTCCCCGTCGGGGCTGGTCTACCGCTATGTGCTGCAGAGCCCCGACCGCTCGCCCATGGAGTTGAAGAACATCAACGACTGGGTGGTCTCCAAAGCGTACAAGGCGGTGCCCGGCGTGGCCGACGAGTCGGGCTTCGGCGGTGAGACCATGCAGTATCAGGTGCTCCTCAACCCCACCAAGCTTGCGTCACTCGGGCTTTCGGTGGGCGACGTGGGCTCCGCCCTCGGAGCGAATAACAGCAACGCCGGAGGCGGCTTCTACTCCGAAGGTGGCCAGTTCTACTACGTGCGCGGCCTCGGGCGAGTCCACACCCTCGAGGACATCGGGAACATCGTCGTTGCCGTCAACGACGGCACGCCCGTGTTGGTGAAAGACCTGGGCGATGTGGTCATCGGACACGCTCCGCGGCTGGGCCAGTTCGGCTACAACGATCAGAACGACGCCGTCGAGGGCGTCATCCTCATGCGGAAGGGTGAGCAGACCCAGAACGTGCTCGCCGGCGTCGAGGCCAAGACCAAGGAGCTGAACGACCAGATCCTTCCCAAGGACGTGAAGATCCACACGTTCTACGACCGCAGCGACCTGGTGCACCTCACCACCCGCACGGTGGAGGACAACCTCCTGCGCGGCATTCTGCTGGTCGTCGTCGTCCTCATCTTCTTCCTGTACGACGTCCGAGCGGGACTGATCGTGGCGGTGACCATCCCGCTGTCGCTCCTGTTCGCGTTCATCTTCCTGGACATTCGTCACATCCCCGCGAACCTGCTTTCCATCGGCGCCATCGACTTCGGCATCCTGGTGGATGGCGGGGTCTTCATGGTGGAGAACATCCACCGCCAGATCGGGGCGCGTCACGGTACGGACTTCTCCGTGACCGAGGTGATCATCAACGCCGCGCGGGAGGTGGACCGCCCCATCTTCTACTCCATCGCCGTCATCGTAGCAGGCTTCCTGCCCATCTACGTCCTCTCCGGTCCTTCGGGGAGGCTGTTCCAGCCCATGGCGGACACGACCATCTTCGCCATGGTGGGGTCCCTTCTCGTGACGCTCACCCTGCTTCCGGTGCTTTCCGCGATTTTCCTGCGGCACGCCCGTGAGCGCCGGAACGGCCTGCTGGAGTGGGTCAAGCGGTGGTACGAGCGGACCCTCGACATCTCCCTCTCCCACCCCTGGGCGACGGTAGGTGGGTCCACCGCGGTGTTCGCCCTGTCGCTCTTCCTCCTCCCCGCCATCGGCGCCGAGTTCATGCCGCACCTCGACGAGGGTGCGCTGTGGGTGAGAGCGACCATGCCCTACACCATCTCGTTCGACGAGTCGTCGCGGATCGTGCCTCAGATCCGCGACGTGCTGCGCAGCTTCCCGGAGGTGACCGTGGTGGCGTCGGAACATGGGCGGCCCGACGACGGCACGGACCCCACGGGTTTCTTCAACGCCGAGTTCTACGTGGGGTTGAAGCCATACGGCGAGTGGACGGGGCAGTATCACTCCAAGCCGGAGCTCATCGACGCCATCAACACCAAGCTCAAGCAGTTCCCGGGGATCATCTTCAACTACACGCAGCCCGCCGAGGACGCCGTGGATGAAGCGGAGACGGGACTGAAGAGCGCGCTGGACGCCAAGATCTTCGGTACGGACCTGGAGGTGCTCGAGAAGAACGCGCGCCAGGTGAAAGCCGTCATGGAGAAGGTTCCGGGCATCCGACACGTCACCGTGGTGCAGGAGCTCGGACAGCCATCCCTGACGATCCAGGTGGACCGCGCCAAAGCCGCCCGCTACGGCGTGAGCGTCGAAGACATCAACGGGCTCATCGAGGCGGCGGTAGGCGGAGGGGCGACTACCGAGGTGGCACAAGGAGAACGGCTCTACGACCTGGTGGTTCGTCTACAATCGAACTTCCGACAGACTCCGGAAGAGATCGGCAACATCCTCCTGGCTACGCCGGGCGGACAGCAGGTGCCCCTCAAGGACCTGACCACGATCCAGGTATCCAACGGCGCGTCGTTCATCTATCGAGAGTCCGCGTCGCGCTTCATCGGCGTGCAGTTCTCCGTCGAAGGACGGGATCTGGCAAGCGCCGTCCAGGACGCGCAACGGCAGGTGGCCGCCACGGTCCATCTACCGGGTGGATACCGCATCATGTGGGGCGGAGAATACAGCGAGTATACCGCTTCCAGAGCACAGCTTCGCGTCGTTTTGCCCCTCATGGTCCTGGTGATCTTCCTCCTGCTCTTCGGGCTCTACAACAACATCAAGTACCCGCTCATCACGGTGATCGGTGTCGTCCTCTCCGCACCCGTGGGGGGGTTGGTGGCGCTGTTGATGGCCGGGACGCCCCTCTCCGTGTCGTCGGGGATCGGCTTCATCGCGCTGTTCGGTGTCTCGGTACAGACGGCCGTAGTGTATATCTCCTACGCCAACGAGCTACGGAGGAACGGAGAGGACATCGCGAAGGCGACGCGAGAGGCTGCCATCGTACGTCTGCGACCGATCATGATGACGGCGCTCGTAGCCGCAGTGGGACTCCTTCCGGCCGCGCTCTCGCACGGTGTCGGCTCCGACTCGCAAAGGCCCTTCGCCCAGGTCATCGTGGGCGGACTCTTCTCCCGACTCCTCATCAGCATCTATCTGATGCCGGTGCTGTACGCATTGGTGTCGAGAAAGGGAGATACCCTCCGGGTGTGACGCGGACCTGGGGCTAGAGAGAAGGCGGGCCGAGGTCCTGCG
>JAJDNI010000021.1 GCA_022340755.1 Gemmatimonadota bacterium
GGCGTCGGCACCCACCGCGCGGCGGATAGCGATGTCCCGGGTGTGCTGGGTGACGGTGAAGCTCACCAGCCCGTACACGCCGATGAGGGCCAGGAAGAGGCCCAGCACCCCGCCCCACCCCAGCATCCTGGACGCAAGGCGCAGGTGGATGAACTGCAGGGAGAGCTGGCTGGCGTACGTCGTGGGCGGAATCACGGGCACCTCCCCGGGAGCACGCTCGACGCCGGAGCGAAGGGCGGCCACCATGGCCTCGGCGCTGGTGCCCTTCAGGGTGACGGCCACGGTGCGCGAGCGATCCTGGTAGAGGGACGTCCACACGTACGGTGTGGGCGGGTCACCCACGTCGAGGTAGGTGCCGTCGGCGGTCACGCCCACCACGGTGAGCGTCAGGGGTCTCGCATCCCTCGAAGCGGCCCCCGGGCTCTTGTCGGTGAGGGTGAAGGTGCGCCCCAGCACGTCCCCGTCGGGGAAGAAGCGGCGGGCGAAGGTCTCGTTCACCACCGCCACCGGTGCGTCGCCCGGGCCGTCGGATTCCTGGATGGAGCGCCCCCGGAGCAGGGGGATGCCCAGCATCTTCAAGTACCCGGGCGTCACCGCGTTTCGGTACGCCCTCCGCCCCTCCGGGGGCTCGTTGGCCGCGCCTGTCGCCACGGATGCCCCCGCGCCCACCTGCAGAAGGGTCATCTCCACTCCTCTAGAGAGCGCCACCTCCGAGACCCCCGGCGCCCCGGCGAGCCGGGCTTTCAGGTCCCGGTAGAACTGCACGGTCCCCTGCTCGTCCAGGTCGTCGGGCACCGTCATCGTGTTCATGTCCACGCCGTCGGGATCCAAACCCAGGTCCATGGTGGTGGCGTCATGGAGCGAACGGAGGAAGAGCCCCGCCCCCACCACCAGCACCAGGGAAGCCGCGAACTGGACGGCCACCAGGATGCTTCCGGGCTTGAAGCGCCGCCCCGGGCGACCCCAGGTCGCCCCCCCTTCCTTCAGCGCCGGCGCCAGCGACGGGCGGGAGACCCGGAGCGCCGGAATGAGGCTGAAGATGAGGCTCGTCATAAGGGCCACGCCGAACGCGAAGGCGTAGGACCGGCCGTCGGGGGTGAAGTCCAGGTGGATGGGCACGTTGATGGGGAGGCTGAACGACCGCATGGCTCCGGTGAGGAGCCCCGCGAAGGCGATCCCCACGGCGCCCGCCACCATCCCCAGGAGGAGCCCTTCCGCCAGGAGCATCCGTACCACCTGGCGCCGGCTGGCCCCCAGGGATAGGCGCACGGCGATCTCCCGCCCCCGGCGCACCGCCCGCACCAGGAAGAGGCTGGTGACGTTGGCGCATGCGATGAGGAGGATGAGCCCCGTGGCGCCGAAGAAGAAGAGGCCCACGCCCGCCAACACCACCTTGGCCCGGGGGTTCACCCGGGAGTCCCGCTCGGACAGCACGGTGAACTTCCGGGGCTGGTCGTGGTCGTCGGTCCACGCCTCGGGATGATCCCGGCGGAGGCGCTCGGCGAGCACGGACGTCTGGCTCCGGAGCTCGTCCAGGGTGGCGCCGTCCCGCAGGCGGCCCAGCACCAGGTACTCCCGGGCCTTCCGGGCGGTGACGTCGTCGGAGGCCCGGGCCGTCGCTTCGTCCACGGGCACCCAGACGTCGGGGCGCACGGGCACCCGGCGGCTCACCACGCCCTCCGGCGCCACCCCCACCACCGCCACCGGGCGGCCTCCCAGGTGGATGACACGGCCGACGATCCCCGGATCTCCGCCGAATGTGTTGGTCCAGAGATCGTGACTGAGGACCGCCACCGGGGCGCCGCCTTCCACCTGGCCCTCGTCGGGAGCGAACCCGCGTCCCAGGACCGGTCGGATCCCCGTCACCCCGAAGTAGTTGGGCGTCACTTCCTGGGCCAGGAGCTGCTCCGGCGTGTCGCCCTCCTCCAGGGGAAGGAGTTTCACGTTGATGGCCGCGGCATCGGACAAGGCGGCTGCGGTGCGCACGTCCTCGAAGTCCGGCAGCGAGGACGTGCCGTATGTCTCACCGTCGTCCTCTGTGGTGTAGATCGTCACCAGCCGCTGGGGGTCACGCAGCCAGTCCGCCGGCGGATGGAGGATCCCGTTGGCCACGGTGAAGACCGTGGTCATGGCCCCCAGGCCCAGGCCCAGGGAGAGCACCGTGATGAGCACCGTCACGGGTGCCTTCGCCAGCTTCCTGACCGCGTAGGCGAAGTCCCGCAGAAGTCCCTGGATCCCCATCTCCCATCCTCCTCTTCCGCCGGACGCCCAGGCCCGGCCCGTGATCTTCGGTCCCCACCATCGTCTCAGGCGCTCCCGCATCAGGGGCGCCAGCGAGCGCGCCACCTGACCTCGGTACCAGCTCCGCGCCCATCGGGGCGACACCCGCGCCCGGGTCTCGAACTCCTCATCCAGGTCCGCCAGCGCGTAACGCCGGTGGTCCCGGGGGAGCACCAGCGAGAGGAGCTTCCGGGCAAACCGAGGGGGAGCGAGGTCGTTCACCTTCACCGCCGGCCTGCCGCCGGCGCCTCCGTCCAGGTGACGCCCTCCATCATCCGCCGCAGCATGTCCGCCGAGTGCCGCGCCGCCTCCTCTCCCGCTGGGGTGAGGTGGCAGTACTTCCGCGGCCGTCCCCGCTGACCCGGCTCCGGGTCCGACGCCTGCAGGGCCACCAGGCCCTTCTCCTCCAGGCGGGACAGCGTGGCGTACAGCGCGCCGATGGACACCGGCCGCCCGGTGCGCTCCTCGATCTCCCTGCGCATGGCCGCGCCGTAGGCGTCGTCGCCCAGTCGGGCCACCGCCAGCATCACGTACAACTCGAACTCGGGAAGGAACTTGCCGGTCATGGGAATGCCCTCGGATGTTTTTTCTACATCCGAATGTAATAACCGCGGGCTACGCCGTCCAAGGGGTCGCGGGCCGGCAGCCCATCAGGTCCATTGGCCCCTCACGTTTCGACATTCCAGAGGAGCTTGGTCGATACCGCGAAGAACAGCGCGTCGGACAGCGCCGCGGCCGGCACCAGGTACGCTCCATACCTGGGAATCAGGGGCACCAAGAGGGAGTAGGCTATCGTCAGAAACAGGGGATTCATGATCCCGAACCACCTGGGATACGCTGTCCTGCCCATCAAGACCAGCACCATGAACCACAACGAAAACAGGGCTACGCTGATCAGATAGATATCGGCTACAGTAAGGGTCGCATGGAGCATCGACGCGTAGAGCGGCTCGAGGACCTGAGCCGCATCGGCGGAGCCCGCGATGATCTGATGGCCGACCAGAGCCGGATAGAAGAGGCCGAAATGGAATGCGCAGCCGATGCCTACGGTCCACATCGCGAGAATGATCGGTGGAAGGGCAAGCCAATGGCCTGCCTTCTTGATACCCTGGTAAACGTGCCAAAAGCCCATCCACGCCAGCGCGATCACAAACAGGCCGAGGTATGCTCCGATACGTTGGGAGGATTCGGGGACCCTCCACATGAATTCCATGTGCGCGTCATAGACGCCATCTGGTACCGCCTGGTAGAAGATGTCGCCTATGGCATTCGCCACCGAGTGTAAGACTCCCACGATCCCCGCGGCGCGAATGAATCTCAGTCTGATGACTGATTCTCTGTCGCTCATGAGGTTATCCTCCTTCGAAGCCGAGCTCATTCTGCGACTGCTGTGAGTCGCGGGCGTTCCGCGCCCGGACATCCGAAGCGCAATTCGCGGTCTACTCGGCGATCCCCTGAGCGGCCCTGCTCGCCGAGGTCTCGAAGGCTTCCCAGCCTTCGCGCACGCGTTTCATCAACACTCCGAACCGGGGCTGCCCTCGGAGACTCTCCAGGAAGGAGTCCTTCTCGCTCAGGAACGGATGATTGATGTTTCCACGCTTCACTGACGTCTCCAGCCAATCCAACGCCTGAGCCACCTGCCCTACCTGCGCCAGGGCCTGCGCAGTCCATTCCGAGTACTGGAAGTCCTTTTCGGCCCAGCGCCGGTACTCGGAATCGATGAGACCCAGTACGCCCGTTCGGTCGCCTTCGATAGCGCAGGC
>JAJDNI010000227.1 GCA_022340755.1 Gemmatimonadota bacterium
TCGTGAACTTCCGAGTCATACGTGGAGGTGGAAGCGTATTCGCCGGTTCGGCGGAGACAGACGACCGGGGAATAGCCCAGGAGTACTGGGCCTTGGGGATTGATCCCGGCGAGAACGTGCTCGAGGTCCGAGCGGTCAACCCCACGACCGGGGAGAAAGAGGTCTACGCGGAGTTCTCGGCCACCGGACTTCCGGGTGCCGAAGACCTCACCGCTCTGAGCGAGCTTTTCAGCCACACGTGGGTCCTCGCACTTACGGACCGAATTCAGAGCAACCATAACGGGGTCGGGACGGCTTTGAAGGCAAATTTCCAGCGGATCGTGGATGCCCTGCACCCAGGGGGAGTCCTCGCTGAAGTCGACAGGGCCCTCACGAGTGTGGAAGCCATTCTGGGGCAACCTCGCGACTTCAATCCGGTGGAATTCGCATTCCTCGGGCATGTCAGCCGCTTCTGCCGGGAACGATTCGACGAGGTCATGCAGTCCATTCCACCCATGTAGGTGAAAGGAGGAATAGATGCACCGGTGTTCATTGATATTCGGTGGGATGCTGGCCATTTCGGGAGTCCTGACTGCAGTCCAGAACGCCCAGGCCCAGGAACCTGAGATCGCTTACGCCTGTTACGTACCGGATGTGGGAGCGGTCTACAGAGTGAACGAGCCTGGAACGACCAGCCCGTTGCCCGACCTCCCGGGGGAGTGCTTCGAAGGGGACGTGCTGTTCAGCTGGATGTTGGGGGAAGAACCCCCCACGGGCCTGCCAACCAGCTGTGGTGACGGTCAGATTGCGGCGTACCAAGCGGGGGCGTGGTCATGCTCTGCCGCGAATGCGCATACGCACGACCCTGGGGACGTGTCGGGCGGCGTGCTGTACGACCTCAGCATCCTCGAGAAAGAGTCTTACTTGCAGCCCGCTATGGCACAGCATTCTCTCACGGTGGATTGCGGAGAGGGAAAAGTGGCGATCTCGGGGGGGTGGTACACCCCCGGAACCCCGCCGGACAAGGTGCGGGTGACTCGCAGCGAGCCTTCTTACCCTCCGGGAAGGTATTGGTATTTCCATGTCGTCAACGATGATAACCACACGGTGATATTCAAGGAGTACGCTGTTTGTGCGAGGATCGGCGGAGCTTCTTGACCAGCAGGGGACCGTCGGTGGCACGGGGGCGGCTCACTTCAGTGGGCCGCCCCCTCATCGCGGGAAGTGCGTCGTGATCTGGAAGAACGAAGACGGCGCCTGGAAGCTGCACCGCGACATCTGGACGAGCAGCGTGCCCATGGGCTGAGCATCGTGATCGCTGGCGGTCGGGCCATGAGACCCCAATCAGCAGCAGTGTACCTGTTGGGCCTCTGACCTGCGTATCCACGACGAGAGCGATTGTGCGGCCTCGCTCGCCCGGCTATCCTGGCGGTCCGCAACCGGCGAGGTATGCATGGAAGAGCAGAGAGGGACCGAGTGAGCCAACTCTCTGCGTCGACGACCCCGCCTGCCGACGCTCCTGTCGGGCCGCTTCTGGCGGTGAACTTCGTGGCGACCCTGGGATTCTCGGTCGTTCTCCCGTTCCTGGTCTATCTGGTCACGCGCCTCGGCGGGAATGCGCTCATCTACGGCGTGATGGGCGCGACGTACTCTCTCTTCCAACTCGTCGGAGCCCCCCTCCTCGGGAGATGGTCCGACCGGCTCGGTCGGAGGCCGGTCCTGCTCCTCAGCCAGATCGGTACGGCGCTGTCCTGGGGACTCTTCCTGGTCGCCTTGGTTCTGCCCGCCTCGCCACTCCTCCATGTGGACTCGGGGTGGCTCGGCACCTTCACGCTCACCACACCGCTGATCGTCCTCTTCGGGGCGCGCGCTCTCGACGGGCTGACCGGGGGGAACGCGTCCGTGGCCAACGCCTATCTGGCCGACATCACCCCGGACCATGACCGCGCGCGCAACTTCGGCCGGTTGGCCATATCGGCGAACCTGGGCTTCATTGCGGGCCCCGCTCTGGCAGGACTCCTGGGAGCGTCACCGTGGCCCCACGGCGCGCCGGTGGTCGCTGCGTTCGGAGTGTCTGTCGCGGCTTGCCTGATGATCTTCTTCGGCCTGCCCGAATCCCGGGCGTGCGCCCGAGCCCGCATTCCGGAACGTCCCCTTTCCTCGCGTGTCTTCGGCCAGGAATCGAAGGGCTGCTTCGACGAGAAGACTCGCGGTCGGATGTCGCTGGGGGAGGTGGCGCGCATCCCCCTCGTGCCGCGCCTCCTGGTCCTCAACCTCCTGGTGTTCCTGGCGTTCAACATCTTCTACGTGGCCTTTCCGATTCATGTTGCCGTCGACCTCGGCTGGCCTCTCGGCGCTACCGGGGTGTTCTTCGCGGTCCTGAGCCTCCTGATGGTGTCGGTGCAGGGGCCGGTGCTGACCTGGGCACGGCGTCGCCTGTCCGAGCGCGCCCTGGTCCTGGTGGGGAGCGCGATCCTCGCGGCGTCATTCCCATTCATGGGTGCGCACCTGGCCGTGTGGCTGTACGTCGGTGCTGTTCTGCTGGCGCTCGGGAACGGGCTCATGTGGCCATCACTGCTCGCCATGCTTTCCTCGGCCGCCGGGACGGATGCTCAGGGAGCTGTCCAGGGGCTCGCCGGCAGCGGCAGCGCCGTGGCCAGCATCCTGGGTCTGCTGTCGGGAGGGCTGCTCTACGGGCGCCTGGGTTCGGGAGTCTTCATTATGGCCGGGGCGATCACGGCACTGGTGCTGGTTCTGGCCGTCGGCACCCGGCCGTCCACCAGCGCCTGACGGCCTCGCTCCCCTGGTGCGCAGAATCTGTCGATGACCGTACCTCGGCGCCGGCCATGGGCGGTGGATGCGGTGGGCGGGGCCGGCAGATCGAGGCGATGCGATTGTATAAGTTACGGTCCTACTTGATCTTACGCGGTATGTCACTCGCATGCGCGCACGGGCGCCCGCCCGGCATGAGGGTTGCAGCGCCAGCAGTGCGAATCCCCGAAGGAGGATGGAGCATGCGGGCTGGAACGCGCGGTCACCTGATCATGGGAGCCCTGGCGCTCTCCATGTTGGCTTCCATTCCGGCGCGGGCGGGAGCCCAGCGCCGCCCGAACCATGCGACCGTCGAGGTCACGGCGGGCATCACCCTCAGCGTGGGCCAGCGGGAGAGCATCCGCAGCTACTACCTGGCGCACCCGCAGAAGGGCGTGAAGCCGCTGCCGCCGGGAATCCGGAAGAAGCTGGCCAGGGGCAAGCCCCTCCCTCCTGGAATCGCGAAGCAGGTGGCTCCCGAAGGTCTGGTCAGGCTGGTCGCGGTCCCACCGGGTTATCGGCTCGAGGAGGTCGGGGTGGACGTGCTTCTGGTGGAGGTCGCCACGGGGATCGTCCACGACATCCTGATGGACGTGGTTCACTGAGGGAGGTCCGCGAGCGTTGCGAGGTAGTCCGGGGCGTGGACCAGGAGGTGCCGAGGTTCGCCGCCATCCCTTCGTGTAAGCCCTGGCCGGGTCCCGTATCGCGCCTCAGACTGTCCTCATGAGCGACGCCACCACCACCTCCGCCAACCAGCGAGTTCTCGTTCGCTGGCTGTTCATCCTGGTCTGGGCGGTGTCCGTGGCCTACGCACTGCACTATCTGGACCGCGGCTGGTTCCCCCACGACCTGGGGTCGCTGGCCGAGCCGGCGGCGCGGGTCCTCCGCGGGCAGTGGCCGCAGAGGGACTTCGTCGACGTGTATACCGGGGGGCTGGCGATCCTCGGGGCGTTGGGGTTCAAGCTGCTTGGCGTCAGCGCCATGAGCCTCAGATGGGTTCTCTTCGCCGTCTTCGTCGTGTGGGTACCGGCCGTCTGGTACATCGCACGGCGCCTTGCCGGCCCCGCGATCGCGGCGGCGGTCACCCTGCTTGCGGCCGCTTGGACGCTGCCCATCTACGCCGAAGCGATGCCGAGCTGGTACAACCTCTTCATGGCGACCTTCGGCATCGCGGCCTTCTTCCGGTATCTCGAGGTCCGACGTCGCCGCTGGCTCTTCGTGGCAGGGTTGGCGGGAGGGGTGTCGATCCTCTTCAAGGTCGTGGGTCTGTACTTCGTCGCGTGCGGACTTCTGTTCCTGAGCTACCTCGAGA
>JAJDNI010000245.1 GCA_022340755.1 Gemmatimonadota bacterium
CCCGGCGCTGACCTTTCCCGTGCATCCGGCGGGGCAATGATCTCGATCCCCAGAAAGAGACCCAGGCCCCGGACATCCCCGACGACGGGGTGGGACCCCATGAGGGAAGCCAGCCCCTCCTTGAGCTCACCACCCACCCGAAGGGCGTGGTCCCGCAGGGCCTCGCGATCCATGACTTCGAGCACCGCGAAGCCGACGGCGGCGGAGACGGGGTTGCCGCCGAAGGTGCTGAAGAACTCCATGCCGTTGGCGAAGCTCCGGGCGATCTCGGGCGTGGTCACGACGGCTCCCAGAGGGTGGCCGTTCCCGATGGGCTTGCCCAAGGTGACGATGTCCGGCAGCGCATCCTGGGTCTGGAACCCCCACATGTGGGTGCCCACGCGGCCCAGGCCGACCTGCACTTCGTCGGCGATGCACACGGCGCCGCCTGCGCGCGCGCGCCGGTAGGCGTCCGCGAGATAGCCCGCGGGCGGCACGACCTGGCCACCGCAGGAGAGCACCGTCTCCGCCAGGAAGGCCGCTGGCGCGTACCCCGCGTTGTGTAGAGCCGTGGCGGCCTCTTCGACTCCGGATGCGTACCGGGCGGCCCGATCCGGATCGTCCCGCCGCCACCGACCCCGGTACTCGTCGGGCATGGGGGCGGCGGCCACCCACGGAGGCGGGCCGCTGCCGCCCTTCCCGGCGAACTTGTAGTGGCTCACGTCGATGAGCCCCTGCGTGTTCCCGTGGTAGCCGCCCTCGAGAACCACGACACCACGCCCGCCGGTATGAGCGCGGGCCATGCGCAGCGCGAGCTCGTTGGCCTCGCTGCCGGAGTTCACGAAGAAGCACACGGAGAGCGGGGGCGGGAAGAGCGCGGCGAGCCGCTCGGCATAGTCCAGGACGGTCTGGTGCAGGTAGCGCGTGTTTGTATTGAGGACCGCCATCTGGCGCCGCCCCGCCTCCACCACCTCGGGATGCTCGTGACCCACGTGCGCCACGTTGTTGACGCAATCCAGGTATTGGCGGCCCGATGCGTCGAAGAGGTGCTGCCGAATCCCCCGGACGACGTGGATGGGCTCGCGGTAGGACAGGCTCAGGCTCGGTCCCAGGAGTCTCATCCGGCGCTCGTCCAGACCTACCGGAGGCCGGTAGGTCATGGGCAGTGGAAGGCGGAGCAGGAGGTTCGGGTCGGGCGAGAAGCTCGCCCACGCTTCGACCTCCCGCGGCGCGGCCACACCCGGGAAGTCCCCTTCGTATCCCAGAAGGTCGGTGATGATCTGGAAGTGCAGATGGGGTGGCCAGTCGCCGTTTTCCGGGTAGGGACCCACCCGTGCGATGATGTCGCCGGCCTTCACCCGGGAGCCCTCGACGAGGCCGGCCACCGATGCGTGCTCCAGGTGACCGTAGAGGGTCCAGAACGGCCCCTCCGGCGTGGCGTGCTCGAGGATGACGGTGGGTCCGTAGTCGAGCCGGTCGGCGTTGACCCGGACGCTCTTCACCGTGCCGTCGACGGGAGCGCGCACCGCGGCGCCGGGCTCGTCGAAGAGATCGATCCCCATGTGCACGGTGCGGCGCTCGGGCATCTCCGCTGGACGCCCCGCGAACGCCTCCGTGAGATAGAAGCCCCTGGGCTCGAGGTATCGTCCCACGGCGAGGCTCCATCCTCGCGCCCGCATCTCGTCGAAGACCCGACGGGTGAAGGCCGGCGTGTCGTCGGTGTCCCGGCCGGTGAGGAGAGGACTGCCCACGCTGAGGTCGAGAACCCCGACGGCGTCGGCATCGGAGGGAGCGTCCATGACGGGCATCACGTCGGCTCGGGCCTCGATCCAGCTGACGATGGAGGGGCTTCGCGGGCAGGCGGGAAGGCCGCAGGCCGCCCGCAGGATGCCCCGGGCCAGGTGGGGCGGGACCGTGGCGGTAGCGCCGAGGGCCGCCCACGCCGGCGCCTCGGAGACGAGCAGATAGGGATCCACGTCCCCGCCGGGACCACGCCGTGACGCGGCGATGGAGACGCTGGCACCCAGACGGGCGCGCCACAAAGCGAAGAGAACGTCCAGCTCATGGTCGCTCAGCGGGCGTGTCTCGTGGTAGCCCGCCACCACCGCCGCGGCGGCCTGCAGCGGATCCGCATGGCGGAGCGTGGCATAGGCGAGCGTAATCGCGAGGTCGAAGACCGCGGGGGCCTCGTGCGCGTCGCCGAAGTCGAGAATGCCGGTGACCCGAGGGGCGGCGCCGACTTCGTCGGATACGAGCACGTTGTGCTCGTTCACGTCCGCGTGGATCACCTGGGTCGGAAGCTGCGCGCAGGCGGGCCCCACCGCCTCGAAGGACCTGCGGCAGTCGTCCAGCAGGTCGCGCCGCCGCGGATCGTCCACGAGCTCCCGACCGCGGGCCATGACGGCTCCGGCTTCCGCCAGCGCCCAACTGAACTCGTCCCGGGCCGGTGGCCGCACGTCGTACCGCGCCAGTGCGGCATCCAAGGCTCCGACCTGCCGGCCCAGATCGCGGAGGAGCTCCCGACGCCACGGCCGCACTTCGGCGAGGACGACGCCCGGGACGTGCTCGAGGACCCGCACGCGGACCGCGTCCTCCCGGGCCATGGTGGCGCCGTCCCGGGTGGGCACGAGGCGGGGCGCGGCGGCGCTTTCCTCGGAGTCCAGCCAAGCCAGGAGGTCGGTCACCCAGGCCAGGATCTCGTCCGGCTCTTCCGGTGAGGCCAACTTCACAACGAAGCGCTTCCTCTCTCCGGTCTCGAGGAGGAAGTTGAGGTCTCTCTCCCCAGGAAGTGGGCGCAGCACGCCCTCGTAGCCCCATCGCTCCCGGAGGAGGCGCTCGAGGCTCTCGAGTGGGTAGGCGGGACGTTGGTAGGTGCGGATCATGAGCTCGACCGCTAAGCTGGTTCACCCTCGATACCGGGGGCAAGCGCTCCGGGGTCCACGACACCCTGCGAAGCGCGACTCGGCTCAGCCGACGAACCGTTCGAGCGTTCGTGACCTTCCCGACCGGAGCTGATTCACAATGTCTTCGATCCTCCGATGCACCCGAGGCGCGCTCGCGCCCCTGTTCCTCCTGGTGACGGCGACGACGGGACTCGCCTCGGCCCAGATCCCCGACAAGTTCACCAACCTCAAGGTCCTGCCCACCGACATCTCCCGGGCCGACCTGACCGCCACCATGCGCGGCTTCACCGAGGCGTTGGGCGTGCGCTGCTCGGCATGCCACGTGGGTGAGGAGGGCCAGCCGCTCAGTCAGTACGACTTCGCGTCGGACGACAAGGCGATGAAGCGCAAGGCCCGGGTGATGCTGCGCATGGTGAAGGCCATCAACGGAGAGTTCCTGGCGAATCTCCCCGATCGCCACGAGCCCAACGTGTCCGTCAGCTGCATCACCTGCCACGGCGGCGTCCATCGTCCGGAGCCCATCGAGGACATCGTCGAGCAGAGCATCGCTTCCGATGGATTGGACAGCGCCGTCGCCCAGTATCGCCAGCTGAGAGCCCGGTACTACGGAAGTCGAGCGTACGACTTCACCGACCAGCCGCTCATCGCCTTGGCGCGCACGCTGAGCCAGGACGACAAGGCCACCGAGGCCATGCGCGTGCTGGAGGTGAACCTCGAGTTCCTGCCGGAGTCCTCCATGACGTACGTCGCCATGGGGCAGCTCCACGAGCGGGCGGGGGAGAAGGACAAGGCCATCGAGGCGTACACGAAGGCCCTGGAGATCCAGCCCCGGAACCGCATGGCGCAGCAGCGCCTCAGAGAGCTGAAGGGCGGGGGCGGGAAGTGAATCTTCCAACCGGTGCGTACCCGTAGTGGTCTTATGGGTAAGATCACTACGGCTCTGGCCGCGCAACCGGAGGTGATGTCGTGGGCGACGGATCGCTCGAGCTCCTGAAGGGAACGCTGGACGTGCTCCTCCTGAAGACCCTGAGCGGGGGACCGCTTCACGGCTACGCCATCTCCCGCCTGATCCGCACGGCGACGGACGAGGCCTTCCAGGTCGACGAGGGGGCGCTCTATCCGGCGCTGCGACGTCTCGAGAAGCGGGGTCTCGTGGAGGCCGAGTGGAGCGTGACGGACACCGGTCGAGAGGCGCGCTTCTATCGGCTCACGGAAGCCGGTGAGACCGAGCTGACCTCGGGAGTGCGCACCTGGCGCCGCTACGTCGAAGCCATGGGCAGGGTGTTGGGGGTGCCCGCCGGAGGATGAGCCCCGGAGTGGAAGGCGAGGGAGGGGACGGACGGAGTGTCCGCCGTGACGCTGGGGATGGCGACGTCGATCGGGAGATCGCCGGGCACATCGAGCTGCGCGCGGCCGAGCTGGAGGCGGAGGGGTGGAAGCCCGACCGGGCGAGGGAGGAGGCCGAGCGCCTGTTCGGAGACAAGGAGGAGATCGCCCGGGCATGCCGGGCCATCGCGAGGAGCCAACAACGGGCGGTGAGGAGGGGGATGATGGCGGACGCGTTCTGGCAGGACCTTCGGTACGGCGTGAGAACCTTGCTGCGGAGCCCGGGCTTCGCGCTGGTGGCGATCCTGACGCTGGCGCTGGGCATCGGCGCGAACACGGCGATCTTCTCGGTGGTGCGGGGTGTACTGCTGCGGCCGCTCCCGTTCGGGCAGCCCGACCGGTTGGTCACCGTCGCGGAGCTGTCGAACAAGGGCCGGCCCATGAGCGTGGCCTGGCCGAACTTCACCGACTGGCGGTCGGAGAGCTCGAGCTTCGCCGGTCTGACCGTCGCCGACCCGTTTCCCACCACCGTCTTGGGCGGCGAGCGGCCCGTGAAGGCGGAGGCCGCCGCAGTGGGCCAGGACTTCTGGAAGGTCTTTCCGGTGCGCCCCGTCGAGGGGCGCCTGACGGTTCCCGCGGACCATGCCGAGGGCGCGGCCCCGGTGGCGGTGGTGAGCCGTTCGTTCTGGCGGAACCAGCTGGGCGGCAAGCCGCTGGGCGACTACGACCTGGAGGTGGACGGGAGCCACGTCCGCGTGGTGGGGGTGGTTCCCGATGGCTTCGACTACCCCGTAGGCGCGCAGATCTGGACGCCCGCGGAGCCGCAGAAACACTCCGACAGCCGGTCGGCCCACAACTGGAAGGTCGTAGGCCGCCTGGCCCCGGGAGTCTCCCTGGATCGCGCTCGGCAGGAGGTGGACGCCCTCACCAAGCGGATCGTGTCCGGCCTTTCGGGCGAGGACCCGGACTTCATCGCGACGGGGGCGGTGGTCACCCCCCTCCTCGAGAGCATGGTGGGGAATACGCGCCGGCCCCTGTACCTGCTGCTCGCCGCGGCGTTCTTCGTGCTCCTCGTGGCGTGCACGAACCTGGCCAGCACGCTCCTCGCGCGGGGAGCCAGCCGCGAGCGCGAGCTGGCGGTGCGCACCGCCATCGGCGCCGGTCGGTCGAGGATCGTGCGCCAGCTGTTGACCGAGAGCCTGCTCCTGGCGGGAATCGGAGCGATCGGTGGCGTGGCCGTGGGAATCGGTGTCGTTCATGCCGTGGTGGCCGCCGGACCTGCGTTTCTGCCCCGGCTCTCCAGCGTCGCCGTGGACGGACAGGTTCTGGTGTTCACGGCGGCCGTGGCGGTGGTGACCGCCCTCCTGTTCGGCATCCTGCCGGCCCGGCGAATGACGCGCGGCGCGGAAGCGGACGCGCTCAGGGCCGGCTCCCGGGGCAACGCCCTGGACGGCAGGGGCGGCGTATGGCGGTTTCTCGTCGGTGTGGAGGTCGCCCTCGCGCTGGTGCTGCTGGCGGGGTCGGGCCTGCTGGTCCGCTCCTTCCGGACCCTCCTGGCCGAGAATCCGGGGTTCGACGCCCACGACGTCGATGTGATGCCGATGTCGCTCTCACAGATCAAGTATCCCACCGCGGCGGATCACGGTCGCTTCTACGGGCAGTTCCTGGAGCAGGTGAAGGCGATCCCCGGCGTCGCGGACGCGGGGGTGATGAGCACGGTTCCGGGGGAGGGCGCACCCAACGGTCGGTTGGAGCTGGACGGCAGCGTCGACAAGCACGCCGTGGGTGAGTACGTGGCGTTGAGCACCGGAGCGTTCAAGGCGCTGAACATCCGCCTCCTGGAAGGCCGCTTCTTCGACGAGCGTGACGGACCGAACGACGAGCACGTGGCCATCGTCAGCAAGTCCTTCGCCGACAGGTATTGGCCCGGCGAGGATGCCGTGGGGAAATCCGTGACCGGCGGCGGCATGGACAGCTTCTGGCAGGAGCGGCGCTTCGCTCGCGTGGTGGGCGTCGTCGCAGACGCCCGCTTGGACGGCCTCGACCAGGCTCCCTATCCGACGGTGTACTTCCCCTACACGCAGCGTCCGAGCCGCCTGCGGTATTCGGCCTATGTCGTGGCGGAGGCCACCGACGGGAATCCGGCCGCGCTCACCGGCGCGTTGCGTGCGACGCTGCGCGCGGCCGATCCCGACGTTCCCGTGGAGATCTCCACGCTGACCGACGACCTTCGCGACTCCCTGGCTCCCCGCAGGTTCGTCATGGTGGTCCTGGCCGGGTTCTCCCTGACGGCGCTCCTGTTGGCCGGGGTCGGGATCTTCGGTGTGGTGTCCTACACCGTGGCCCGGCGCACACGGGAGATGGGCATCCGCGTCGCCCTCGGTGCCCACCCCCGATCCGTTCGGGGGATGATGGTGGCACACGCTATGCGCATGGTGGGAGCGGGGCTCGTTCTCGGACTGGCCGCGGCCGTGGCCCTCGGAAGGGTGATGCGCAGCTTGCTCTACGACGTCAGCCCCACGGACCCCGTCGCCATCGCCGGGGCGGCGTTGCTCCTCGCCGCCGTGGCGCTGGTGGCGAGCTGGGTGCCGGCGCGGTCGGGCACCCGGGTGGATCCGACGATCACCATGCGTGCGGAGTAGGGTGGAGGCGGGCCTTCGATCGCCCTCGTGGCGCTCTTCTTGCTGGTCCGTGGAGCGTTGTTCATGCTGGAATAGAGGCCACTCCCCCCCAGGCGCCGCATCCACATCGCCAGGAGGTTCCATGAGCCGGTCTGGACCCCGTGCCAGGACCCTGTTCGTCGCGGGCATCCTCGCACTCGCGACCTTCGGCTGCGCCACGCTCCAGCAGATGGCGGCCCTACGCCGAGTGGACTTCTCCCTGGCCGGGGCGCGGGGGAGCTCCCTCGGCGGCGTGTCCATCGATTCGGTGCGCAGCTTCTCGGGTCTGAGCGCGCTCCAGGTCGCGCGCCTGGCGGCCCTCGTCGCGCGCGGGGAGCTGCCCCTCGAGACCGATCTTCAGGTGGTGGCGTCCAACCCCGCGGACAACGCCCAGGCCCGCCTCGTGGGGATGGACTGGACGCTCTTCCTGGACGATCACGAGACCGTGAGCGGCTCGTTCTCGGGCGATCAGACGCTCCCACCGGGTCAGCCCGTGACGGTCCCCGTGCACGTCCGGGTAGATCTCATGGACGCCGTGGGAGGTCAGCTCGGCGACCTGGTCGATCTGGCGCTGGCCGTGGCCGGCGCCGGGGAGCCCACGCGTGTGCGCCTGGAGGCCATTCCGTCCATCGAGACGCCCCTGGGACCCATCCGCTATCCGGAGCCGGTCCGGATCGAACGGAAGGTCGGGGGCAGTTGAGGACCTGGGCAGTGTAGGTGTGGCCCAGGCGTTCAAGGCCGGAATCAAGGTCTTCACCTTGCTTCAGTCCTGTTGCCCCGCACAATCCACGGGACACCGGTAGTGGAGCTTCCCAACGACTTTGGGTTCAACCTGCGGGCGTAGCTCTCGTCGTCCCAGGTCGCCATGGCGCGTCCCACACGCGCGCGCCACGGCTCTGCATCACGGCTGGGCGTGGAGGCGTTCGATCCGGTGGCGGTCGGAGAGTGCGGTGGGCAGGAGAGTGATTCTGTCGGCCTCAAGACGATCGCTCACCCTCCCGCCTTGGCCTTCAGCTCCTCGAAGAAGTTCTGGACCACTTCGAGGCGGGTCGGGCCACCACGTAATTCCACGACGAACCTCCTATCGTCGGGGCTGACGTCGTACTGCCGGCCCACGGAAGTGGCGTCAAAGATGGGGCTGTTGAAGAGCGGTCTCGCCCTGCGAGGAGCGAACTTCTCTCCCGGAAGGACATCGACGACCATGAGCCGGCCGCCAGCTGCGACGTAGAAGAGCTCGCGGCCCGAGTGTGACCAAACCGGCTGAGCCCCTCCGTCCTGCGAGACGATTCGGGGGACCCCGCCGCCGTCCGGGAAGGCCTGCACGTAGACCTGAATCTGCCCGGACGCGGGCGAGCTGAATGCCAGCCAACGCCCGTCAGGTGAAAGGGCTGGTGCCCCTGCGCCGGGCACGTCTGTCAGACGCACCGGCTCATCGTCGGACCCTACGCGCCGGGCGTACAGGCCAGAGGACTGCCAAAAGACGAGCCACTCATCGTCCGGAGACAGGAAGGCCCGGGTGATGGGCAGCTCGCGATCCAGAAGCAGCTTCGCGGGTGCGGTTCCGTCTGCACGCTGCTCGTAGACGTCGCGATTTCCGCCACGGTTCGACACGAAAATCACGGACCGGCCATCTGGAGCCCAGGTGGGAGCCTCGTTCCTCGTTCCCTCCAGTGTGAGCCTTTCCGGTGGGCCTGAGCCCAGGTGCTTGATCCATATCTGCCTCCCGCCGTTCGGGCCAGGCGCGGTCACAGCCAGCCGCGTTCCGTCCGGCGACAAGGCAGGGGAGGCCCGCAAGCCACTCCACTCAGGGTCGACCTCTCGCACCCAGCCGTCGCGCGTGACCCAGACGAGATCGGTCGCGTTCCGGGCACTGACTGGGGGATACACGAGCGTGCCGGTCTCGGAGATCGCCAGGTCGCTGCTCGGCAGGCCCTTGACTTCCACTCCTGACAGGACGGGAACCGGCGGTCCTCGCTGCTCCAGGGTCTGTTGGTCGAAGGGCACGGCGACGAGCGCGCCGTCCTCCCTCACGACGAGGATATGGCCGGTGTCCGACCATCGCGCCGCGACGCCAGGCAGGAGGATCTTGTGCTCGCCCGTCTGCAGATCCACGACGGCGATCTGCATCGTCTCGGGGTTGTACATTGCGTCTCGCGAGACCGTGAAGATCACACCGCGACCACTGGGCAGCACTTCGGGAAAGTCGTGTCCGACCTCCCTGCTGTCGGAGTCGAACTGGGTGACCGGCTCGATGGGACCACCGGTGGCCAGGACCCTCCCGAGTCCACCCCTCTGGGTACCCTCCGGGGAGCCTCGAGCGAAGTAGATGTAGCCGTCGCTCCCCCAAGCCGCCCCACCGCGCACGAGACCTGAGTCCAACACGGTCAAAGGCGGCCCACCCTCCAATGAGACCAGCTTCAGCTTTCGGTCCTCAGTGATGAAGCCTACCTGCCGTCCGCTGGGGGAGAAGAACACCTGGAAGGCTCCCTCAGTCCCCTCGAGAACTTGATCCTGCAACTGACCGAGCTTCCGCACCCAGACTTCCAGAGGACCCTTCACCCCACTGACGTAGGCCAGCGTGGTGCCGTCAGGAGACAGGGCAAGCTGCGGGCCGAACTTGACCGCCCCCTGTGCGACTGGCTCCGAGACCATGTACCGGAAGGGCGCGCCCGGCGACTCGGGGCGAAGGAGAACCCAGCCGAGCGCGACCGACAACGCCCCGGCAAACGCGGTCATCCCCACCGAGAGTCGATTCCAGTGCGAGGCCGACCGGGTAGCCCCTGCCTCGATGCCGTGGCGGAAGCCCGGATCGGCCAGCGCCTTCGCGAACTCCTGGGCTCCCGTGAAACGGTCCGCCGGGAGCGTCTCCAACGCCCTCCGGATCGCCGCGTCCACGTTCGGTGGCACCGAGCGCCTCGCCTCCGTCGCCGATACCGGCACGCCCTGGAGGATCTTGCCCAACACCGCCTGCGCCGTGCTGCCCACGTAGGGAGGGTCGCCGGTGAGCAGCTCGTAGAGCACCGCACCCAGCGCGTAGATGTCGCTCGCCGGACCCACCATCTGGTCGCCCGTCGCCTGCTCGGGGCTCATGTAGTACGGCGTGCCCAGCGACATGCCCGTCTCGGTCATCCGCCCGCTGGCCGCCGTGCCCACCGCCAGCGCGATGCCGAAGTCCGCGATGAGGGGCCGGCCCTCGTGCATGAGGATGTTGGCGGGCTTGATGTCGCGGTGGATTACCCCCTGGCGGTGGGCGTAGTCCAGCGCCTCGGCCAGGTCCCGGGCGATGCGCACGGCCTCATCTACCGGGAGCTGGTGCTCGCGCTCCAGGCGGTCCCTGAGGCTCTCCCCCTCCACATACGGCATCACGTAGAAGAGGAAGGTGTCGGCCTCACCGGAGTCGAAGAGGGGGAGGATGTGGGGGTGCTGGAGGTGGGCGGTGGTCTCGATCTCGCCGAGGAAGCGCTCGGCGCCCACAACGGCGGCGAGCTCGGGCTTGAGCACCTTGAGAGCCACCTTGCGGTGGTGCTTCAGGTCCTCGGCCAGATAGACCACCGCCATGCCGCCTTCACCCAACTCCCGCTCGATCGAATAGCGGTCC
>JAJDNI010000249.1 GCA_022340755.1 Gemmatimonadota bacterium
GGGATTCTGCGTGGGCGAGGAGTGGACCGGTAGCCGCTCCCGGCCACCGTGGCGTGATACCGGGGTGGAGATCCGGGGGCCCGCGGCCCACGCCGCGGCCCTGGCCTTCGAGCGTCTGTGGGGAGAGCTCGGCGAGCCCTCCTTCCTGGCCAGGACGCTCCACCCTCCCGCAGACGTCGGATCCACCCCGGTGTGGCTCATCGAGGGTGAGCCTGGCAAGGCCCGGGTCTATCGGACCCTGCATCTGGTGGCGGCCTTGGCGCGCTCGAGGATCTGGATCACGGATGCGTACTTCGTGGCGCCTCGGTCGGTCAGAGAGGCGCTGGCCGCGGCGGCCCACCAGGGAGTGGACGTGCGCATCCTGATGCCGGCCCACAACAACTGGCCCCTGGTCGGGAGCCTTTCCCGGGGCGGCTATCGCTTCCTCCTCGAGAGCGGCGTGCGGCTCTTCGAGTGGCAGGGACCGATGATCCACGCCAAGACCGCCGTGGCGGACGGCGTCTGGTCGCGCGTGGGCTCCAGCAACCTCAACGGTGCCAGTCTGATGGGGAACTGGGAGCTCGACGTGGGAGTCCTCGATCCGGGTCTTGCGGGCCAGCTGGAGGGACTCTTCCTCGCGGACCTCGCATCGTCGAGGGAGATCGTGCTTCCCGGCAGGGGGGGGACGGCGGTGGGGCGGCTTCCTGGAGAGGCGCTCACCCCGAAGGCACCCTTGGACCCGGAGGGGACGATCCCCGAGCGGATCGAGCAGCAGCTGCGCTCCCTGGGTACCGGCCGGTCTCGGCGGGTGGGTATGGCGCCCCTGGTGCGGGCCGGCTCGATCCTGGGTGGTGCCCTGGCGGGTCATCGCACACTGGGGCGGGAGGACCGAACCGTGCTCGGCACGCTCTCGGTGGCGATCCTGCTGTTGGCCGTGCTGGCGGCGGTGTTCCCCGTCGTCGTGGGCTGGGGCGTGGCCTTTCTGACGACCTGGTTCGGCGTCCTCACGGGCATCCGCGCTTTCGCTCAGGCGCGCAGAGCGCGGGCCGAGGAGCGCCGAGCAGAATCGGTCGGTGACTTCGACGGGGGAAAGAGCTGACGAGGTGGACACGATGAAGGGCAGGAGACAGCGGATGGAGCCGGGGCGGGCAACTTGGATCAGATAGGTATCTTCATCGCCCTGGGCGCCGGCGTCCTCTCGTTTCTCTCCCCGTGCGTGCTTCCGCTGGTACCGAGCTATCTGACGTTCGTCACCGGCATGAGCCTGGAGGATCTCCAGGAGGGGGTGGACCGTCGTGCCACGCTCATCCACGCCACGCTCTTCGTGGTGGGGTTCAGCGCCATCTTCATCCTCCTGGGGGCATCGGCGTCCTTCCTGGGACAGTTCTTCAAGCACTACGAGACGCTCATCGCCCGATTGGGTGGGGTGGTCATCATCCTGCTGGGACTGCACATGATGGGCGTCTTCCGCCTGCTTCCCCTCATGCAGGAGAAGCGGCTCCACCTCAGGGACAAGCCTGCCGGCTATCTGGGCACCCTGGGTGTGGGCATGGCGTTCGGGGCAGGATGGACCCCCTGCATCGGCCCGGTGCTCGGCGCGATCCTCACCTACGGCTTCTCGCGGGACACCATGTGGGCTGGGGTGGGTCTCCTTACGGTCTACTCCATCGGCCTGGCAATCCCGTTCCTGGTTGCCGCGTTGGCGCTGGATTGGTTCCTCCAGGCCTTCAAGCGCTTCCGACGCTTCATGCCCCTGGTGGAGAAGGCTTCGGGTGGCCTCCTGGTCTTCCTCGGGGTGCTCCTGTTGACGGGCTCGTTCACGGTCCTGAGCAGCTGGCTCGCACGCTTCACGCCATCCTTCATCCTGGATCGCATCTGACGCGGGACGTCATCCCTCTCTCAACACTTTGGCCGGGTCGGTCGAGGATGCCCGCCGGGCGGGGACGTACGACGCCACCGCGGCGGCGACCACGAGGAGCACGACGATTCCCGCGTAGGTAAGGGGGTCACCCTCCGTCACGCGGTAGAGTTGGCCCCGCAGGATCCCCCCCGCCGGGACCGCAGCGAGCAGGCCGAGCGACCCCCCGACGCCGGAGAGGAAGAGGCCGCGCCGGAGGACCATCCCGCGCACCGACCCGGACGATGCCCCGAGCGCCATGCGCACTCCGATCTCGCTTCGCCGCTCCGCCACCCGGTGGGCGAGCCCGGCCTGACATCCCGCCAAAGCCAGCAACAGCGCGAGGCTCCCGAAGATCCCCAGGGCGACGGTATAGAATCGGGGCTCCGCCAGGGATCGGCCGATGCGGGCGTCCATGGTGCCCACTGCGTCCACGGGGAGCTCCGGATCCAGGGAGCGCACCAGCCCCTGTGCCGAGCGCGCCACCATGGCCGGTGGGGCGTCGGAGCGCACCAGAAGTGAGAACCCCGACGCGCCTCCCTTCTGGAAGAACGGCTCGTAGACCGTGGGCGGTGGCGGCGAGCGCAGATTCGCATGCCGCACCGCACCCGCCACCCCCACTACGCGCCGGTACAGCGTGTCGCCGAAGAACGAATGGGCACGGTCCCCCACGTGCAGCGCTTCTCCTTCGGCGGTGCGCACGCCCTGATCCACCACGATCTCCGGTGGGCCTCCCTCGTGATCCGCTTCGCCGAAACCGGACCCGTCGACTACGGGGATCCGAAGCACGTCGAAGTATCCGGAGGTGACCTGTGCGACCTGAACGGCGTCTGTGGGCTTCGGTGAGCCGTCGACCATGAGGGGCGACAACATGTTGGATTCCGAGATCGGCAGGTTGCGGCCCAAAGCGACGCCCTCTGCCCCCGGCAACCGACCCGCGCGGTGCAGGAGCTCACGGGCGAACGCGAGCCTCGATGCAGAGTCGGGGTAGCGAACTTCGGGAAGGGAGATGTCCAGGACCGTGACGCTCGCCGGATTGAATCCGGGGTCTTCCCGCACAGTGGCGACGAAGCTGCGCAGCAGGAGCCCCGCACCCACGGTAAGCAGCACCGCCAGGGCCACCTGTACGACCACGAACCCTTCGAGGAGCCTCCGCAGCCAGGGAGTGGACCCGGGACCCGACGCCTCCCGCAGGGATGACGCCGGCGAGGTGCGGGACGCCGAGAGAGCGGGGACCGTGGCCGTGAGCACGCCGGTAACCACGGCCAGGCCCAGGGCGAAGGTCACCACCCACGGGTCGAGGTGGATGGTCGCCGCGCGAGGCAACTCCGGCGGCGCCAGCCCCAAGGCGGGATGGAGCAACGCCGCAGCCACTCCCAACCCCAGAAGGCCCGCCCCGGTGCCCAGGAGCACTCCTTCGAGGACGAGCTCTCCCGCCACCCGCCACGCCCGTGCGCCCACCGAGAGGCGAACGGCCAACTCCCCGCGCCGACGGACACCTCGGGCGAGGAGCATGCCTCCGGCGTTGGCGCACGCCGTGAGTAGGACGAGGAGCACGGCTCCCTGGAGGAGGAGCAGGGGGGTGCGCACGTTGCCGAGGAGGTGCTGACGCACCATCACCGCCGAG
>JAJDNI010000266.1 GCA_022340755.1 Gemmatimonadota bacterium
ATTCCGTGGGCCGGCGTGTCGTTCACCACCTCGACGCCCACGTCGAGTCCATGAGAACGCAGGCGCTCCGCCACTCGCTCGAGATAGTCCTGGGCGCGCTCCATCTCCGGAGTCAGCGCGTCCGGGAGGAGGGGAAGCAACCGCACGCCGAAAACCCCGCTCGCCGATGTGACGTGCAGGAGCGTGAGCCCTGCTCCGGTCGCGAGCGCCAGCTCCGACGCCGGCTCCAGAATCGCTTCGGCCAGGCCGGACATGTCCAGCGGGACGAGAATTCGGTGAAGCTTGGAGACGTCCGGCGGCAGGTGCCCGTTCTGCCCCGGGTGGAGCACCAGGATGGGCAGCGTCGTGTCGTGGATGAGCGCGTCGGTCACGCTGCCGAGCCAGAGACGGTTCACGCCCGAGTACCCGTGGGTCGTCATGAGGATCATGTCGGCGCCGATGCTCTCGGCGTACTCGGCGATGCCGTCGGCCACATGGCCCTCCAGAAGGGCCAGATCCACCGCTTCCGCACCGACCTCGGAGAGACGGATACGCACCTGGTCGAGGTACGTCTGCTCCTCCTCCCGGTGACGGCTGTCGTACTCTCCCAGATCCAGCCCTTCGTAGTGGAACTGGGTGTTGGAGAGAAAGTGGTCCGGGGTGTGGGACACGTGCACGTGGGCCACGTGCAGTGCCGCCCCCGTGGCGCGAGCCAACCCTCCGGCGATCGGAAGAGTGCGCTCGCTGAACTCCGAGCCGTCGAGAGGCACCAGAAGCGACTGGAACATGGCTTTACTCCGTGCCGTCGGTAGCGTGCGTGGGCCTGATACGAGCCCATCCTCAAGGTACCCCGCGGCCTGTTGTAGGGATGTCGGAGATCTCTTGAGCCCCATGTAGGGGTTCTCCCCGGCCGGGTGGCCGGATTGAACGCCGTCCGCGCCCTGGGTACAATACCAGGCTATGGCCCGAGAGAAGCTGATCGTCCGGGGTGCCCGCGAGCACAACCTCAAGAACATCCACGTGGAGCTTCCCCGGGAGGCTCTGGTGGTCGTGACGGGGCTTTCCGGGTCGGGCAAGTCCTCGCTGGCCTTCGACACCATCTACGCGGAGGGGCAGCGCCGGTACGTCGAATCGCTGTCCGCCTATGCGCGGCAGTTTCTCGGGCTCATGGAGAAGCCCGACGTCGACGCCATCGAAGGGCTTTCGCCCGCCATCTCCATCGAGCAGAAGACCGTCAGCCGGAACCCTCGCTCGACGGTGGGGACGGTGACGGAGATCTACGATTATCTCCGGCTCTTGTGGGCGCGCGCGGGCACGCCCCACTGTCCGAATTGCGGCGCGCCCGTGCTTCGTCAGTCCGCGACCCAGATCGTGGACCGCCTGCTCGAGTTGGAGGAAGGGACCCGCATCGAAGTCCTGGCTCCGTTGGTGCGGGGCCGGAAGGGCGAGTTCCAGAAGCTGTTCGAGCGTGCCCGGAAGGAGGGCTTCGTGAGGGCGCGCGTGGACGGGGAGACCCACGACCTCTCCCAGCCGCCCGCTCTCAACCGGTACGAGAACCACGACATCGCCGTGGTGGTGGACCGGCTGGTCGTACGTGAGCAGGACCGGGATCGTCTGGCCGATTCCGTCGAGACGGCGCTGCGCACGGCCAGCGGGGTGCTCGAGGTGGTGGAGTACCCGGGGAAGGGAAGGGCGGGCGAGCCCGAGACACACCTCTTCAGCGAGCACTACGCGTGCGCGGTGTGCGGCACCAGTCTGCCCGAGATGGAGCCGAGGCAGTTCTCGTTCAATTCGCCCTATGGCGCATGCGAGGAATGCGGGGGCCTGGGCATCAGGAAGGAGGTCAACCCGGAGCTGGTGATCTCGGACGGGAGGCTGTCGATCCTCGAGGGGGTCGTTCTCCCCTGGGGCGAGCCGGGCGGCCACCTCCGGCGCTCCGTGATTCCCGGCCTTGCGGAAGCGTACGAGTTCGAACCCAACACCCCCTGGGGTGAGCTTTCGGAGGATGTCCGGGACGCCATCCTCCACGGGTCCGGCTCGATGAAGATCCGCTTCCCCTACAAGACGGGCTCGGGGGGCTTCAAGGGGCACTACGAGGACTACTGGGAGGGCATCCTCGCCAACGTGAACCGCCGGTACCAGGAGACGAAGTCCGACGCGGTCCGGTCCCAGCTCGAGGACTACATGTCCACGCTGCCCTGTCAGGCCTGCGGAGGGAGCCGGCTCAAGCCCGAATCGCTCGCGGTTACGGTCGCCGGACGGTCGCTGGGGACCATCGTGGACCTCTCGATCGCGGAGGCGGCCACCTTCTTCTCGGGCGTGCCGGTGGCGGAGCGGGGGGCGGGACCGCGGAAGGGAGCGAAGTCCGAGCACCCCCCTCTGCCGGCGGAGATCGCCGGGCCGATCCTCAAGGAGGTGAACGAACGGCTGCAGTTCCTCCGGGACGTGGGGCTCGACTACCTGACGCTCGGGCGGGCGGCGGGCTCGTTGTCGGGCGGTGAGGCTCAGCGGATTCGTCTGGCCACGCAGATCGGCAGCCGGCTCGTGGGCGTCCTCTACATCCTCGACGAGCCGTCCATCGGGCTGCATCAGCGCGACAACGCCCGTCTCCTGGACACGCTCAGGCGTCTGCGGGATCTGGGGAACACGGTCGTCGTGGTCGAGCACGACGAGGATACGATCCGCACGGCGGACCACGTCGTCGACCTCGGCCCGGGCGCAGGGCTCGCCGGAGGCGAGGTGGTGGTGTCCGGAACGCTCGACGACGTGATCGGGGATGAGCGCTCGCTGACCGGCGCGTATCTGCGCGGCGAGCGGGAGATTCCCGTTCCGGCCGAACGTCGGTCGGCGGACCCGGAACGGGCCCTGGTCGTGCGAGGCGCGCGCCAGCACAACCTGGACCGCCTGGACGTGGCGTTCCCGTTGGGCACGTTCATCGCCGTGACCGGGGTGAGCGGATCGGGCAAGTCCACCCTCGTCAACGAGACGCTCTACCACGCGCTCGCCCGGCAGCTCTACCGGAGCAAGCTCGTGCCCGGCGCCCACGACCGCATAG
>JAJDNI010000026.1 GCA_022340755.1 Gemmatimonadota bacterium
GTGGGAAGGCGGTGGGCGTGCGTTTCCGCCGATTCCGCATTCCTGGCGGCAGAAGGTGCCGCGCAAGGTGAAGGCGCTGGCCCGCCGCTCCGCTTTCAACGACCGAGCGGAGAACGACCGCGTGGTGCTCGTGGACGTGCCATCCCTGGAGAAGCCGCGGACCAAGGATCTGGCGGGCTTGCTGGACGCCATCGACGCCGGTGGCAAGATCCTCCTGCTCACGGATGGCAAGAACGAAAACGTGTACCTGTCGGCGCGCAACCTGCCGGCGGTCATGGTGCTCCCCTTCGGTCACGAATCGGTCTACGACGTGCTCTGGGCGCATACGGTGGTGATCGAGCGGAGCGCCGTGGAGAAGCTGGGTGCCGAGACGGCTGCCGCCGCCGAGAGCGAGGAGGACGGCGATGCGTAACGCCCACGAGATCATCATCTCGCCGGTGGTCACCGAGAAGACCACTGAACAGATGGAGGCGCGCAGCCTCTACACGTTCATCGTGGCCAAGGACGCCAACAAGATCGAGATCGGCCGGGCGGTGGAGCACATCTGGGACGTATCCGTCCTGGACGTGCGCACGATGCGCTACGCCGGCAAGATGCGACGCTCCCTCATGGGCAGGATGTCGAGGAACTCCGGCATCGGCCGCCAGCCTTCCTTCAAGAAGGCGGTGGTTCAGCTCGCTCAGGGTGAGCACATCGAGCTCTACGAGGTGGGTTGACCATGGGCATCAAGAAGTTCAAGGCGATGACGGCGGGCACCCGCTTCCGCTCGACCCTCGAGAACGAGGTCGTGACGCGGAAAGGGCCCGAGAAGTCGCTCACCGAGGCGCTCAGCGAGAAGGCTGGCCGCAACCACCACGGGCACATCACGACTCGCCGTCGCGGTGGCGGGCACAAGCATCGCTATCGGGTGATCGACTTCAAGCGCGACAAGGTCGGAGTACCCGGTGTGGTGAGCGAGATCGAGTACGATCCGAACCGCTCCGCCAACATCGCCCTCATCGTCTACGCGGACGGTGAGAAGCGCTACATCCTCCACCCCCGTGACCTGAACGTGGGCGATCAGATCATGTCCGGGCCCCAGGCGGACGTGCGCATCGGGAGCGCTCTTCCCCTCGAGCTCATCCCCCTCGGTACCAGCGTCCACAACGTGGAGCTCAAGCCGGGCAAGGGGGGGCAGATGGCCCGGTCCGCGGGGTCGAGCGTGTCGGTCATGGCCAAGGAAGGGGACTACGTGACCCTCCGGCTTCCCTCCACCGAGGTGCGCAGGGTCCGCAAGGACTGCTTGGCCACGGTGGGTGAGGTGGGCAACGGCGACCACGAGCTCACGGTTCTGGGCAAGGCGGGTGCGAACCGCTGGCGCGGTAAGCGGCCCAAGGTCCGCGGTGTGGCCATGAACCCGGTGGACCATCCTCTGGGTGGTGGTGAGGGCCGCTCGTCCGGAGGCCGGCCTCCGACATCGCCCTGGGGCAAGCCCGAGGGCAAGAAGACGCGGCGCAAGAAGAAGGAATCGACGAAGTACATCGTGCGCGGACGTCGTCGCGGCAAGGCGACGAAATAGGCGCTGGTAGAGAGTCAACGGGACAGCTCTAGCTGAGGTTCTGGATATGCCACGGAGCGTGAAAAAAGGGCCGTACGTGAACGACCGGCTGCTCGAGCGGGTGGAGGTCATGAACTCCCGCGGCGAGAAGAAGGTGGTGAAGACGTGGGCCCGTGCTTCGACGATCTCCCCGGAGTTCGTGGGACACACCGTGGCCGTGCACAACGGCAACAAGTTCATCCCCGTGTACATCACGGAGAACATGGTCGGCCACAAGCTCGGGGAGTTCGCTCCGACCCGCCTGTTCAGGGGTCACAGCGGGAAGCTCGCCGACAAGCGGTCGAAGGCTAGCTGAGGGTGGAACGATCCATGGAAGCAAGAGCGATCGCCCGTCACATCCGCATGAGCCCGCGCAAGGTCCGGCTGGTGGTGGACCAGATCCGGGGGCTGTCGGTGAACGAGGCCTATGCGATCCTGCAGTTCTCGAAGAAGAGCGCGGCGGAGCCCGTCTCGAAGACCCTGCACTCTGCGGTCGCGAACGCGCAGGTGAAGGCCCAGGACGAGGGCTCGGTCCTCGACGTGGACGACCTCATGGTTCACGAGGTGTTCGTCGACGAAGGGCCCACTCTGCGGCGCTGGCGCGCGGCCGCGCAGGGGCGCGCGGCGCCGCGGAGGCATCGGACCAGCCACATCACCGTCGTGGTGAATACCAAGGAAGCCTGAGGGCGGAGGCACGGAAGAGACGATGGGACAAAAGACGCATCCCCACGGATTCCGGCTCGGAATCGTCAAGGATTGGAAATCACGCTGGTACGCGGAGCGTGATTTCCCGCGCCTCCTCAAGGAGGATGAGACGATTCGCAGGTACCTCCGCCGGCGCCTTTCGCACGCGGCTCTCGCCGAGGTCGACATCGAGCGCAAGCCCAGCAAGATCGTGGTGACGCTCCATACGGCTCGCCCGGGAGTGGTCATCGGGAAGCGCGGTGCCGAGGTGGACAAGCTCCGCGACGAGCTGGCCGTGCTCACGCAGTCGGAGATCTCCGTGAACGTCGAGGAGATCAAGCGGCCGGAGGTCGAGGCGTACCTGGTGGCGGAGAGCGTGGCCCACCAGCTGCGCCAGCGCATCTCGTTCCGACGTGCGATGAAGCGGGCCGTGCAGTCCGCCATCCGTGCCGGTGCCGAGGGCATCAAGATCCAGTGCGCGGGCAGGCTGGGCGGCGCCGAAATCGCCCGTACCGAGGGCTACAACGAGGGGCGGGTGCCCCTGCACACCCTCAGGGCGGACATCGACTATGCTCAGCTCCACGCGTTCACTACGTACGGTGCCATCGGGGTGAAGTGCTGGATCTTCAAGGGTGAAGTCATCGAAGAGCGGCGCGGCCGCACGTATTCCACGGGCGCCTGAGCCAGCGAAGAAGGAACTAGACGATGCTAGCGCCGAAGCGGGTAAAATACCGGAAGAAGCACAAAGGCCGGATGAGCGGGAAGGCCACGAGGGGCAACAAGGTCTCCTTCGGGGAATACGGGCTCATGGCGGCCGAGCCTGCGTGGATATCGAACCGACAGATCGAGGCCGCTCGTGTGGCGATGACCCGCCACATCAAGCGTGGAGGCAAGGTCTGGATTCGCATCTTCCCGGACAAACCCATCACCCAGAAGCCGGCCGAGACGCGCATGGGGAAGGGTAAGGGGAATCCGGAGGGATGGGTGGCCGTGGTGAAGCCGGGCCGCATCATGTTCGAGCTCGAGGGCATCGACCACGAGACTGCCCATCGCGCCATGGAGCTGGCTTCGGCCAAGCTTCCCATCAAGTGTCGCTTCGTCGTCCGCGACGAGCAGCTGTAGGAGACGCACGGCATGACCGGCGACGAGATCAGAGACTGGGACGACACAGAGATCCGGGCACAGCTCGAGAGTCTCACGGAGGAGCAGTTCAAGCTCCGCTTCCGGGCGTCCATGATGCAGTTGGAGAACCCGAGCCTGCTCCGGAACATCCGACGGGACATCGCGCGCCTCAAGACGATCCTCCGCGAGCGTGAGCTCGCCGGGAACGGGTGACGAAAAGGACCATGACCGAAGACCAGGTACAGAACGAACAGGCCGTCGAGGTGACGGAGACGGTATCCGAAGAGGTCGTCGAGGCCCCGGTGGAGACGTCTGCGGCGGCCACGCCGGTGGATGCCCCGGACAGCCGTGCCCGTCGAAAGGGGCGTATCGGCGTCGTGGTGGCCGACAGGAGTGACAAGACCATCACCGTGAAGGTGGAGCGGCGCATCGCCCATCCCCTCTACGGCAAGGGAGTGTCGCTCACGAAGAAGTACCATGCGCACGACGAGAACAACGAGTACAGGACGGGAGACACGGTTCGCATCATGGAGACCCGTCCCCTGTCGAAGACCAAGCGGTGGCGCGTCGTCGAGCTCATCGAGCGGCCCGAGTGATCCACGCGCCGGTAACTGACGAGATAGAGAGACACTGAGATGATCCAGCAGGAGTCGATCCTCCGGATCGCGGACAACACCGGAGCCAAGACGGCGCTGTGCATTCGCGTCCTCGGCGGTTCTCGCCGGCGATACGCCGGCGTGGGTGACGTCATCGTCGCCACGGTGAAGGACGCCATCCCCAACGCCGGGATCAAGAAGGGCGATGTGGTCAAGGCGGTGGTGGTGCGCACGGCGAAGGAGACTCGCCGGAAGGACGGCACCTACATCCGCTTCGACGACAACGCGGCGGTGATCATCAATCCCCAGGGAGAGCCTCGTGGTACCCGCATCTTCGGGCCCGTGGGGCGTGAACTGCGAGAGAAGAGGTACATGAAGATCGTGTCCCTTGCGCCCGAGGTGCTGTGATGGCTGCGCGCAAGTTCAAAATCACGAAGGGGGACCGGGTGCGGGTGATCCGGGGCAACTTCCGTGACATGGAGGGTGCCGTCCTCGAGGTCATTCCCGCCTCGGGCCGGGTACGCGTGGAGGGCGTGAACGTACGAAAGCGCCACCAGCGGCCGAACCAGGAGAACCCCGAGGGTGGGATCATCTCGTTCGAGGCACCCATCGACATCTCCAACGTGATGCTGCTCGACCCCGCCACCGGCGAGGCGAGTCGGGTGCGGTCGAGGATCGAGGAAGGTGGCCAGAAGGAGCGGATCGCCGTGAAGAGCGGTAATCCGATCCCCCGGCCTTAGTGACGAGACGGAAATGGAACCGAGACTGAAGCAGCACTATCAGGCCAACGCGGCGCCGAAGCTCCGGGAGCGGTTCGGCATCACGAACCCGCTGCGCGTCCCGCAGATCAAGAAGATCGTGGTGAACGTGGGCGTGGGTGACGCCGGCCGAGAGCAGAAGATGCTGGAGAGCGTCGTAAACGAGCTCGCCACCATCACGGGGCAGAAGCCCGTGGTGAACCGGGCGCGGAAGTCGATCTCGAACTTCTCGCTGCGGGAAGGCATGCCCGTCGGCGTCTCCGTGACGTTGCGAAGGGACCGCATGTGGTTCTTCCTGGATCGCCTCATCGCCACGGCGATCCCACGCATCCGGGACTTCCGCGGGCTGAACACCCGATCCTTCGACGGCCGCGGCAACTACACGATGGGCGTCAAGGAACAGATCATCTTCCCCGAGATCAACTACGACCGTGTCCACAAGATCCACGGAATGGACATCACCGTGGTGACGTCGACGGACAAGGACGACGAGGCGTTTGCCCTCCTCCGCGAAATGGGTTTTCCGTTCCGCGGCGAGGTGCCGGTTCAGATCGGCGCCGGGGCCTGACGACGTACCGAGGAGAAACGAGAGAATGGCCAGGAAGGCGCTCATCGAGAAGTCGAAGCGGAAGCCGAAGTTCGGCGTCCGCGTGCGGAACCGCTGTCAGCGATGCGGGCGGCCTCGCGGGTACCTGCGGAAGTTCGGCATCTGCCGGATCTGCTTCCGTGAGATGTCGTTGCGGGGCGAGATCCCCGGCGTGCGCAAGTCGAGCTGGTAAGAGGACGTTCAAGCTATGATGACCGATCCCATCGCGGACATGCTCACGCGGATCCGCAACGCCTGCATCGCAGGACATAAGTGGGTGGACATGCCGGTCTCGAACACGAAGGTCGAGATCGCCAAGCTCCTCACGGAGAGCCACTTCGTACACGCGCACAAGGTGCTGCAGGACGGCAAGCACGGTCTCCTGCGCGTCTATCTGAAATATCACGAGGGGCACCCCGTGATCCGGCACCTCGAGCGGGTCTCACGCCCGGGCCGCCGGCATTATGTGGGTGCCGGTGAGATTCCCAAGGTCCGCAACGGACTGGGAATCGCCATCCTCTCCACGTCGGCCGGAGTCCTCACCGACAGCGCGGCGCGGGAGCGCGGCGTGGGCGGCGAGCTCATGGCCAGGGTCTGGTAAGGCGAGGGAACGATGTCGAGAATCGGAAAGCTGCCCGTCGAGGTGCCGAAGGGCGTGGACGTGACCCTCGCCGGGACGCTGCTCACGGTGAAAGGCCCCAAGGGCACGCTCTCGCTGGAGCACC
Source organism: Gemmatimonadota bacterium (assembly GCA_022340755.1). Taxonomy (GTDB): domain Bacteria; phylum Gemmatimonadota; class Gemmatimonadetes; order Longimicrobiales; family Gaopeijiaceae; genus SZUA-318. The sequence continues at coordinate 6,048 of JAJDNI010000026.1, forward strand.
ACCCCGAAATGAAGGTCGTGGTGGACGAGGGTGAAGTGCGCGTGGAGCGCCCGTCGGACGAGAAGAACCACCGTGCCCTG
>JAJDNI010000291.1 GCA_022340755.1 Gemmatimonadota bacterium
GCAGCTTCTTTACCGCCCGCAGCGGCGCCGAGAACCCCCATCGTGACATCCTCGACCCCGTGCACGTGCTCTGGGGTATGACCCGCCCCTCGGAGTACAGCAGCCGGGCCCGCTCCGCACAGGAGATCGACCCGTTCGCCCCTGGGCGGGCGCCGTACCTCGTGATGTACCCGTTCACCAAGACCGCGGATTGGTACCTGCTGGGTCGCGAGACCCGCCAGGGCATGATGAACGAGCACATCCGCATCGGAAAGCAGTACCGGGAGATCACGCAGCTTCTCCTTTACTCCTTCGGCCTTCAGGACCAGGAGTTCGTGGTGGTTTACGAGACAGATGACCTGCCCCTCTTCTCACGCCTGGTCTACGAGCTTCGCGACACCGAAGCACGGCGTTACACCAAGGCCGACACGCCGCTGCATACCGGCGTGCTCCTGGAACCCGGGGCCTGGCTGGAGACTCTGGCGTGAGCGGCGCGTCTCCGGACGTGTTCGTCCTCGGGTCGAGCCAGGCCGTTGCGTCAGCCGAGGAGCGTGAGCACCTCCGGCTGGATGTTGAGGAGATGTACGACGCGCTCGCGTTCCTCATCGAGCGGGGCGTCCTCGACGAAGCGGTTCCCGTCGCGACCTGTGGTCGCGTGGAGGTGTATGCGGTGAGCCCACGTCCAGACCGAGCGCTGCGGGTGCTTCGCCAGCTCCTGTCCCGACGGACCGGCGTCCCCTCCCAGCGCGTGGCCGACGCCTCGTACGTCCACATGAACCGCGACGCGGCCATCCACCTCTTCCGGGTGGCCGCCGGTCTCGATTCCGTGGTGCACGGCGAGGCACAGATCATCGGGCAGGTCCGCGACGCCCTGGAGCATCGTCGTACGCGTCAGACCGCTGGACCCCTGCTCCTCCGGCTCTTCCAGCACGCTCTGGCGGCGGGGAAGCGGGTGCGCACCGAGACGGCCATTGGCCGAGGCGCCGTTTCCCTGGCGGGGGCGGCCCTGGCTCTCCTCCAGCAGGAGGTCGGCTCCCTGGAGCCCCTGACCGGTCTCGTGCTGGGAGCGGGGGACACCGGCGTTCTCATGGCGCGCCTGCTCCGCAAAGAGGGCCTGGTCCGGCTCACGGTGGCCAACCGCACGCTGTCCAAGGCCGAGAAAGTGGCCCGCGAGCTCGGGGGCACGGCGACGACCCTCGAGGACGACCTGGCCGAGCTGATCCGGGACGCGGATGTGGTGGTGGGCACCGTAGGGGAGCGTGACGACCTAGTGACGCCGACGCTTCTCGCCGAAGCCATCGGGGGAGAGCCCGAGCGTCAGCGCTGGTTCCTGGACCTGGCTCATCCCCGGAACTTCCACCCCGATCTGGCGGAGCTTCCCGGGGTGCATCTCATGGACCTCGACCACATCTTCCGCGGCGTGGAGGAGGCCCGTGAGGCCAGAGCCGCGGAGACGCCGCGTGCCGAGGCCATGGTCGTCGAGGACGCCGAGGTCTTCATGAAGTGGCTGCGCACCCGCCAGTCCGCCGCGGTGCTGAGAGCGGTACGGGAGCAGGTTCTGGAGATGGCTCAGGCGGAAGCCGAGCGTCACGCCCGGGGCCGCAGCGAGGAAGAGCGTGAGCATCTGTTGAGGTTGGCCCGGTCGCTGGCCCACTCCATGCTCCACTTCCCCACCCTGGCGATCAGGGACGCGGACCCCACCGAGGCTGAGGGCCGCAAGCTCCTGGAGAGCGCGACGTCCCTCTTCGGGGTGACGCCGGATCAGGGGCAGTCGGAGGCTTCATGAGGACCCTTCGCCTGGGCACGCGGGGGTCCCTCCTCGCAATGGCCCAGTCCCGCGGAGTCGCCGCGGCGTTGGAGGCGGCGAACCCCGGGCTCATCGTGGAGCTGGTGGAGATCCACACCTCGGGAGATCGCATCAAGGACGTGCCCCTTGGTCCCCACCTCGGTCAGGCCTTCTTCACCAAGGAGATCGAGGACGCGCTCCTCGACGGCCGGGTGGATCTCGCCGTCCATTCGTGCAAGGACCTGGGAACGGTGCTGCCGGAAGGCCTCACTCTGGCCGCGATTCCCACGCGGGAGGATCCCAGAGATGCGTTGGTGAGCACCAGCTCGTCCCTGGACGCCCTCCCCTCGGGATCCCGTGTGGGCACGTCCAGCCAGCGCCGCAAGAACTTCCTCGCGCACCTCCGGCCGGACCTGGACGTGCGGGACCAGCGCGGCAACGTGCCCACCCGCGTGCGTGCCGTGGACGAGAACCGTATGGACGCGGTGGTCCTGGCGCTGGCCGGCCTTCGCCGGCTCGGATTGGCCGACCGGGTCGTGGAAGTGCTCGCTCCCGAGGTGATGCTCCCCGCCGCGGCGCAGGGCGCCCTCGCGCTGGAGACCCGGTCGGATGACGACGACGCCGTACGTGTCGTCCAACTCCTCGACGACCCGGCGGCCCGGGCCGAGGTCACGGCCGAGCGCGCCTGTCTGAGACGTCTCGAGGCGGGGTGCCAGGCTCCTGTCGGTGCTCTGGCCCGCTGGGCCGACGGAGAGCTCACGATCCGCGCGGCGGCAGTGGTGCCCGACGGGGCTACCTGGGCCGAGCACCTGGGGACGGGCGAGGATGCGGAGGGTGCGGGCGTGGCTGTGGCCGACGTCCTCTTGCGAGAGTTGGGCCTCACGTCGCTGCGCGACGCGCCTTGGGCCGGGAAGCCGCCACGCGCGGAGCCGAACGAGGCGCTCCGGGAAGGGACGCGGGCCGGGGAGACCCTGTGATGGGCCGGCTCGACGGACGGGTCGTGGCCACCACCCGGGCCGCCGATCCCGGAGATGCGCTGGTGGCGCGCCTCCTCGCCGAAGGGGCGCGGGTCGTGACGTGGCCGACCATCGCCACGGAAGAGCCGGAAGACGCCCGACCCCTCGTGGAAGCGGCCCGCTCGCTGCAGGCCTACGACTGGGTGGCGTTCACCAGCCCTCGCGCCGTGCAGGCTCTCGCGGTCCACGCCCGGCCCCCGGTGGGAGGCCGTCCCCGGATCGCGGCGGTGGGCGACGCCACCGCGGCCGCTCTCGCAAAGGAAGGGTGGCCTGCCGACGTCGTGGCAGGCGGTGAAGGGGCCCGGGCCCTGGCCGAAACGATGGATGCGGGCGGGCCCGTAAGAGGCCGGCGGATCCTCTTCCCCGCCGGCTCCCTGGCCCGTTCCACCCTGGAGGATGCCCTGCGGGCAAAGGGGGCGGAGGTGGAGCGGGTGGAAGCCTACCGCACGCGGATGGTCCCTCCCGATGCGCTGCGCGTGCGCGCCGATCTCGCTTCGGGAGTGGATGTAGTGACCTTCGCGAGCCCCTCGGCGGTCCAGGCGCTGGCGGAGGCCTTGCAGGGTGATCTGCCGGCGGCTCTGGGCGCAGCGCGCGTGGCTGCCATCGGTCGGACCACCGCGGACGCTCTGGAAGCGCGTG
>JAJDNI010000293.1 GCA_022340755.1 Gemmatimonadota bacterium
ATTCCGCTTTCACGCACGCAACGCGATCGCTGCGCTCCATGACCGCCCGATCCACGACGCACGCCGGAACCCGTTCGAAGAACTCCTCGGCACCCTGCCTGTCCAGCAACGGCAACAGGCTCGCGACCTCCGGCGCGTGGCGGGCGACTTCGTCGAGAAACCGTGAGGCCTTCCACACGAAGATACCGGAGTTCCACAGATATCCGGCTTCCACGTACCCGCGGGCGGTGGCCTCGTCGGGCTTTTCGTGAAAGGCCCTGACGCGGAACGCAGAGACGGTAGTCGATGCGACCAGGGCCTCCCCCGGCTGGATGTGGCCGTAGCCGGTCTCGATGCGGTCGGGCTCGATACCGACCGTGAGAAGGAGGTCCTCCTCGCGCGCGATCTTGACGGCTGCCCTCACGGTGTCGGCGAACGCCTCCAGGGGATGAATGACATGGTCCGCGTGGAGCGACACGAGCACGGCATCGGGATCCAGTCGGGAGATCTCGCGGGCTGCCCATGCCAGGACCGGGCAGGTCCCCCGGGCTCTGGGCTCCACCAGGAAGGATGCCGCAGGGAGATCGGGAAGCGCCTGCCGGAACGGCTCCACGAGGTGCTTGCCCGCAAGGATGCGGATGTGATCGTCGGAAACCAGGGCGCGTGCCCGCTCCAGCGTCTCCGCCACGAGTGGGCGCCCTCCCGCCAGCGGAAGGAGCTGCTTCGGGCGCTGGGGGGTGCTCACCGGCCAGAAGCGGGAGCCGATGCCCCCGGCGAGCACGAGAATCCAGACGTTGGGGTCAGCGTTCAGCGAGGATCTCCTGGATTCGCAGAAGGAGCTTCTTGGGGCTGAACGGCTTGGTGAGGAAGTCGTCGGCGCCGCCCGTGAGCGCAGCCTGTCGGTCGGTATCCTGTCCCTTCGCCGTCAGGATGATCACCGGCGTCCGCTCGTGGCGCGACTGCCCGCGCATGAACGCCAGGATTTCCAGGCCGGTGGCTCCGGGCATCATGAGATCCAGGATGGCGAGGTCCACGGGTTGTCCCCCGCCGAGGATGTCCAGGGCCTCGGTTCCGTCTCGTGCCTCCCACACCTGGAACTGCGCGTTGTGCAGGAGGGTGGTGAGGACCCTGCGGATGTGAGGCTCGTCGTCGGCGACGAGAATGCGCCCGGGGATGGGAGAAGGCGGTACATCGACGGCCATTGATCACTCGCTCACCAGACTCGGGCCCGCCCAGGGTGTCCGCTGTACCGCATGGGTTCCGCGCGAGTTCCCGGGAGGTTCGGCGACGGGCGGGGAACCTACCCGGCACCCCGGGTTAAGTCAAGCAACGACGGGCCTTTTCGGGGTTGACACCCCCCGTGGCGCGCCGGCAAGTTTCGCATCTTCTTCGGTATACGCCGACAGCGGGGTTCCCCGAGGTCATGAAGCCCAAGAACATCTCCCGATCCTCCAGGATCCTCACCAGAGGCGCTCCCCTCCTGGTGCTGCTGGCCACCGTGTCCGTGGCGACCTCCGCCTGTGGAAGCGATCCGTTCGCGTACAACTGGGTTGCGACGAAGGACACCGTTCTCCTGTACTCTCTCGCTCGCCCCGAGCTCAACCTTTATTCGGGCTTCAATTTCTATCAGCGGACACGTGTACGCATCGAGGCCGCGACGTCCACCGGTACGTGGGACGTGGCCGTCGACACGCGCAACGGGCAGATCGTGCTGCTTCCTCCCGGAGCCATGGGGGTCACCTCCAAGGCACGTATCACAGTCGTTTCGGGCAAGACATACGACGAGGTGACCGACGCGCCGGCGGATACCATGCTGTACACTGCCACCGATCCGGTGCCGGTGTCGAAGGGGAACATCTACGTCGTGCGCACGGGTCAGAGCATCGGTGCGTATGGCACGCCCTGCGTTTATTATGCGAAGCTCGAGCCCGTCGACGTCGACGCCGCAGATGGTACCCTGACGTTCGCGTTCGACTCGAGCCCGGTCTGCAACGACCGCCGACTCATTCCCCCCAACTAGCCAATGCTCGACATCCGTCGCTTTCGCCACGAACCCGACGAGGTGAGGCGCGCCCTGGCGCGTCGGGGCAAGGATGAGTATCCCGCAGCCGTCGTCGAGGTGCAGGCGCTGGACGAGGAGCGACGGACCATCGTCACCGAGGTCAACGACCTCAAGGCCGAACGCAACGAGACGTCGAAGAAGATCGGTGACATCAAGCGCGGGGGCGGGGACGCCCAGGAGCTCATCGACGCGATGCGCGTCCTGGGTGAGCGGATCGCCGGCCTCGACGACCGTGTCCGGGCGAACGAAGCGAGGGTGGAGGAGATCCTCCTGTCGGTTCCCAACCTGCCCCTGGAAGAGGTGCCGGAAGGGGGTGAGGACGCCAACGAGGTAGTGATGGTCTGGGAGAAGCCGCGGGACTTCTCCTTCGATCCCAAGCCACACTGGGAGCTGGGCGAAGCCCTCGACATTCTCGACCTTCCACGTGGATCGAAGATCAGCGGATCGGGCTTCCCCGTGCTGAAGGGAGCGGGTGCGCGGCTCCAGCGGGGACTCATCAACTTCTTCCTGGACGTGCACACGGGGGAGCACGGGTACCATGAGCTGAGGGTCCCGTACATGGTGACCCGGGAGACTCTCACCGGCACGGGGCAGCTTCCGAAGTTCGCGGACGAATCGTACCAGACCGAGCGGGACGACCTGTGGCTGATTCCCACGGCCGAAGTCCCGGTCACCAACCTCCATCGAGACGAGATCCTCAACGGGTCGGATCTTCCGGTCAGGTACACGGCATACTCGCCGTGTTTCCGTCGGGAGGCCGGTGCGGCGGGGAAGGATACGCGGGGGCTGCTGCGGGTGCATCAGTTCGACAAGGTGGAGCTGGTTCGCTACGAGCGTCCACACCGCAGCCGTGAGGCACTCGAGGAGCTGACCCGCGAAGCGGAGACGCTGCTGGAGCGCCTGGGCCTCCACTATCGGCGTCTCCTCCTGGCCACGGGGGACCTCGGTTTCAGCAGCGCGATGACGTACGATCTTGAGGTCTGGGCACCGGGCGTGCAGAAGTGGCTCGAAGTCTCCAGCTGCAGCACGTTCAGCGACTACCAGGCGCGCCGGGCCAACCTGCGGTTCCGTCCCGCGCCGGGGGAGAAGCCCGAGTTCGTGCACACCCTCAACGGGTCCGCCCTCGCGCTTCCTCGCGTGGTTGCGGCCCTCCTGGAGACCTACCAGGAGGGGGACGGCAGCGTCGTCGTTCCCGAGGTCCTGCGACCCTACGTGGGCCTGGACCGCCTGTCGGCGCCGGCCTGACCGCCAGATCCGCCGCCGGCCATGACCCGGATCCGATGGCCCATCGCGCTGGCGACCCTCTTCTTGATCCTGTTGGGGTCGTATGTGCTGTTCAGCTTGTTGATCGTCCAGGCCCTTCGGACGGACGCCCGACTGCTCACCGAGATCTTCTCAGAGATCCAGGATGCCAACAGCGACACCACGGCAGCCCGGGCCGAGGATGCGCTCTACCGCCTGCAGACCAAGGTGGTGGAGTCGGGTGTGCCCCTGATCCTGACCGGGCCGGGTGACGACACGGTCCTCGCAGTCCAGAACCTCGGATTCAACGTCGACCTGAACACCGCCCGTGGTCAGGCCAGGGTCCTGGACCTCATTCGGAGCCTCGATGCGCGACACCCGCCGGTCGTGGGGGCGGGCCTGACCCATATCCACTACGGTGACACGCCGCAGGTGCGCAGCCTACAGAGAATTCCGTTCCTGTTGGCCGGCGCTCTGCTCCTCACCGTGTTCGTCGGCTTCACCATGATTCGCACCCAGCGGAGAGCGGAGAGCGAGCGGGCGTGGACCGCCATGGCACGGGAGCTGGCACACCAGCTGGGTACTCCCCTCTCTTCGCTCCAGGGGTGGCTGGAGGTCCTGAAGCTGCCGCAGCGGGAGCGCCCGGGCTCTTTGCGGCAGTCCGACGTCGCGGATGCCATTGAGGAGGACCTCGAGCGGTTGGAGCGTGTGAGTCACCGGTTCGAGCTCATCGGCCGCGAGCCGGAGTTGCGCGGGGTCTCGCTGCACAAGATCGTGCGCGACCTGGAGCGCTACCTGGCGGCGCGGCTGCCCAAGCTCGGACGCGGGGTGGACCTGGTGCTCGACGTCCCCGACACGCTTCCCCAGGTACAGGGCAACGAAGTGCTGCTCATCTGGGCCTTGGAGAACGTGGTGAAGAACGCGCTCGACGCCCTCGCCGGACGCGGAGGGCGTATTTCCATCTATGCACGCCGGATGGGGGACGGCTGGGTGAGCCTCCGCATCCGTGACACCGGGCCCGGCGTGGATCCCGAGATCCGGGACCGGATCTTCGATCCCGGCGTCACGTCGAAGTCGGGTGGATGGGGGGTGGGGCTGGCGCTTTCCCGGCGCATCGTGGAGGGTGTCCACCGCGGCCGTATCGAGCTGCTGGACGGGGGCGACGGCACCACGTTCCAGATCCGCCTTCCGGTGGCCGATGCCTGAGCGGCCGCACCCATTCGACGCCACCGCCCACCTCGACGGCCTGAATCCCGAGCAGCGGGAGGCCACCGAGCACTTCGAGGGACCCATTCTGGTGTTGGCGGGGGCGGGGTCGGGGAAGACTCGCGTGCTCACCGCGCGTATCTGTCATCTCATCCGTGAGCACGGCGTTCCCCCCGATCGGATTCTGGCGGTGACGTTCACCAACAAGGCAGCCGGTGAGATGCGGGACCGGATTGCGCGGCTTCTGGGCGCCCAGCCCGCCGGGATGTGGGTCGGAACGTTCCACGCCATTGGCGCCCGTCTGCTACGTCGACATGCGGATCGCCTCGGGTGGGACCGCACGTTCACGATCTTGGACGCGGACGCGTCGCTCCGCCTGGTGAAGAAGATTCAGGACTCGGTGGGTCTCGACCCGCGAAAGTGGAATCCCAAGGCGATCAGGGCGGAGCTGTCCAACGCCAAGAACCAGCTCGTGGACGCGGAGGCGTTCGCCAGGGACAACGAAGGGTCCTTCGACCTCTTCGTGCGCAACGTCGCCAAGGTCTTCGGCCCATACCAGAAGGCGCTCCGTGATCAGAACTCATTCGACTTCGACGACCTGCTCATGAAGCCCGTGGAGCTGTTCGAGGGAAGCCCCGAGCTACAGCGCCGCTACAGCGAGCGCTTCGCGTTCGTGCTCGTAGACGAATACCAGGACACGAATCACGCGCAGTTCCGCTTCCTGGAGCTGCTCTCGGCGGACCACGGCAACCTGATGGTGGTGGGTGACGACGATCAGTCGATCTACGGGTGGCGTGGGGCCGACATCAGGAACATCCTCGATTTCGAGAAGGCATTTCCGGGCGCTCGAGTGGTGCGCCTGGAGCGGAACTACCGATCCACGCAGCGGATCCTCGACGCGGCCAACGCCGTGATCGCGGAGAACGTCGACCGGAAGGGCAAGACGCTGCGCACGGAACGAGCCGGCGGAGAGGGCATCACGCTGGTGGAGACCTTCGACGAGACGGACGAGGCCCGGTGGATCGTGGGGGACATCCAGGCCCGCTATGAGCGGACGCCCGGGAGTGCCTATCGGGACTTCGCCGTGCTCTACCGCACCAACGCCCAGGCCCGTGCGCTGGAAGACGCCTTTCGACGGGAGGGCATCCCGTACCAGGTCATCGGCTCGGTTCGGTTCTACGAGCGTCGGGAGATCCAGGATGTCCTCGCGTACCTGCGGCTCATCTCGAACCCCAGGGACGCGGTGGCCTTCGACCGTGTGGTGAATTACCCGCGGAGAGGCGTCGGGGCCACCTCCCAGCAGCGCCTCGTCCGGTGGGCGGCCGATTCGGGCATCTCTCTCCTGGAGGCCGCCTCACGGGCCGAGGAGGCGACGGACATCCCGCGGGGGGCGACCCGGGGCTTGCAGGCGTTCGCCGTCCTCGTGCAGCGCTATAGCGTGCGCGCGACGCAGGTGGGTGTGGGCGAGCTCCTGGAGGAGTTGATCGAGGAGCTGGGCCTGGTTCGGGAGCTCACGGAGGAGGGGCCCGATGGGGAGGACCGGGCCCGCAACGTCGCGGAGCTGGTTGCCGGTGCGGTGGACTTCGATCTGGAGCTGGTGGACTCGGTCACGGAGGAGGACTTGGATGCCTTCACCGAGCTCGATCTCTTCCTCCAGCAGGTGGCGCTGGTGGCCGACGTTGACAAGCTGGACCCGGACGCCGACACCGTCACGCTCATGACCCTACACAACGCCAAGGGGCTGGAGTTCCCGGTCGTCTACATCGGCGGGCTGGAGGACGGGCTCTTCCCACTGGCACGAGCGTACGACGAGCCGGCCGAGCTGGAGGAGGAGCGGCGCCTCTTCTACGTGGGCATCACCCGGGCCGAAGACAAGCTCTCCTTGAGCTGGGCGCGCCAGCGTCGCAGGGCGGGGGACTTCACCTACGGGACGCTGTCCCCGTTCGTCGACGCGATTCCCGGGCAGCTGCGGGAAGAGCGGACGAGCGATCGGCTGAGGCTGATCTCCACGTCGACCCCGCACCGGAGACGTCCTCGATTCCGGGAGCAGACGGACGCCTACTTCGACCCGGAGCCGGACTACGCCGTCGACCAGGACCAGCCGCTCTACGCGAAGGGAGAGCGGGTGCTCCACCAGACGTTCGGCTCCGGCGCCGTCGTGGAGGTGACGGGGTTCGGAAGCGATCTGAAGGTCACGGTCGACTTCGACGACGTGGGTCGCAAGAAGCTGCTGGTGCGGTATGCGAACCTCGAGAAGGACTGGACGGCGTGAGCCTCGGACGCGAACCTGAACCACTCGGCTGGCGCAGGCCGTGAGTCGCATCCTCACCCTCCCCAGCTTGGCGCACACCAAGGGCCGTCCCGCCCCCGGGCCGGCGGCGTTACTGTTCATGGGCCGCATGGCCGAGGTGGGCCGGGTGGGCCCATCCCCGGTCATCTCTCGATGGGAGTTCACTGGTACGGAGGGTGTGCATGTCGGACGGAGGTGCCCCCGTAGGTTGACGTACGTGAGCGGAGCCCCTGGAGGCGCGCGGTGAGCCCGAGCAGACACTTCCGGAAGGAGTGGATCCGGGCACGCCGGAACGTCGATAAGGCCACGGATCGCGTGTGGGGCCTGGCACGCGAGCAGCACCTCAGGCTGCTGCTCCTCGCGGCCATCGTCGGTATGGTGGCCGGACTCGGCGCGGTCGGGGTCAAGGAGCTCATCGCCGGCGTTCAATGGCTCTTCTGGGGCTCGGGGGCCGACATCCTCGAGTCGTCCTTGCACGTCGCCCATTGGCGCGTCCTCGTGCTCCCCGCCGTCGGTGGGCTCCTCGTCGGTCCGCTGGTATGGTTCTTCGCGCGCGATGCCTCCGGACATGGGGTTCCGGAGGTGGTCCAGGCGCTCCTCATGCGCGGCGGGATCATTCGAGGCAGGGTCGCGGTGGTGAAGGCCGTGGCTTCGGCCCTGACCCTCGGCACCGGTGGGAGCGCCGGCCGCGAGGGCCCGATGATCCAGATCGGCGCCTCGCTTGGGTCGGTCATCGCCCAGTTCACGCGCCTCAGCGAGAACGGCGTTCGCACGCTCGTGGCCGCCGGCGCCGCCGGTGGTTTGGCGGCGGCGTTCAACGCACCCATCGCAGGCTCCCTGTTCGCCCTCGAAGTCGTGCTGGGTGACTTCGCCATCGCGTCCTTCTCGCCCGTCGTCATGGCCGGCGTGACGGCGACGGCGGTGTCCCGGGCCGTCTACGGTGAGGCGCAGGTCTTCGAGATCCCACGGTACACGCTCACGTCTCCCATGGAATTCCTGCCGTATGCCGTGCTGGGCCTGCTGGCGGGCTTCGTCGCCGTGGGCTTCACGCTCTTCCTGTACGGGCAGGAAAAGGCGTGGGAGAAGATGTCGCTGCCTCCGTGGGTGAAGCCCGCCCTTGGGGGGCTGGTGGTGGGTGCGCTGGGGCTCTTCTTCCCCGAGATCCTGGGCATCGGCCACATGGCCATGGACCGCATGCTCGAAGGCCAGCTGGCCATGGGCCTCCTCCTCGCCCTGGTGGTCATGAAGATCGTCGCCACGTCGCTTACCCTTGGCTCGGGAGGCTCGGGGGGCGTCTTCGTGCCGTCCCTCTTCGTCGGGTCGGCGCTCGGTGGCGCCGTCGGCACGGCGGTGGACCGATGGGCTCCCTTCCCCCACGGGGGGCCGGGCGCGTACGCCCTGGTGGGTATGGGGGCGGTGGTGGCCGCGGCCTCCCACGCGCCGCTGACGGGCATCGTCATCATGTTCGAGATGACCGGCGACTACCAGATCATCCTCCCAGTCATGATGGCCTGCATCCTGGCGACGGTGGTGGCGTCGTCCCTCAAGGAGGAGTCGATCTACACGCAGAAGCTCAAGTTCAAGGGCATCTCCATGCGCCAGGGGAGGGAGGAGACCATCCTCCGCCACCTGGAGGTCGAGTCGGTCCTGCGGAAGGAGTACCGATCCTTCGCCGAGGACGCTCCTCTGGCGACGATCTTCGGTGAGGCGCTCGGTATTCCGCAGACCACGTTTCCCGTGGTGGATCCGGAGGGAAGCCTGGCCGGGGTCATTCGTGTACAGGATCTGCACCGGGCCCTCGACGATCGCGGACCCCTGGAATCGGTGCTGGTCGCCGCAGACCTGGCCTCGCCGACCAGCGTTCTGCGCAAGGGCGACAACGTAGAGCAGGCTCTGGAGCTACTCACCGAGACGGGAGCCGACCTCCTCCCCGTGGTGGACTCGGACGAGCATCTGGCGGGGGTGGTCCTCGCGGCGGACGTTCTCGAGCGCTACTCCCACGAGCTGCAGAAGCTCCGCCTGGCCTCTACTTTGGCACAGCGCCGAAGCTTCTCCATCCAGACGGAAGGGGTGGAGTTGGGACATGGCATGCGGCTGGCGGAGGTCGACGCGCCGCCGGCCCTGCAGGGGAGGACCCTCCGCGAGATCCAGTTGCGAGCCCGCTTCGGCGTGGAGGTCCTGTACGTGCTGAAGGGGCCGTACCACATCCGAAAGCTCGCCGACCCCGATCTGGCCATCGAAGCCGGGGATCGGATGGTCGTCATGGCGGAGGCGTCTTCACTGCGGCAATTCCGGGAGAGCATGGACGCCCACGTCCAGCAGACGTCGGCCCACGCATAGGGTTGAGTCAGGTCGGCACGGCGTCGGCGTGAACCACCGCATCGTACCAGCCGCTGGCGGATGCATGACAAGTCCGGCGTGACGAAACGCGAGTAGACTACGAGTCTCCCGGAGAGGCGCCATCGGCCTTCCGCTTGCGCGCCTTGCGTTCCCTTCGTGCCCTGCGGCCCTTGCGCGCAACGCGCTCGCGTCCCGCATTCCGGGCCGTGATGGCCGGCGCGAAGTCCGAGTCGTTGACCGCGGCCCAATAGCGCAAGGGTTGCGCGGAGAAGGGGAAGAAGTCATCGGCCATCTCTGCCAGGACCTCGGGGTGATCCACGGTGTGGTCGGAGAGTGCCAGACGTCGGGCCTTCTTCGCCAGCCGGAGATTGATCTCCCCTACCGGATCCAGAGCCGCGGCCGGTGATTCGCCACGGTCCCGCAGGTACCCCACGACGTGCTCGAAGGAGCGGGCGAAATAGTCGTCGACCACGGGATTCGGGAGATCGAATCGGGACTTGGCGAGGACTCGATCGAAGACGCGCTGCCACCGGTCGTGTCCCTGGAACCGGATCATCTGGCGGAAGATCATCCGATTGGTGCGGAAGCTGAAGATCGTGCGGCTGAGCACGTCATCGAAGAGGGCGTCTGCCTCGCTGTGATCGTTCTCCATCACGAGGCGCCGCGCCTGGCTCAGGAAGTCCTCGCCGACGTGCATGTCCATGCGGTGCTCCCAGTACGTGTGGCCGATGGCCTGTGTGGTACTGGTGAGCAGGAGCTGACGTGGCACGAAGACATTGTGCGCCACGGTGTCGGCAGCGAGGTGCGCGAGATATCCGTACCCCACCGCGGCCAAGGGCTCCGAATCCGCGGCCTCGAGGATCTCCTCCCCCACTTCCCAATTGTGGCAGTGGCGGCCCTCCGGCACGTACTTCTTCGCGAAGGAGATGTCCGCGGCGATGGAGCCGTACAGAAAGTGCAGCGGAAACCGTGCAAGCACAGCCTGGACGCCGGGTGGCACCAGGTACAGAGCGCTGAGAAGGGCCTCTCCGAGAGCCACATGTGTCGCCGGTCCCCACGCGGAGGCCGGCTCGGGAATGAGCAGCCAGCCGAGGCAGATGGCCAGGGAAGCGATGAGCTTCACGATGTGCGGCGACGCGCCCTCAACTCTGGGAGGAGGGCGACGCCATGCTGTCTTCGGTGATTTCATTTCCACCACCGGCCAGCACCTCTTCCTCCCCATCGGCGTCGTCGGTGTGTCGGGCTCCGACTCCGGGCAGGGCAGCGACGTCCGCGCCGGCCTCGGGCAGGCCTTCCTCTTGCGTGGGAGGGGGGGGGCGGGTGATGCGGCGCGCGCCCTCCCTCACCCCTCGAACGGTCGAGGCCGTATCGATGAAGATCTCCTCCGCTTCGCCCTGTACCACCTCCATGAGCGCGTTGAACTCCTCGATGCGCTCCTCCATGTGGTCCGAGGCCTGGTGGAGGCGGGCGGTGAGTGCTTTGACCGAAGCATTCAGGCGCTCGACGTCGGAACGGAGAGCCTGGGTGATGAACTCCACGTTGTCGGAGATCGCCCGTGCCCGCTCCGACACGGGACCCAGTCCCTGTCGGACTCCCCCACGGAGCTCCTTGACGGTGCGGTTCAAACCCATCAGGACGCGGGTACCCACCAGCGCCACGACGACCACCGCCACCGCCACGACCACGACGGAGATGTCCACTGCGAGGTCGAGCCCGTCCCGGGCGGCGACGGCCAGCACCGTGTCTCGTGCCGGAGCCTGGAAAAGGACCGCTGCGAAGTCGAGAGTCATGGCGTAGTCTAACCCGGCGCGCGGTCATCGAGCCAGGCTCGGGCCCCTCCCGACGGCCCGCGGTCTACCTGTCGGACCCCCCCGCTCCTTCTGCGGTTCCGTCGTCCTCACCCTGGGAGGACGTGGAGAAAGCCTTGCGACTGAGGGCTGCGCGCTCCGCCCGGCGAGTGTCGCCCCGCTGCAGGGCGTGCTCCACCTCAGCCGAGATCTCTCCCGCGCGCCGCAGCAGCTTCACGGTGAAGAAGGGACCGGTAAGCTCGGAGAGCATCACGCCGATGACGATCACCGTGAAGAGGGCGCCCTCGCCGCCCAGATGACCCATTCGAAGGTCCGGGTACATCAGCGCGCTACCCGCGGCCATGGCCAGCGAGATACCGCCCTGGGGGACGAGTCCGAGTCCGAGTCTCCTGGGCACCCGGAAGCCCAGTGGCACCAGGGCCACAAGCACCGCCGCCGCGGCGGTCTTGGCCGCCGTCCTGAGGAGGGCGTACCCCCCGGCCAGCAGCAACAGCCACCGGGTCGGGGTGGACAGGAGTACGCCCGCCAAAAGGAGGAACGTTAGGTACACGGGCTTCTCCCAGCGCTGCAGAATGCGGAAGACCCGCTGGCTCCCTGGTCCCCAGTTCGCCACCACGGCCCCCATGGCGACGGAGACGAACAAGGGCGACAACCCCCACTGCAACGCGGCGCCCGCTCCGAATGCGGACATGCCGAGGATGTACAGCATGAGCTCCTCTCCCGTTGGCCGTCGACGAACGAGCCAGAGGAACAGGATCCCGAGAACCAGGCCGAGTCCGGCGGCCACGAGGATGAAAGCGGGCTGGGGCAGAAATGTCGGCGCCGCGGCTCCCGGGACCGGCCGATACACCGCGTAGGTCACCTGCAAGGCCAGGATTCCTACGGCAGCGTCCAGCGAGCCGATGAAGAGCAAGAGGTCCCGCACGCTTCCGCGCACCATGAAGTTGGACGACACCATGGCGATTCCTGCCGGCGTCGTGACCGCTGCGGTCGCGGCGGCGATCAGCATCAGCAGCGCAAAGGACTGGATGTGTGCTCCCACCGTGGAGAGGATCAGCCAGCCACCCGCGAGGAAGAAGAGAAAGGTCAGCACCGCCTGACCCAACGCCAGAACGAGCCATGTGACGGGGAAGTGCGACAGGCTTCGACGGTCGAGCTGTAGCCCGAAGTGAAAACCGACCCAGCCCAGCCCCAGCGCCAGCAGGGGGGAGAGCTGTCGCGTGGCCTCCACCGTGAGCAACCCGAGGCCGGCGGGGCCCAACAGAAATCCGATGATCAGAAAGTGCGTCCCCGTGCGGAAGAGGAGTCGCGGCCCTTCCGGGACGCTCCCCGTCCGGAAGGAGAAGCGAGCGCCCAGGAGGGCGAGGAGGATCAGGACGAGAATGCCGACTAGGGGGTTCATGCCGTGTCGGAGGCGGAGGCCTAGAGCGGGCTCTCCTCGCCCCCCAACTCAGGAGCGAGACCGACCACGTGCTCCACGGGCAACACGAAGGCGATCCCGGTCGCCGGCGATTCGAGATTGCCGCATACGTCCTGGAGGAGCTCCAACACAGGCTCCACGTGATCCTCGGGGAGCACACTGAAAAGCATCCGATTCTGTGGCCGGGACCTGGATATGAGGGTCTGGAGGCCGGCGAAGATGGGGATGTCGTGAGAAAGCACGCGCCCCATGCCTTCGCTGTTGATGATGGTGGCCCCGGTGACCCCGAGTTCCACGAAGCCGGAGAGGACCTCGTCGAGTTTCTCGGGGTCGTTGATCACGGCCACGAGAAGGCGGGTGGCGGGCGCGCTCATGCGTGCTCGGCGTCGACGGCTTCGATGATGTCGATGACTTGAGCGGCATCCCCCGCGCGCTCTAGCTCGTCGATGATGCCCTGATGACGGACCAGCCTGCAGATTCGCGCGAGCAGCTTCACGTGCTCACGCTCGTACCCCGGCGGCGAGAGGAGGACGAAGAAGAGTCGGGCCGGCTCGAAGGTCTCGCCTCCGAAGGGGATCGCCTCTCTGGACAGCGCTACGCCGATGACGGGTGCGCTCAGGCCGGGAACGGTCGCATGAGGAATCGCCAGGCCTGAGCCCATCACGGTAGGGTGGACCCGCTCGCGCTCGAGGAGCTTGCTCCGGATGAGGTCCTCCGGCCCGACTCCGGCCGCACCGGCACAGGCTGAGACCTCTGCCACCACGCCTTCCACGTCGTGGGCGGTGAGCTGGGGGACGACGAAATCGGCGCGCAGGAATTCTTTGAGGCGCATCGGGGGCTGGCTCCCTGACCCGCTGAATGGAGGCGACGCTGCGGCGATTGTAGACCTGCCCGTTCGGAGGGTCAAGCGGGTGGACTCGTCGGGCATGCATCATGCATCGACGGAGTCATGGTGGAGAATGGTCTGTTGGTCGACATGCCGGCAGCGCCCCTTCGGCAAGGCGTGGCCGGGAAACACGCGGGAGGAGCCGTGGATCGGTTGCTGATGGTGGACGGTGCGGCGTATCTTCCGACTCCTGCGGCGGTGGACTCCGAATGGCAGGCCTCTCCGGCGGCGCACCCTCGGGAACCCCCTTCATCGAGTAGAATGGCGTCCTTCGTGGTCGAGGGCGGGCGACGGCTCGAAGGCCGCGTCAGACCCGCCGGAAACAAGAACGCGGCGCTCCCGTGCCTCGCGGCTACGGTACTGGCCGACGAGCCCGTCACGCTGGAGAACGTGCCCCGGATCCGCGACGTCGAGACCTTTCTCGAGATCGTGTCCTCACTCGGCGCGACGGTGGAGTGGACGGGCCCGAACGAAGTGACCGTCGATTCCAGGTCGGTCGCGATCGACACGATCAACCGCGAGCTGGCCGAAGGCATCCGTGCGTCCTTGCTGCTGGCCGGACCGCTCCTGGCCCGCTTCGGCAATGTCCAGCTTCCACCGCCCGGCGGAGACGTGATCGGCCGGCGGCGAATGGACACGCATTTCCTTGCCTTCGAGGCCCTGGGGGCCAGCGTGGAGCTCAACGGCGGCTTCACCATCAGTGCCAAGCAGCTGCATGGCACGGACTTCTTCCTGGACGAGCCGTCGGTGACGGGGACCGAGAACGCCATCATGGCCGCGGTGCTCGCCAGTGGCCGCACCCGGTGGCGAAACGCGGCGGCGGAGCCGCATGTCCAGGACCTGTGCAACCTGCTGAACGCCATGGGTGCCCGGATCAGCGGGATCGGAACGCACATGCTCGAGATCGAGGGCGTGCCGCGGCTCGGTGGGGCCCGTTTCCGCATCGGTTCCGACCACATCGAGACGGGTTCATTCATCGGCCTCGCAGCGGTGACAGGGAGTGAGCTCGTCATCGAGGATGCGCCCATGGGACACCTCGACTCGACGCTCCTGGGCTTCGACCGCCTGGGAGTGCAGTGCACCATCCAGGGCGGTGACCTGGTGGTTCACGGAGACCGGCCGCACAAGATCCGACAGGACGCGTTCGGGCACGTGCCCAAGATCGACGACGGTCCCTGGCCGGCGTTTCCCGCGGACCTCACCTCCATCGCGCTGGTTACGGCAACGCAGTGCGAGGGCACGGTGCTCGTCCACGAGAAGATGTTCGAATCCCGCATGTATTTCACCGACAAGCTCGTAGGTCTCGGGGCTTCGATCATTCTGTGCGACCCTCACCGGGCCGTCGTGGTGGGACCTTCGGAGCTCCGGGGGGGTGAGGTGGAAAGCCCCGACATCCGTGCCGGGATGGCCCTGCTGATCGCCGCACTGGGGGCACGCGGGACGAGCCGCATCAAGAACATTCGCCAGATCGAGCGGGGATACGAGCGTATCGACGAGAGACTGGCTCAGCTGGGAGCCCGCATCGAGCGGGTGGATTGAACCTCGGGCGCGGGCCCATCGTAGGGGGAGTTGCGGTCGGCGAGACCGCCCGCGCCAACGACAGAGAGCAGACGCCCACGAGGCGAGAGGATCCGGCATGGCTGAGGAAAAGAAGAGCGCCAGGACGAAGGTCTCCGACGGTATCCGCCAGGGCATAGGGGTCCTCTCGGCGTTCAAGGACGCCCTCGAGGAGACCATCAACGAGGCTCGGGAGCGAGGGGACCTCTCCACCGACCGGGCGAAAGAGGTCATGAAGACCGCGCTGCACCGGGCGCAGGAGGCGGCCGAGGGCGCGCGGGAACGCCTGGACTTCGTGAACCAGAAGGAGTTCGACGGCTTGCGCGCGGTGGTGGACGACGTGAAGGACCGTGTCTCCGCCCTGGAGCAGCGCTGGAGGGGAGAAGGTCCGAAGAAGGGGGATGCGGAAGAGGACGGCGAGGAGGGCTGAGCGCCGCTGGGCGCTCGATGGCCGAG
>JAJDNI010000304.1 GCA_022340755.1 Gemmatimonadota bacterium
GGCTCGGTGCATTTGCTCACCCGTCGACGACCTCGTCGCTAAGCCCCACGACCAGGTCGAGAAGATCGGCCTCCGTGATCATGCCGACCAGCTTCCCTTGGTCCACCACCGGCAGGCATCCGATCCGGTGCTGCTTCATGAGTTGCGCGGCGCGCTGGACTCTCTCATCGGGCGAAATGGTGGCCACCACCTTCTGCATCACACTCTGGACCTCTTTTGCCGCGAGATCTTGCCTGCGCTCCGCCTCGGCGATCCGGATGGCCAGGGAGCTGATCGCCGCCCCGAGAATGTCACGGTGGCTGAGAATCCCAACCAAGCGGCCCTCGGCGTCCACTACCGGCACGTGTCGGATATGGGCCCAGTCCATGATCTCCTGAACGGCACGGAGGGTCTTGTCCGCGCGGATCGTGAACACCGGGAAGGACATCAGCTCTCGAACGATCATCTTGCAGGCCTCTTCGACGAGATTCCGTGTCCACGGAGTGCGCCCGCTGGGACTCGAACCCAGGACCCTCGGCTTAGAAGGCCGATGCTCTATCCACCTGAGCTACAGGCGCGCGATGCTAAGCTAGACCCCGCCCGCTCGGGACTCAACGAGCGGCGTCTCACGGACGCTCTGCGCTGCGCCGAAGAAGCCGAATGCTACCCGACTCCGTCCCCGTGCAGTCCTCGGCCTCCAGGGTGCCTGCCAGCGCACCCTCCCCCTCGGCAGGAGCGACCGTGAGGTGGAGCTTGCCCGGGCAGTCTCCCCCGTAGCTGAGCCTCAAGTCCAGGGTGCCGTCCCGCCGGGTGCCGTCGCCCTGTGCTTCCAGGCCGAGCGCGTCGATGTGCAGCGTCGCGCTCACCGTCCCGTCGCCGGGACCGGTCAGCTCGAGGAGCACCAGCAGCTTCTGGCCCTGGAGCTCCACTTGCCCACCGTAGGTCTCGTGCCAGGGCTTGGGCTCGGGCCTCGTCGACTCCGCCGCAGCCGGCGCAGGCTCCGGCGAGGGAGGTCGGGGCTTTGAGACCATCGTGCATCCGGCCGCCGCCACGGCGATGGTCAAGGCGGGCAGTCCTAGCCTGATACGCATCCCATTGCTCTCCAGAACATTGCCGCCACTCGACAGGCCGAGTGTGCATGCGCCGTGCCAGCAATACCCCTCAGGGGCGCCGACGACTCCGACACGATGCCACCCACAGCCGCTACGACGGCTCCCGGGTCAAGCCAGCTCGGAGAGGAAGTGCGCCTGCGCCGTGGGTCCTGGTCCGCTCCGCCGTTCCCAACAACCGTCGGGACGCAGCACCCAGGCTCTAGGATCGGCCAGCTCCGCGTCCAGAATGCGCCGGAGGCGGCGGCGGGCGGCTACGTCATCGACCGGGGTCACCACCTCCACGCGCTTGCGGAGGTTCCGTTTGCGCCAATCGGCCGACCCCATGAAGTACTCGTCCTGGCCGGCGTTGTGGAAGTAGTAGATGCGGGCGTGCTCCAGAAAGCGCCCCAGAATACTCTGGATCCGGATGCGGCTGGAGAGCCCGGGAACACCGGGGCGCAAGGTGCAGATCGCCCGCACGACCAGGTCGACCTCGACACCGGCCTCGGAGGCGCGGTACAGAGCCCGAACCACCTTGCGGTCGGCGAGCCCGTTCATTTTGGCCTGGATGCGCGCCGGACGTCCCGCGCGAGCGTGCTCTATCTCCCGCTCGATACAACGGCCGATCTCCGGCGCGAGGGAGTTGGGCGCGACCCAGAGACGGCGGAAGTGCTTGGCGGGCGGCCCCGACGAGCCTGTCAACTCGTTGAAGAAGTCCGTGAGGTCGGCACCGAGGTCGGGGTCGGCGGAGAGAAGGCCCAGATCGGTATAGACGCGCGCCGTCGCGGCGTTGTAGTTGCCTGACCCGATGTGCGTGTAGCGTCTGAGGCCTCCTTCCTCCCGTCGAACCACGAGCGCGGTCTTCGCGTGCGTCTTGAAGCCCACGACGCCGTACACGACATGGCCTCCGGCGGCGGTCAGGCGGTGGGTCCATGCGATGTTGCTCTCTTCGTCGAACCGGGCCTTGAGCTCTACGAAGACCGACACCTCCTTCCCGCGGCGCAGGGCATCGAGCAGCGCCTCCACAACCGGAGAGTTCTTGCCTGTGCGGTACAGCGTCAGCTTGATGGAGACCACCTGCGGATCCTCGGCCGCCTCGCGAAGGAAGCGCCCTACCGTATCCTCGAAGTCGTCGTACGGGTGGTGGACCAGCACGTCATTCTCTCGCACGGCGTCGAAGACGGAGGCGACGTGGACAAGAGGCTGGCGCGCGACGAAGGGCTCGTAGCAGTCCTCCGGGAGGTCCAGATCGGCGAGCTCGCCGTATCCTCGCAGGTCCAGAGGCCCGTCAACCTCATAGAGATCGGCCCGCCCGAGCCGGATCGTGTCTCCAGCGGATCGCTCGGAATGCAGCTCCCGGATAAGGTGGGCGCGGACCTCCCTGGGCATCGTGCTCTGTACCTCGAGGCGGATCACCGGCTTGAAAGGACGGGCCTCCACCTCGTCCTCCACGGCCGCGAGCAGGGACTCGGATGCGTCCTCGTCGATGTCCACATCCCCCACCCGAGTCACGCGGAACAGATGCGCGTCGCTGATGGAGGCCGAAGGGAAGAGGGCCGCAACGTTGCCCTTTACCACCTCCTCCACGGGCACTACCCCGTCGGATCCCGGAATAGGGAGGAAGCGAGGAACGTTCATGGGGATGGGGACATGCGCGAGCTGGGGATCATCCTCTCCTTCGACCTGGAGGACGGCCATCAGCGAGAGGCCCAGGCTGGCCAGACGTGGGAAGGGGTGTCCGGGTGACGCACTCAACGCGGTGGGCGTCAGCACAGGGAAGATCTCCTCGCTGAACGTCCGGGTGAGCGCGTCCTGCTCGTCCGGCTGAAGCTCCGCCCACGTCCGCACGCGCACGCCGCGGCCGGCGAGGGTGGGCAGAAGGGCATCCGCGAGGCATCGGCTCTGTCGCGCCAGGAGTGCGCGGACCCGGACAGCCAAGACGTCCAGGAGGTCGTTGGCCGTCAACGCCTCCTTCTTGGCCTTGCCTCCGTGAGCCGCTGCCGCCTTCTGTCTGCCGACGCGCACCGAGAAGAACTCATCGAGGTTGCTGGAGAAGATTCCGAGGAATCGAAAGCGCTCCAACAGCGGGATCGAATCGTCCTCCGCGAGCTCCAGCACTCTCTGGTTGAAGTCGAGGATGCTGAGCTCGGTGTCCAGGAAGTCTCCGGGATCTTCACCGGATTCGATCCCCGGAGGCCGGGCGGGCAACGGCAGATCGAACGGCGCGCGCCGCGCTCCCCCCGCTTCCCTGAGCAGGCGATGGCCGATCTCGGAGAGCACGAGCAGGTGGAGAGCTGCCACGAGGTCACCCCCACGGAGGCCCTGCGCGCCCACGCGCTCCAGGAGCTCTCCCAGGGGGATCCAGGATATCTCCGACCCGGGGGCTGCCTTCTCCTCCTTCGGGGGGGCGCACTGGTGGAGCCAGACCTCCAGGTCCACGCCCCCTAGCCATGTGGGGGAGAAGCCCACCAGATCGAGGTCGCACTCCGCCTCGGCACGCCCCATGAGGTCCGCGAGATACTCGCGGGCGATGTCCTCTCCGGAGCCACGAGTGGACGGCAGCCCGAGTCCGTCGG
This sequence comes from Gemmatimonadota bacterium, assembly GCA_022340755.1. Lineage (GTDB taxonomy): Bacteria > Gemmatimonadota > Gemmatimonadetes > Longimicrobiales > Gaopeijiaceae > SZUA-318. The sequence continues at coordinate 3,647 of JAJDNI010000304.1, forward strand.
CCGCGCGGACCAGCGCCACGTCCCCACCGCTCAGGATGATCAGCGTGACACGGACCTCCCGGGGCGCCCCCGCTCCACGGGCCTCCGCCGTTGATCCCAGAGCCGAACGCACGCGCTCCAACGTGTCCATGCCGTCGTGTACGAGGCCGTGCTCGTGGCGTGCCTGCTCCACCAGCGTCTCCAGCGACGGCGTCCCACGTCGGAGCTCGGAGAGGTCGATGGCATGGAGCCCACGGGTAGCCCCCGCCGTATGTGCCACGATTCGATCGCAGGTCACACGCAGCGTCGGTTTCCCCACGAAGCTCGGGCGCAGCTCCCGGACCTCACGGTCGATGTCCAGCGCGATGCGCGGCCTGAGCGCCGCGGGCTCGACCACCTCTCGGACCAGCGTCGCCAACTCTCCTGTTCCCGCGAGCGTGGCATAGAGGCCGCCACCAACTACCGGGGTCTCGAGGACGTCCTCCTCGACGACGCCCTCCAGGCTCACGCCGGTCACCTGCGTGAGGCACAACGTCTGCCGCCCACTGACGTCCACGCGGAGACGGAGGTTGAGGCGTCTCTCGCGAAGGGCCTCATCCGACGTGTCGAACCAGGTCTCACGGAGGAGCTCGTGGATCACCCGTCCCGGGTACATCCCGAGGGGACGCTTGGCGCACGCGATCTCGTCCAACATCCCGTCGTCCGGGACGGGCAGGCTGATGCGTCGGCTCATGGATTGGGCTGCAGAGGCGCGTACACGGTGAGCTTCGCGTGATGGCCCGCGCCCTCGTCGGAGATGTAGAGACTGCCGTGCGGGCCAACGGCAACCCCTTCTGGCTGACGGTGGTGATCGCTGGAGAGCGGCACGGCCGCAAGCACGTGACCGCGGCGGTCGAGGAAGACGAGTGCCCGTTCTCTCGCGGCCACCACGATCAGCGCTCCTGTCTCCGGGTCCACCTCGAGGCCCGACGGGTGGATCCCCCCTCCGAAGCGGAAGGGAGCCAGTTCCGAGAAGGGAACCACGAGCGGCGGCGGCGTGGCTTCGGCGGGGTCGAGAGGAAGTCGATGGATGCGAATCTGGCCAGCAGGCGGTGCCAGGGTCTTGCACGCGAGAAGCAGACTCTCCGTTCGTGAGTCGTAGGCCAGGCCCTCGATCTCGCAGTGGTTGCCCAGTCGGGTGTTGGTGGCCCGATAAGGAGTCGAGGTCCCCGCGGCAGCCTCGCGAAACTCGTAGAGGAAACCGCGGCTGGTGACGAGGAAAAACCGGCTCCCGGCCACCGCGATTCCCTCGAAGTCGCCCTTCACAGGCCTCGGCCCGAGGGTGAAACCGTGGTCGACCTTGCCGGAGGCGGGGTCGATCCGGTAGACGACACCCACCTCGTCGTCATGAGCGAAGAGTTGTCCGTCGGACGAGAACGCCAGGCCGGAGATCTCCTGCAGGCGACCCGGGAGGTCGAAATGCGCGGCGCGGTGGCTGAGGTCCCATCGGTGAGCGACATCGGGAACTGCCGTCTCGCCGCCCTGCCCCGCCGAGGGGGCGGCCGCAAGTGACGAGATAACGGACAGGGCTACCATCCCCCTCCCAGCCGCGGAGCCCAAGCGGCGCATCACGAGCGCTTCTTCAGACCCTTGATCGATCGCAGCTCGACCGCCTCCACGATGCTGTCTCTCCTACGCAATCGATCGAGCAACGCTCCTTCCGAGCCCTCTCCTTCCAGGCGGGCAAGGTACTCCAGGACAACCTTCCCCGGAGCCCCCTGGACGACCTCGGTGAGCTTGAACCGTGTGGTCATCTCGGCGAGAACGGGTTCCACCACGCCCTGGGCGGCGCCGGCGCTGGAGGCGTGCACGAGGAGGAGCACGTTGGCCCGCTTTGTCTTGCCCTTGGTTCGCTCGTCGGCGAGGTGCCGCTCCATACGTGCGGCGCGGTCCATGACGTCGGCGAGGTCAGCGGGTGCGGCGGCGTCCACCAGGGAGGCGTCACCCACCACGTAGACCGCCGACGCCGTTCGGGGACCCACCAGGGCATCGCCCAGGCCGATCTCTCCGGGACCCGCCATGGCGTACGTATTGCCGAACCGCGCCTTCCAAAGGACGAGCACCACCGCGTTGAAGAACAGAGACATCACCATCGCGAGGCCCAGAGCCTGGATTCCCGACGCGAGGCCCACGCCGATGGCAAGGAACACGTAGACCGCGTCCTTCGTGTCGTCCAGCGTGGTACGGAAACGCACACCCGCTACGATTCCGGCCAGCGAGAAGGCCAGCGCCAGGCTGTTCTGCACGACGACCACGATGCCGGTCACGGCCACCGGGAGGATGAGGAGGGTGTGAACGACGGACTCGTCGTAGCCCCTATGCTGGCGCGTGATCATGTAGATCCAGGTCACCGGGATCATGATGGCCAGCGCTCCAAGCATGGCCACGGCGCCGAGAGCACCGCCCGAGAAGGGCGTCTGGGCTACAGCCGGGCCCGACTGGAGGGAGTCCTGGAGCATCTCCTTCGTGGTGAGATGGGTAATCTCCCCGCCGGTGAGAACCGAATGAACGCCCGGTATGTACCGCTCGGCAAGCAGGATGACGATCGCCAGGACGATGTAGTAGATGAGCACCGAGGTGAGGCGACGGCGTCGGCCCAGTGGGGGAGGCTTCGCGGACATAGTTGTGCCGGGGCGAGGGATCGTGTGCCGGCGCAATGTTGGGCCGAAGCGACCTTCTCAGCAAGAATGTGCTGGACAAGGCACGGGGCCGCCGGGTACTCTGAGCTTGTGCCCGTGACCAGGAGACTGCGCCATGTGGATCCGCCCCCGTCCGCTGCTCGTTCTGACCGCCAGCACGATTTCCCTGGGCTTGCCGGGTCGCGCCTCGGCTCAGCAGGACGAGGCGCCCTCTCCGGAGAAGATCGAGGAGCGGCGCATTGCGGCCGAGAATGCCCCACTCTTCGCCAGCAACGAGCCACTGGTCTTGACGCTGCGAACGGACATCAAGTTTCTCCGTGACAAGCGTCCGGACGAAGACGAGGTCGATGGAACCGTGACCATTCACGGATCAGACGGCGACACGACGACAGTGCCCGTCAAGGTCCGGACGAGAGGCAACTTCCGTCGGAGCAAGGCCAACTGCAACTTCCCGCCCCTTCGCTTGAATTTCGCCACCAAGTCCGTCGAGGGCACTGTCTTTGAAGGACAGGACAAGCTCAAGCTTGTGTCGCCGTGCCACGACTCCAGGGATGACTATCAGCAGTACGTCTTGCAGGAGTATCTCGTCTATCGTCTCTACGAGCTTCTCACGCCAGTGAGCTTCCGGGTACGCCTCGTCCGGATCACGTACGAGGACGTGAACGGGGATTACGACACCCGCACCAAGACAGGCTTTCTCATCGAGACCGACCAGGCGATGGCGGAGAGGAACAGCGGCCAGCTCTGGGAGTGGGAGCGCTTCAGTCCCACGGATTCCATGGACTCCAGGGCGGCCATCCGCGTGCTCGCGCGGGCGGACCCCGACGAGGCCGAGATGATGTGGCTCTTCCAGTTCATGATCGGCAACACCGACTTCTCGGCGGCCTACATGCATAACGTCGTGATGGTCAGGACGGCGCAGCAGCACTACATCTGGGTGCCCTACGACTTCGACTGGTCGGGCGTGGTGAATGCCCGGTATGCCAGGCCGGATCCCAAGGTGGGCACCCGCACCGTGCGCGACCGGGCCTTCCGCGGCTTCTGCCTCCCCCGCGCCGACATCCCAGCGGCCGTGAATCGCCTCGAGGCCATCAAAGACTCCATCGCCCCCCTGTACGAAAGCATGCCCGGATTGGAGGAGGGGCAGCGGAAGCGCGTTCTCGAGTACTATGACAAGTTCTACGAGATCTTGAACGATCCACGGCAGTTCGAGCGTCAGATCGTGAACGCGTGTATGCGGGTTGGCTGATGAGCGAAGACCGTTCGCCTGGCAGTCGGGCCCGTCGCCTCCGCGAGCAGCGACGCATCGAGCGGGGGCTCGCCGAGATGATGGGCCTGGTGCGTGGCGTCATCGCGGATGGACGCGTATCGAGCGACGAGGCGGAACAGCTCGCCCAATGGACGCGGGAGCAGCCCGACGTGGTGGCGCGCTGGCCCGCGAACCTACTGGCCCGCCGCCTCGAGAAGATCCAGAGAGATGGGAGGCTCGACGCCCGGGAACGGGCGCACCTCGAGGCCATCCTGGGCCAGCTCGCGGGCAACTCGGGCGGGCTGGGGTTCACCCTGGCCACCGACCTGCCGGTGGACGTACCTGCGCCCGAGGTCGTCTTCGAGGGTCGCACGTTCGTCTTCGCCGGGGAGTTGGCGTACGGCCCCGCCCGCTCGTGCGAGCGGGAGGTGCTGGAGCTCGGTGGCGCGTGCGAGCGCACGGTGTCCCGACGGACCGACTACGTGGTCCTGGGGAGCCTGTCGGCGGACGATTGGGCCCAGGATGCGCTCGGGCCGGTGCTGGACGCCGTCGTGCAATACCGAGCCCGAGGCGTGCCCATCGCGGTGATCGCGGAGGAGCACTGGGCGGAGGCGCTACCGTAGCTGCGGTCGCCTCCGGCGATCCTCGCTCGTCTCGCGGGCAAACAAGTAGCTCTTCGAACCCACCCGGGCCGCTCGGCTCGAACCTTCGGTTCGCCTCCTCCCGCCCCTCCCTTCAGTCGGGGCGGTCGGATTCGAACCGACGACCCCCTGCTCCCAAAGCAGGTGCGCTACCGGACTGCGCCACGCCCCGTATGTGGTATAAAGTTAGTGCCGTTCAACGTGTTTCGCGTTCCGCGCCGCCCTGCTCTGACCGCCCGTTTTCGCGATAGGACACATGGTCGGCCTTGCTTTGGAATCGCGGCCCGCATCGCCGGCACCGCGCAAGATAATCGGCGCGGGCTCGCTCCCAAAGCGTGTGTCCAGAGTCAGTGACCACCCTCGCCCTGGCTCCCAGACGTCCAGTCGAATGCCGTGGCTCATTTCGGAGGTCACCCTGTACATCGCTGTGACCGTCGCGCCGATTGCCACACCATGGGCTTCGACGAACGGCTCCGCGGGGACCTCTCGAGGTATCCAGCGGAGGTGTGCCCTCTGGGCACTTCCAGATTCCTGCCACTGCCCGAGTACCTAGACCGCATGGCTGTCAAATGCGTTCTCCGGGCCATCCGGGAGCCCAAGATCGCGGTCGAGCTTGCGGTCGACCGGCGAAGCAACGAGTGGCGTGGAGTAGCTCTCTAGGGCCGGAAACGCAGACGGGGCACCGGGCAGAGCCCGGCACCCCGTCAAGATCGGCGTAGCGACTCGGCGCTACTTGGTGTGGACTACGATGCTGCCACCCCCAATTTCTTGGTTCATCCCGTTGTCGTAGATGTCATCATCTTCGCCGCACCAGATCTTGATGCGGAAGGTGTAGTAGAATGGACCGGGCGGGGTGCCGCCAAAATCGTCACCGGCCCAGAGCATGAACTTGTATGGATCGTCGACACCACACATCTCGCCGTTCACCGTGCCCACTCCCTTGAACATGGCGAAGGCCTTCCCGGCAATCGTCAGCCAGTCGTAGCTGCTCAAGTGGAAGTTCAGGCCCGCGGCGTGGAACTGGAACTCGGTGTTCCCCTCGGGCGTGCTCTGACCCTTCTTGTACTTCGCCACGAAGCCGAACGTGGCTTTCCCGCTGAGGTCGGGGTCCAGGACGTAGGCGCCCGCTGGCGAGTCGATCCAACCACCGCCGGTGACGAAGCCGGCGCTCGGATCGTAGACGACGATCTGGACGTCCTGGCAGACTCCCAGGGACGCCCCGTCGGCCTCGACGCAGGCCTGGAAACTGTAGATTCCGGGCTCAGCGTCGTCCGGCACCGTGAAATCGACCTGGAACATGAAGTCTTGGATATCGGCCAGGTTCACGGGGCCTGCAACGCCACTGCTGACCCAGTCCTCGTACCCGGGCTCGCCCTCGATTTCCAGCTGG
>JAJDNI010000306.1 GCA_022340755.1 Gemmatimonadota bacterium
TCCGGAGCCCTCTCGACGCGCCGTCCCAGGAGCAGGAAGACACGGATGTGGCCGTCGTTGAGTGAGCTCCCCCACAGCGCTGTCGGTCGTTCTCAGGCAGTACGGGTCCCGTAATGAGGATTGTGCGAATCGTTATACCTCGGTATTATTCTAGTATGAAGACAGCGATCTCACTTCCCGACGAACTCTTCGAGTCGGCGGACGCCCTGGCGGAACGCCTGGGCATCTCGCGAAGCCAGCTCTACGCCACTGCCGTCGAAGAGTACCTGGCCAAGCACCGTGATGAGGACGTCACAGCGCGGCTGAATGATGTGTACGCTGAGCAGGACAGCGGAATGGATCCTGCTCTGCGCCGTGCCCAGGCCCGCTCCGTCCGGTCGACGGAGTGGTAGTCCAACGCCGTGAGATCTGGTGGGCTGAGTTGGATGACCCACGGGGCCCGGAACCAGGGCTTCGCCGCCCCGTTCTCGTCGTCCAGTCCGACGCGTTCAACCGCAGCCGTTTGCGCACAGTGGTCTGCGTGGCCCTCACCACCAACACCCGGCTCCTCGACGCGCCGGGCAACGTCTTGCTACCTCTCGCCGCCACTGGATTATCCCGAGACTCCGTCGCCAACGTGACGCAGGTGGTAACACTGGACGAGGACTACCTCAGGGAACGAACCGGGAGGATCTCACCCAGGCTCATGGCACGAGTGGGCGCCGGACTTCGTCTGGTGATGGACCTCTAGCCCAGAGCGACCCTTTCTCAGGCCACGGGCTTCTCCTCAGCCTCCCGGCCGCCCCACCGGCACGATTCCCAGAGGGGCGTGATCCTTCGGGAGGCCCAGCACGTCGGTGACCGCGCTGTCCCGGAACGCACCCGTGAACACGCCTCCAAGGCCGAGGGCGGTCGCCTGCAGCAGCAGGTTCTCCGCGGCGGCGCCCACCTCGATGTGCACGTAGCGCGGGGCCCGGTCCTCGTACTTGCTCGCGGCTCGGGCGTACACCCCCGTGAACACCACGACGGCGGGCGCCTCCGTGATGGCGGTCTGACCCAGCGCGGCCCTGGCCAGCTTCCGGGAGCTGCACGCTCCTGTCGGCTCGAGGGCATGCGCACCCGGGACGTAGTGGTAGAGTCCCGGCTCGAGGCCGTCGACCGAGGTAGCCAACAGGTATGTCTCCAGGGGATACAATGCTCCCGCCGACGGCGCCGTGCGTCCGCCCCCGCTCCATGCGCCCCACTCGCTCCGCCAGCCGGCGGGCGCGGGGCCGGTCTGCGTCACACCCTGGGCGGCCCAGAGCAGCTGGCCGACCTCCGCGAGGGTCAGAGGGGCGTCCTGGAAGGTCCGGACGGAGCGGCGCTCGGCCAACGCGCGGGTGAGCGGCGCACCCCCGGCCGTCGTGGGCGCGGGGAGGAGAATCACGGGAGACTCCTGTGCGAGGACGGCTTCCCCGGAGAGAATCGAGGCGGCCAGCGCGGCCGTCGTCCTTCCGAAGCGGAGAGAAAGGGACATGAGCACCTCCCCTTTTGAAGGCGTGGATCCGGCGAGGGAGCGGATCCGGAAAGGGCAGGTCTGCCACCGAAGGATAGTGCGCCCTCTCCGGGGTGGCCACGCCCACCCGGAACGCCGGCGCCCCGCCCGGCACTCTCGCCGGACGGGGCGCGGCGGCTCCCGAGCGGAGCCTGCTGCGCTACCTGTCTGCGCCGCCCGTCGTGTCCCCTCAGCTTCCCTTCTCGAACACCTCCCCGATGGGCATGATGGTGATGTCCTCCGCCTTCACGGGAATGGGGAAGTTCGCGATGGCGGTGTCCTGCGCCAGCAGCTCGGCGGGCTGCTGCCCCGCGTAGCGGATGAACGTGGGCTCGCCAGACAGCAGCTTTGCCTTCAGCGCCTCGGCGTCGGAGGTCACGAAGACCACCCACATGTTGTCCGCCTGCAGGTTCCTGTCGATGGCCGCCTTGACGCTCTCGGGCGTGAGCTTCGCCAGCCCGGGGCGGATGGACGCCAGGTATCCGGGATCGGGGAGCCCGTAGAACGCGTCGTCGACCTTGTAGGCCAGACGCCGCGACACGGTGGATCCGTAGGTGACGCTGAAGTTGTGCAGGTACAGCCGCGTGCGCTCCACCTGGTCGGGGGGCAGGCCGTTGTCCACGAGGTCCTTCAGCTCGTGCCACGCCGCCCGCGTCGCGAACAGGGTGCGGTCGTGGAGGTCGTCGGGGCCGGTGCCGGAGATGGGGCGGATCCAGATCTCGAAGAGGTTGCTCCGGCGGGCGTAGTTCACCGGGCGCTCCTGGGTCGTGTATCCCCTGGGGAACGCCTCGATGTAGCTGTAGTCACCGTAGTTCATCCCCCGGCGCTCACGGATGACGTTGTACAGGTGGCTGAACGAGCTCCGGTGCTCCCCGAACCAGGAGTTCACCAGCGCCATGTCCGTGAAGTCGGCGTCGCTCCGCAGCAGGGGGATGGGGAAGCCCAGGGAGATGGCCGAGGCGTCGGTCTCCTTCTCCACGATGAGCACCTTCACCCCCTGGGGCATGGCGGGCTGGGGCGCGGCCACGGTCTCCACCTTCCCCGCGGGGAGGGCGTCCACGTCGGTGCGCACGCGCTGGACGAAGCCCTCGGGATACCCGCCCCCGAGCCCCACCACCACGTTGTCGCGCGTGTAGTAGCGGGCGTAGAAGTCCTTCACGTCCTGGAGGGTGATGTCGCGTACGGACTCCACGTACCCCTCCACGGGGTGCGCGTAGGGTGTGCCCTGGTACGCCATCCAGTAGAGCAGCTCCTTGGACAGCTCTTCGTCGCGGTTGAAGCGGCGGCCGCGCTCGTCGTAGTTGAGGAGTTGCGCCTTCACGCGGTCGAAGTCGTCCTGGTTGAACGCCGGCGACAGCAGCGCGTTGCGGAACAGCCCGTAGTAGGCCTCCAGGTTGTCCTTGTGCACGACGCCGCGGAGCGTGGTCATCTCCTTGTCCACGGACGCGCCGTAGCCGGCGGCCATGGGATAGAGCTTCTCGATGATGGCCTGATAGGAGTCCTGCTGGGTCGATCCGTCGGAGAGGAGTTGCGCCGTGAGGAATGCGAGCCCCTCCTTCCCCACCGGGTCGTTCTGCGAACCGGCCTCGATCCAGACGTTGAACGCCACGAACGGCGAGGCGGGCTCGGCCAGGGTGATGGTCCCCTTGGGGGTCGCGTCGCCGGTGCATCCGGAGATCACGCCGCCCGCCAGACCCAGGGCGGCAACGAGTGCGATGGTCTTCATGATCCACGCTCCGCCTGTTGGAGGGTCACCAGGGTGAGACCTCGGTCCACGAGCACCGCCCGGGCGGCGTCACGGATGTCCTCTGTGGTGAGGGACTCGAGCGTGGCGTAGTAGTCGTTCACCGCTTCGATGGTCCCGGTGTCCACGATGGGCGCGATGAGGGAGAACGCCACGTTCTGCGCCGTCTCCAGCCGCATGAGGAACCCGTACTTCATGGCGCTCTTGGTGTCGGCCAGGAGCTTCTCGTCCACGAGCTCGTCCCGGGCCTTGGCCACCGCCCCCTCCAGCTCCTGCTTCACCGCCGGGATGTCTGCGGGATCCGCCACCATGGCGTCGAGGCTCACCAGCGTGGGGTCCCGGTCCAGCCCGAACCCGGCCCCCAGGTTCTGCAGGCGCCGCTCCTGGATGACCAGCTTCCGGTAGATGTCCGAGTTGGGCCCGAACGCCACCGCCCCCAGGACCTCGGTGGCCACGGCGGTCTTATCCGTGGGGCTCCACGCCGGGGCCTTCCAGTTGTAGGAGACCATGGGGAGCGTGCGCCCGGGATACTTCACCGACGCGGTGCGCTTGGCCGTCTGCTCAGGCTCCACGGGAATGTCGGGTGCCTGGTAGCCGGGCTCCCACGCGTCGTAGTACTGGTGGACCAGCGCCTCGGTGAGGTCGAAGTCGACGTCCCCAACGATGACCAGCACGACGTTCTCCGGCCGGTAGAACCGGTGGAAGAAGCTCCGGGAGTACTCGTACCCCTCGGGCATACCGCGTACGTCGGCCTCCAGGCCGATGGTCGAGTGGCGGTACGTGTGCTTCGTGAACGCGGTCTCCCGGATGGTCCGGTCCAGGATGGAGTAGGCGCTATAGGCGCCCTGCTGGTACTCACCGAGGATGGCCCCCGCCTCCGTGCGGAATCCCTCCTCGGAGTAGTCGAGGTTCATGAACCGATCCGACTCCAGGTCCATGATCTGCTCGAGGTACTCGCTGGACGCCACCATGTAGAAGGCGGTGCGGTCGTTGCTGGTGTTGGCGTTGCGGAACGCCCCCAGCTTCTCGGTGACGCCGTCGTAGTTGGGATACTTCTTCGTGCCGCGGAACATCATGTGCTCGAAGAAGTGGGCGTAGCCGGTCCTGCCGGGCTCCACCTCGTCGCGGGCGCCGGTGCGCACCACGCTCAGGTACGCGATCTGGCCGGGCGCGCCGGCGTGGATGAGGTAGGCCCGCAGCCCGTTGTCGAGATCCAGGCGCCGGTACTCGAAGGGGAAGATCCCGCCCGGCTCCTGGGCGATGGTGTGCCCTGGAGCCGCCGCGGCGAATCCCGCCAGCGCACCCAGGAGCACGAGCCCGTGGAGGGGTCTCATGGCTCACTCTCTGGTGGAGTGGATGACGCCCGCGCCGTGGTGGTCCGTCGGGGCTCCGTTGGCCTTCGGCCGTCACGAAGCCTCCGACTGCCACGCCGTTCCGTGCGCGGTTGGCAGGGCCTCGCGTGCCGCCGGCCGGAGCCGGCGCCACGCTTCCAGGAAGCCTAAGCCCCGGGCCGCCCGGGGTCCAGCGAGGGGGCGGTGCTGCGCCCCCGCGTCCGAGCGCCCCTCCCTACAGCACCGCGTTCCTCAGGTCCAGCGACAGGGGCAGCTTCGGCGCCTTCCGGTGGTGGGTCGCCTGCTCGTACGCGTACGCCAGCTTGAGCAGCGTGGGCTCGCTCCACGCGCGCCCGAAGAAGAGGATGCCCACCGGGAGCCCCATGACGTGGCCGTTGGGCACGGTGATGCTGGGGTACCCGGCCATGGCCGCGGGGCCGGAGCTGCCGCCGCTGGAGCCGCCCATGTTCACCAGGTCGGTGAGCCAGGCGGGGCGCGTCGTGGGCGACACGATGGCATCCAGCCGGTTCGCCTCCATGAGGGCGTCGATGCCCTTCGCCCGGGCCGCCGTCTGCATCTTGGCCAGGGCCTGCACGTACTCGGGGTCGGTGAGGGGCCCGCGCTTCTCCGCGTCCAGGAAGATCTCCTGGCCGAAGAAGGGCATCTCCTCGCTCCTGTGGGCGTCGTTGAACGCGATGAGGTCCGCCAGCGTGTGCGGGAACGGCTCGGGGAGCTTCGACAGGTAGGCGTTCAGGTCGGTCTTGAACTCGTAGCTCAGCACCGTCCCCTCGACGCTGTTCATGTCCCGGAGCGTGTCCAGCTTGGCGGGATCCACGATGGTGGCGCCGGCGTCGGTCATCACCTTGATGGCGTCCTCCATGAGGGCGTCGACCCGGGCATCCCGGCCGAAGAAGTCCCGCTCCACGCCGATGCGGGCGCCTTTCAGCCCGTTGGGGTCGAGGAATTGGGTATAGTCGGTGTGGGCGTTCCCCTGGGAGGCCGCGGTGGCGTCGTCGTTGGGGTCCACCCCCGTGAGGGCGCCCAGGATGACGGCGGCGTCATGCACGGTACGCGCCATGGGCCCCGCGGTGTCCTGGCTGTGGGCGATGGGGATGATGCCGCTGCGGCTCACCAGCCCGACCGTGGGCTTGATCCCCACGACGCCGTTGATGGACGAAGGGCACACGACGGAGCCGTTGGTCTCGGTGCCGATGGCGGCGGCGCAGAAGTTGGCCGACGCGGCCGCCCCCGACCCCGAGGACGAACCGCAAGGGTTGCGGTCCATCGCGTAGGGATTGCCGCACTGGCCGCCCCTCCCCGACCACCCCGACGACGACCGCGTCGAGCGGTAGTTCGCCCACTCGGAGAGGTTGGCCTTGCCAAGGATGAGCGCGCCGGCGGCCCGCAGGCGGGCGGCGACGAAGGAGTCCTCGGCCGGGTGGTAGCCGTCCAGCGCCAGCGACCCCGCCGCGGTGACCATCTTGTCGGCGGTGTCGATGTTGTCCTTCACCAGGATGGGCACGCCGTGCAGCGGTCCCCGCAGATCCCCCGCTTCCCGCTCCTCGTCGAGCTTCGCGGCGATCTCCATGGCATCGGGGTTGGTCTCGATGACCGCCCGCAGGCGGGGGCCCTGACGGTCCAGCTTGTGGATACGATCGAGGTACATGCCGGTGAGGGACGTGGACGTCCACTTCCCCGAGTCCATCCCGTCCATGAGGTCCGCGATGGAGACCTCCTCCAGCTCGAAGCTCTCCGTCGTCCATGGCTGGCTCGTGTTCGCGGAGGACGCGGGCGGCGCAGCCTCGTCCGGGACGGTGCAGCCGGCGGCGGTGCCCGCGGCGAGGGCGGCGGCGCCCAGGCCGGTGACCTTGAGGAAGTCGCGGCGGTCGAAGGAGGAATCCATGGGTGCCTCTCCGAACAGGATGGAGTCTCGTCGACGACGAGCGTCGAGGTTCGTCAACCTGGCCCGCGACGGGAGGTCCAGCAAGAATCGGCCGGTAGGGAAGCGTCCGGCGCTCCCTCCATGATCTGCGCCTCCGCCGTCTTCGCTTCCGTGGGCTCGCCTTGCGGCTGGCGGCAGGCATGGGGCAGTATTGGGGGGAGCGCCTCCCGCTGCCCCCGAACCCGAGGCGGATTCTATGGCTTTCCCCGTCGCTCTGGCGCGCCGCGCGGTGGCGAACTACTTCCTCCACCGTACCTACTGCGCTTCCTTCGAGCTCACGTACAATTGCAACGCCAGGTGCAAGCACTGTCACCGTGGCCCGGACATTCCAAAGGAGCGCCTCGCCAGCCCTCAGCGGCTTCTGGAGATCTGCCAGCAGCTCCGTCCCCTGGCCGTCATGATGTCCGGAGGAGAGCCCCTCATCCGCAAGGAGCTCGAGGAGATCGTGCATCTCTTCCGGCAGGGTGTGTCTCCGCTGCGGATCCTCGTGGTCACGAACGCGGCCCTGTTGACGCCGAAGCGCTTCCGGAGACTCAAGGAGGCGGGGACCGACGAGTTCCTCATCTCCCTGGACTTCCCCGATGAGCGCCACGACGAGTGGCGCGCCATTCCCGGGCTCTTCGCGAAGATCGGCAAGCTCATGACGAGCCTCACGGAGGAAGAGCGCAAGTGCGTCGTCTTCAACTCGGTGTTCACGAGCCTGAACTACCGGGACGCGCCCGCGATGGCCGAGGTGGCCATTGATTGGGGGGTGAACATCAACTTCAGCGCCTACACCCATCTGCGCACGAACGACAAGAGCCTGCTGGTCCAGCCCGATCAGATCGAGGACTTCCGGGCCGTGACCCGCCGTCTTCTGGAGATCAAGGCGGAACGCGGGCACGTGCTCACCTCCGACTGGGTGTTCGAGGGCATGGCGCGCTTCTTCAACAACGAGGACCTGGGCGCATGCCGGGCGGGCGAGCGCTTCCTGGTGGTGAACCCGGACGGCACGTTCTCGCCGTGCGGCCTGCTGGTCCGGGACTATCCCACGCGCGACGCGATGCTCCGCGAGTTCACGGCCACGAACCCGTGCGTCGACTGCTTCACCGGGTCCCGGGCGCACGCGGAGCGGCCCGCCCGACACCTGTTCCTGGATCACGTCCCCTACCTGCTGGGGAGGAACGGGGCCTGACGTCCGCGAAGGAAGCCGGGGCGGGCCGATCCGCCGGGGGCGCTGCGCCCCGCCCCTCCGGGCCCGGGCGGGGCTCGCCGGGGCGCCAGCGCGCGCTCATCGTCGCCGCGCAGGGGGCGCTGATCCTGGGGCTGCTCCTCGTGTGGGTGCTCTCCCCGATCATCCGGGAGAGCAAGAGCCTCGTCGTGCTCTTCTTCTACTGCTTCCCCTCCGAGTTCCTGGTGGGGCTCCTGCCCCACGAGCCGATCCTCATCTACTTCGGCGACTTCCACCCGGCATGGGTGGTGGCCGCCGTGTCCATCGTGGGCACGGTGATGGCCGAGGCCATCAACTACTCGTTCTGCTCGTTCTTCTACGACCTGCCCACGCTCCGCGCCGTGTCCCGGAAGCGGCT